>DATFPQ010000290.1:0-2432 GCA_035264765.1 Actinomycetales bacterium | reverse complement strand
CGGTTCCACGCCGACATCGCCGAGGCGGTGATCGCCGGGGACGCCGGCCGCGCCGAGGCGCGGCTTGCCGAGTACCTCGACGGCGTGCTGACCTGGATGCGCTCGAACCGCCGCAGCGGGGCGCGGTCCGAGGAAACGATCACCCACCGGCCGGCCGACCAGGACCCGCGGGCGAAGCTCGCGGAGGTCGTCGCCGGCGCCCTCCGCGACGACATCGTCGCCGCCGGCTGGCCCGTCGGCACGGTCATCGGCTCGGAGAGCGATCTGCTCGAGCGGTACGGGATCAGTCGCGCCGTGCTGCGCGAAGCAGTGCGGCTGCTCGAGTACCACTCGGTGGCGTCCATGCGCCGGGGCCCGGGCGGCGGTCTGGTGGTGGGCATTCCCGACCCCCAGGCCAGCATCGACACGATGGCGCTCTACCTCGAGTACCGGAAGGTCACGGCACAGGACCTGCTGAGCGTCCGCGAGGCAGTGGAGCTGGGCCTGATCACGCGGGTCACGGCCCGTTCAGACGATCCGGCGATCGCGGCACAGCTCGAGGCGGCGATCCGGTGGGGCAGCGAGTGGCCCGATGACGATCCCGCCCGCTCCGATCTGTTCCACACCGAGCTCGCCGGGTTGGCCGGTAACCCGGTGCTCGCGCTGTTCCTCCGCATCCTCACCGAGCTCTGGCACCGGCATGCGGCCGGCCGGCGACCCACCGACCGGACCGCGGCCACCGCCACGGTCGAGCACGTGCACCGGCGGATCGCCGAGGCGGTGCTGGCGGGCGACGACGGCCTCGCCCGGCACCGGCTGCGTCGCCACCTGGAGGCGCTGACCGAGTGGTGGCACTGACCGCCGATCCGGGCGAGGGGTCCTCGGCCAGCGACGGACCGGCCCCCGCTTCGATCTGGGCCTTCGACGTCGATGGCTGCCTGGTCGACTCGATGTCGGGGTCGAGCCTACGACCGTTCGCGACAGAGGTCCTGTCGGCGTTGGCCTCCTCCGGCGCCACGGTGGTCCTCTGGAGCGCCGGCGGCCGCGACCACGCCACCACCATGGCTCTCCGCCATGGCCTGGACCACCTGCTGCACGGCATCTACGACAAGACCGGTCGGGACGCCGACGGCCGCCTGACCACCTGGCACCTGCCTACCGGCCACCGACCCACCGTCGTGGTGGACGACCGGCCCGAGGAAGCGCCGGCCGGAACGCGGGTGGTCCCCGTCGCGCCCTACATCGCCCCCGACGAGGGCGACCGGGGACTGGCCGCGCTGCTCGCCGAGCTCCTCGCGCCCGCCGATCGGTCCGCCTCCGTCGGATAGCTCGCCGTGGGCTGCCCGCTCAGCGCGCGGGTGTGTCCACCTGCTTGCGGAACGGGTTGGGGCCGGGCCGGAAGAGCGCTTCCTGCGTGAAGCTCGCTGCGAGCGTGCCGTCGGCGGCGAGGACCTCGCCGGTGTACCAGCCCCGCCCCCTCGCCACCGACCGCGGGACCAGGTCCATCAGCACCCAGTCGTCGAGCCGGACCGGGCGGTGGAACCAGAGCGCGTGGTCCAGGCTCGGTCCCGGGCTGGAGCCCTCCTGCGGGAAGGCGGACAGGCCGGTTCCGATGTCGGAGAGATAGGTGAGCACGCTGGCGTGCACGAGCCGGTCGTCGGGAAGGCTCAGCCGGCTACGGGCCCAGAATCGCGTCGGCCAGTGGCGCGCGACGTCGAGCGGCTGCTCGGGCAGGCGGCCCTCCATCGAGAACAACCGCGGCACCTCGTAGCTGCTCAGCTCGTCCGGCGGCTGGACCTCCGGCGGTGGCGACGCGACGAGGTCGGGCCCCTCCTCCTCCACGGAGAAGGACGCCGACATGCTGAAGACGACTTCTCCGCCCTGCACGGCGACCACCCGGCGCGCGGAGTACGACCGCCCGTCGCGGTCCCGGTCCACCCGGAACACCGTCGGGCGCTGGGCGTCGCCGCTGCGGAGGAAGTAGCCGTGCAGCGAGTGCGGCAACCGGTCGGCCGGCACGGTGCGCCCCGCGGCGAGCAGCGCCTGAGCGGCGACCTGGCCGCCGTACAGCGGATACGGGTCGGGGAAGACCAGAGTGCTGCGATACAGATCGCGGTCGATCTCCTCCAGCTCGAGCACGTCGAAGAGGTCGGGTTCACTGGCGGGGGCATTCGATGGCACGGTCATATCTCTACCGGACGGCCCAGCGTCGTCCGCAGGACCGGGCTATGACCGGCAGCTCACCGAGCGCGCCGTCGTGTGATGCACCGCCGCCTGCCTGGACGCTAATCACCAAATGAGTAAGCTGGTTCTTCACCTCCGACCCGCCCCGTGCGGCAGCTCGTCGTGCCGGCAGGCTCTTCCGGTCGGGCCGTCAGGCGCCCCCGGCGCCGAGCAAGGGAGTCTCGTTGACACCGGAGCAGCTGGTCGCCCGCGAGGCGATCGCCCACACG
>DATFPQ010000289.1:0-4930 GCA_035264765.1 Actinomycetales bacterium | reverse complement strand
CCCCCCGGCACGGAGCCCACCGTCCGCAGGGTGTCCAGGGTCATGGTGATCAGCAGGTGCGGGGACAGCCCGCCGTGCACGGTGGGGGCGGCGTTGGCGGCCAGCCGGAGCACCTCCGACAGGGCGTGCGCGCGCCTCGTGGACGCGGGCCGGGTGTCCGGGCCGTCCGCCGCCGACGGGCGGGGCGCGGCGCCGGCCTCGACCAGGGTGGTCAACAACGCGCCGGTGACCTGGTCGGCCTCCCCGCGCAGCCGCACCCTGCCCGGTCGGGGTCGGGGTCAGCCACAGCTCGTCGCGGGCGGCCGCGGCCAGCTCCTCGGCCAGCACCCCGGCCGGGTCGACCGCGTGCAGCACCTCCCGGCCCAGCCGGCGCACCGTGGCCGGGTCGAACACCGCGCACTGCTCCAGCAGCCAGCCCTCCACCCGTGCGGTCAGGTCCGTCCGGGTCTCCCCGTCGGGGTGGCGGGGCAGCGCCCGCACGCTGGCCAGCACCGCGTCGGCGTGCGCCCGCGACACCCCACCCTCGGTCAGGGCGCGGCCGGTCGCCGCCAGCGTGGGGTCGTCGTCGGTCCGGGCGGGGCCGGTCAGCACCGGCAGCCCAGGCTCGGGTGGGGTGTCGGCGGCCGGGTCCAGCGCCCGGGCGGCCCGCACGTCCGCGGCCGCGGTGCGCGGGTCCACCCGCAGCGCCTGCGCCAACCACGCCTGGGTCGAGGTCGCGCCGACCGCCGCCGCCCAGCCGCGGGTGTCCAGCTCGCGGACCAGCGCGAGGCGGGCGGCGTCGATACTGGCCAGGTGCCCGACCTGGGCCCGCAGCAGGTCCACCAGCTGCTCGTCCGAGCAGCGCCACAACGGCGCGCCGGCCACCGCCGTCGCGGCCGCACCGAGCGCCGCCCACGCGGCCATCGGATCGGCGGCAAGGTCGTCCGCGGTCTCCCCCGCCGTCGGCAGCGCGGCTTGCGGCATTGCAATGTCCGACTCCACCGCGAGCGCAGCACCGGACACGGCGTCGGGCGCCGTATCCGGCACGGCGCCCGACTCGGCGTCCGAGGGTGGCTGCTGTTCCATGCCAAGAAACCTATCGGGCACCACCGACAGTCTGGGTGGACCAAAGAGCCGATGCCGCAAGCCAGGCCTGTGAATTCGCCGCATGACAAACGTCGGATGCGTCATACAGCCAACCGTGCGACTCTGCCGGAAGCGCGCGCCGCGGAGGCCGTGCCGGTCGTCCTCCCGCACCAGCCGCTCAGAGATGCGGTGCCCCGGCTACCTCATGGCCGGCCAACTCCCCCGTGCCGCACGCCAGGTCGTCAAGCGCAGCTCAACCGAGTCCCTCGAGGACGGATCACCTGAGACTGCAGGCCGACCCTCGCCACACCATGCAGCGAGCCACAGCCCTCCACAGCCGAACATCGAGCAGGATCCACAAGCCCTATGCAGCAGTGAACCTGTGGACAAGGGCTGCAGGGCAAGAGTCCGCTGTGCTACACCTGCGGCGCAGTTGCCAGACGACACGATTGAAGGATTGTCATGAGGTCAGCTCGGCCGGCGCGCTCGCGAGCGCCGCCGTGATGGCGTCGACAAGCTCACGGGCGGACGCCGCGGTCAGCTCCAGCGCCACTCGGGCACCGGGTCCGCGGTCCGGAGCAAGGAAGTCAATGTTCAGCGTGTGCTCGGCGTGGGCGTGTACCGGGTGGTCGAAGTAGACCGAGGCCGTCTGCAAGGGAAACCATCCCTGCGTGCCCTTGCCGCTGCCCTCAACGGTGCGGATCTGCGTTGCGTACGTGCACATGGCGGCCTCCTCAGGCGTTCAGGGTGCGGGCGAAGAACGCCTCGATGGCGGCCCAGCCCTCGGTCGCGGCCCGGGGCCGGTAGCTGGGACGGTCGACCGCGAAGAAGCCGTGACCGGCGTCCGGGAAGACGTGGAACTCGTGCTCCTCGCCGCTCGCTCGCAGCGCCTCCGCCAACTCCTCGACGTGAGCCGGCGATGGATAGGAGTCCTCCGCGCCGAACAGGCCGAGCAGTGGGCAGGACAGCTCGGGCGTCCGGTCAACGAGGGGCTTCACCTGAAGCGGAAACCCGTCCGGCGGGGTGCCGACCACGAAGGCGCCGTAGCAGTCCACGGCCGCCTCGAGCGGCAGGCTAGTGGCGGCAAGGAACGCCTGGCGACCACCCGAGCAGTAACCGATCACCCCCACTCTGCCGTTGGACGACGGCAGCGCCCGGAGGTACGCCGCCGCACCCTCGACGTCACCGACCAGCCGGTCGTCCGGTACGCCACCGCCCGCACGCGCGGTCGCGGCTGCGTCGTCCGGGTCGGCACCCGGCGCCTCGCGCCAGTACAGGTTCGGCATCACCGCGTCGTAGCCCATCGTGGCGAAACGCCGGGTGATCTCCTTGGTGGCGCGGTCGTAGCCCGGCATGTGATGGATGACCACGACGCCGCCCCGAGTGGACGGCGCCTCGGGTCGCGCGACGTACGCCTCGACGTCATCGCCGCCGGCGCCGGTGATCCTTGTCGTGCCCGCCCTGATCGCGTCGTCCACGTCGTCCTCCGGTCGTCGTCGTCCCGGCCATCGGATCACATCGGGCGGCGACTGAGCGAGGGCTCTCACGTCGAGAAAATGCGGGCGCGACAACCAGGGGGTGAACGAGCTGGTTCTGGCCCTCATCCTGGTTGCGGCAGCCGTTGGGCTTTCTCGTACGGGGCCGCGTCCGCGTCGGTGACACTGCCGAAGGACGAGGGTGGCGCACTGGTGTGAGGCTTTCGGCGTCACGCCAGCGCGCGGCGCAGTGGCCGTTACCGACCTGGCGCCGCGACGCCGAAGGCGACGGTCTCCGGGACGAACCGACCGTGCACGTACTCGTAGTCGCCATCCGCCAGGTGCCACACGGCGCGGCCTCCGGTCGGCATCGGCCTGCCCTGGTAATCGGCCCATCCGTCGATCGGCGTGGTCCACCGGGCCCGGGTGAGTCCGCCCGGCAGCGCGGCGTAGCGGTCCTGGGTGCTGAAGTCGACCATCCGGCCCTGCTCATCAACGAAGACCCGGCACGTCGCCGCCACGCCGGCATCCGTGATCGTCAGCTCGAAGGAGGTGTCGTCCACGACGCTCCAGGACACCGCCGAGGTCAGCAGCATGCTCGGTGCCAGCATGCAAGCGTCGTTCACATAGGTGACGAGCTCGCCGACGTCCAGCTCCGGGCCGGAGGCGTCGGCGACCGTGACGATGCCCAAGAGCCTGCCGTGCATGCGTCCGCGACCGTGCCGGTAGGTGTCCGTGCCGAACATCGGGACGATGCCGGCCACGTCGATGCGCATGGCGAACAGCCGGCTCGGCACTGGAGCCGTGTTGTACTGCCAGGCGTCACAGGGCATGAACCGCTGTCCCGGGCGAAGTCGGAACTGACCCCGGAAGCGAGCCCGGAACGACCAGTCGCGCGGCCTGCCCACCACCCCCATCCGCCGCAGGTACCGCCGCGCCGGCTCGGGCAGCGGCTCAAGATCCGCCTCTGTGACTGGGCTGACGTCGGCGGGTGTGGTCGCGGGCGGGAAGCTCCGCAACTGCCGTTGGAACCAGCGGTCGGTAGTCCGACCCAGCACCGCCGCCCGTACGTCCATGATCGTCCCTTCGGCAGGGGTGTGCGCGCGGCCGCGCTTCGTGGTCGTCAGGGCGCCGATCTTGCCGGACGTCGGACTGCGGCCTTCGGCGGCCCGCCCATGTGCCCGAGCGACCGACGCCCGTCCGGTAGGCTCTTTGCCGCAGGACCCCCCGGCCCCCGTAGCTCAGGGGATAGAGCAAGGGTTTCCTAAACCCTGTGTCGCAGGTTCGATTCCTGTCGGGGGCACCCAGCGAAACCGCAGGCGAGCGGAATACGGCGGTTGGGCAGGGTCGCGGACGCGTCGGGAATAGATCCTCAAACAGGCCGAAGCGGGACGCCCCCCAGCTCGGGACAGCCCGCTCGTCACCCGCTCACTCACTCACACCGCCGCAGGCCGACGCCGAGCATCCGCGCCGCCCCCTACTCCGCTGTCGGTCCGGCGCCTCATCTGTGCGCGCCTCGGCCGCCGCGACGGCCAGGACCGACTCACTCCGACATCGCCTCAGCGGGTACCGGACTGCCGAACCGAACACGGTTCCCGTCCGGGTCGGTCACGGCGAACTCCCGCAACCCGTAGTCCCGATCCTCGACACGGCCGACACCAACGACGTCCGCCGATCGCAGGCGCTTCCACAACGCCAGCGCATCCTTCACGTGCACGAAAGCCGCCGCAGGCCGGACAGCCGCTGCATCGTCCGAAGGGTCGCCTCCGGTGTCGACCGTGAAATGCAGCTCGACACCGTCGGCGTGGGTCACCAGGTAGCCGTCGAAGCGCTCGACGACCTTGAACCCGACCGGCGTCCAGAACGCTATCGTCCGGTCGAGGTCGGCACTCGGCAAGATCGGGATAGCCGTCCGGAATGTGCGGCGCCTGTCGCCAACCAGGTAGCCGCCAACATCTTGAGCAGCCCGGCGAGCGACCCGGCGCAGGGCCGGCAGGCGGGAGGCTCGGCGAGCGGCCCACCGAGCGCAGCCGGAGCAGATGTACACGCCGGGCGTAGACATGAGCTCGGTCAACCGCCGTGCCGGCAGGGCCCGGCCGCAACAGCCACACTGGAGCTGCCCCGAACGGGCGCTCGTGTTCACCTCTGTGCTCGTCATCCCATGCTCCTCACGCCGTCGCCGACAGGCGCGACAAGGTCTCGACCATGGCCTGCTGGGTCGGAGATCCGCGCAGTCGATCCAATTCCGCGTACAACTGGCCCGCCAGCTGTACGACAGGGGCAGAGCCCGGGACGAGATCCTGCCGATCTACCACGAGTTTCGGCGAAACAGCGAAGCCCGTCCCCGCGACGTCCGTCGCCGACTCGACCCAGACAAGCTCGATCCGCGT
>DATFPQ010000288.1:0-2933 GCA_035264765.1 Actinomycetales bacterium | reverse complement strand
GGTGTGAGAGAGTCGCATCTGCGAGATGCCCTTCGTGTGCGGCCGATTCGGACCTTCAGCAAGCCCAATCCTGCTGCCACGCAAGGGCATCTCCGCATTACGCCACGCTTACCACGCCAAGATCATCGGTGGATCGAGGCTAAGCGAGATGGGGCCGTTCCTCCCCGCGCAAGATGTTGTGGGCCGTCTCGTGTGGACCATCTCTTGTGGACCATCTCTTGTGGACCATCGAGGCGGCCTCCGACCACCTGACCGATCTTGGCCCACCTCCGGCGAAGGGAGGCGTGCGGCGCGCACGCCTAGAAACCGTCGGACGTCGACGGACGTCCCGACGCCGGCTGCCTCGTCACGGGGGCTGGTCCTTGGTTCGGCGCAGCAGCCAGTCCTGCGACGTCTGGATGAGTGCGTACCTGCGGGCGTCGCGGCGACCATGCAGCGTGAAGACCATCCGACGGTCGTTGCGGTCGTGCTCCTCCCACCACCCGGTATCCGCCACCGACTTCTCGGCGTCCTCGTACGCCAAGTGGTCGAGGTCGTGGTCCGGCACCTGGACGGCGAGACGGTTGTCCCCCGGTTGCTGCGGCAGTCCACGAGGAAGGGCCCAGGAGCGCAGGACGCCGTTCTCCTCCAGACGCAGGTCGAAGTGGTGGCGCGGACGCTGGTGCTCGTGCAGCACGAAAGCGGGACGGCTCGTAGTCACAGCATCGCCAGCTGCTCGGTCGTAGCCGACGCCGCGCGCGCCCTGTGGTCCGCGCTGCCGTGACGAACGCCGTCGTCAGGAATGCTGCCGTCACCAAGGCCGCTGTCCGGAAGGCTCCCCGGCGGAAAGCCGTTCTCCTGCACCCTTTCCGGCTCGATGCGCGCCGTGCCCTCCAGGCCGTGCCTGGCCAGCAGCGGCCGGACGCGTCGACGGAGCCAGCGCCGGTATTCGGCGCTCACGTAGGTACCGCGGCCGTACATGACACGGTACCGAGGAACGAGGTCGGGCCGCTCACGCTCAAGCCACTGCAGAAACCACTCCCTCGTTCCGGGTCGCAGGTGCAGCGGCACCACGGTCACCCCGGTGGCTCCCGCCTCCGCCAGAGAGCTGAGGGCTCGGTCCAGGTGCGCCACTGAGTCGGTGAGGGCAGGCAGCACAGGGGCGAGGAACACGCCGCATGGCAGCCCGGACGCGCGTACGGCGCGGATGAGCTCCAGCCGCGCGGCGACGCTCGGAGTGCCAGGTTCGAGCCGACCCTGCAGGTCGTCGTCGTGGACCGCCAGCGAGACGCCGATCCCCACGGAGACTCTCGTGGCGGCCTGGGCGAGGAGCGGCAGGTCACGACGCAGCAGGGTGCCCTTCGTGAGGATCGAGAACGGCGTTCCAGACCCGGCGAGAGCTTCCACCACACCGGGCATGAGCCGGTAACGGCCCTCGGCCCGCTGGTAGGGATCGGTATTGGTGCCGAGCGCTACATGCTCGCGCTTCCAGCTGGGCCTGCCGAGCTCGCGGCGCAGCACCTCGACGGCGTTCGTCTTCACGACGACCTCGCGGTCGAAGTCCCTCCCGGTGTCGAGGTCGAGGTACGCGTGTGTTCCGCGGGCAAAGCAGTACACACAGGCGTGGCTGCATCCACGGAACGTGTTGATCGTCCAGCCGAACGGCATCCCAGAGGCGCTGGGAACCTTGTTCAGCACGCTCTTGGCCAACACCTCGTGGAACCGGATCCCGGCGAACTCAGGAGTCGTCACGGTCCGGACCAGACCCGGGATCCCTGCCGGCGTCTGCAGCGTCGGCAGTGCCGCGTCGTCGCGCGCCTGCAATGTCTGCCCGTCCCATCGCACGGGACCATTCGAACACACGTTCGGGTCTTGCGCCAGGGCCCTGTGGACGGCTGTGTAGTCCCCGAGCGATGTGCTGCCATCCCACGCGCTCAGGTCGGCTCGCCGTGACGACCTCGGTCGCTCGCTGCAAGGCGGACTTCACACGTGGGGGTAGCCCGGTCCTACGTGAGGCACATAGCACAACGGACCCTTGTCCTGCGGCCGTTGTCCACAGGCAACCCGTTGCGGCGTCGGGCTTTGGGGCGAACCGAATTGTCGGTGGTGGCTTGTAGGTTCGTTGGCATGAAGCACCGACTACCTACAGGCGTCGGGTCGGGCACCGTGCCCGACGCGGTGCCGCTCGGTGCTTCCGTTGCCGCCCATCCCCCCGTCCGTGACGCCGTGCCGAGCGCGGCGATGCCGGACGCCGCCTTGCCGGACGCCGCACCGCCGGATGCCGCACTGACGGAGGCCGCGAAGCTGGACGCAGGGGTGAAGCGGGCCACCATGGGTGACGTCGCTGTGCCGGGTGCCATTGGCCCGTGCCCCGACGTCCGGACCGGCTCTGTGCCGGACGACGGCTCGGCATGGGCGGGGCTGTTGCGGGCGGTGGATGCGGCTGTGCTGGAGCCGACCTGGCGGCACGGCGAGAACGACCTGATCGAGCGGCTGCGCGAGTACGAGAGCGTGCGGGCCCGGCTGGACGCGCACCGGCTCGCCCTGGTCCGCGAGTTGGACGCCCGCGGGTGGGCGGCGGCGGTCGGCGCGACGTCGACCCAGGCCTGGCTCGCGCAGGCGCTGCGGGTGGACCCGCGCACCGCGGCCGCGGACGTGCGGGCGGCCCGGGCGCTGGACCCGGCCGCCGACGCCACCCCCGAGCCCGGGGTGCCGGTGCTGACCGGGGCGGCCCGCTCCGACGACGACCCCACGCTGCCGGCCACCGGCCGCGCGCTGGCCGAGGGTGGGGTGTCGCGGGCGCACGCCGACGCGGTGCTGGCCAGCGTGCGGGCGCTGCCCCGGCACCCGGACGGGGAGACCCGGGCCGACCTGACCGCGCGGGTCGAGGGGTGGCTGCTCGCGCAGTGCGCGCAGTTCGATCCCGCCACCGTGCGGCGGCTGGGCCGGGAGGA
>DATFPQ010000287.1:0-2029 GCA_035264765.1 Actinomycetales bacterium | reverse complement strand
GGTCGGCGCGCTCGACCGTGCAGCCGGGCAGCTGCTCGACGTCCTCGCAGTGCGGTGCCAGCTGCTCGAGCACCCCGGCGGCGACGTCCAGGGACGGCTTCCCGCGCCAAGACACCGACCTGGTGACGGGCCAGGCGTCGGCCACCTGTTCGCGCAGGTCGAGGGGAACCTGGTAGCACCGGGGGCAGACCGACGGACCGACCCGGGCCACGATGGAGCCGGCGCCGAGGTCCCGCATCGCCTCGACGAGCCGCAGCACCACCCCCGCTGCCATCCCCTTGCGGCCGGCGTGCGCGACGCCGGCCACGCCGTCCTCGGGCGCCGCGAGCAGCACCGGCACACAGTCGGCCACCAGGACAGCCAGTGCGACGTCCCAGCGCGTCGTCACCAGGGCGTCGCACGCGGGGCCGGGCACTCCTGGCGAGGCTCCCGGCCAGTCGTCGTCCACCTGAACCACGGTGTCGCCGTGAACCTGGTCCATGAAGGCCAGCCGCTCCGGGACCACGTCCAGCTCGGCCGCGAGCGCGGCCCGGTTGGCGCGCACGGCCTGCGGGTCGTCACCGACGTGCCCGCCCAGGTTCAGTCCGTTGTACGGCGCCTGGCCGATGCCCGGCCCGCGCCCGGTGAACACCATCCGGACGCCGGGAAGCTCCTCGCTGGAGACGAACACGCCCGCCAGCCTACGAGAGGCCGGCGGGCGCGTCGGGCAGCCCGCGCGGGGCCACCGGGTGGCTACTTCAGGAAGTCCGGGACGTCCAGGTCGTCCTCGACGTCGTCGAAGGTGACCGAGCGCGGCGGCCGGCCGGCCCGCACCGGCTCCAGCGTGTCGGGGACGACGACCGGCTCCCGCTGGCCGTCCGGCCGGCTCGCCGGCGGCTGCCCCGAGCCCTCGTCGGCCGGGTGCGGCTGACCGTTCTGCTGCGGCTGAGCCGGCGCCGAGGCGACAGGCTGCTGGACCGGAGCCTGCACCCCCGCCTGCGCCGGAGCCTGGTACGGCGCGGCAGCGGGCGACGGGGTCCGCGGCGTGTAGGACTGACCGCCGAAGGGCCGCGTGGCGGCGACCGGGGCCGCGGACGGGCGTGCCGCACCGCCCACCTGGCCGAGCGCTCGCTCGTCCAGGTGTCGGGTCGGGGTGCCGCCGTCGAAGCCGGCCGCGATCACGGTGACCCGCACCTCGTCGCCGAGCGCGTCGTCGATGACGGCACCGAAGATGATGTTGGCCTCGGGGTGCGCGGCCTCCTGGACCAGCCGCGCGGCCTCGTTGATCTCGAACAGACCGAGGTCGGAGCCACCCTGGATCGACAGCAGCACGCCGTACGCCCCGTCGATGCTGGCTTCGAGCAGCGGCGAGGAGATCGCGAGCTCGGCGGCCTGGACCGCGCGGTCCTCCCCGCGGGCGGAGCCGATGCCCATCAGGGCGCTGCCGGCTCCCTGCATGACCGACTTCACGTCGGCGAAGTCCAGGTTGATCAGGCCGGGCGTGGTGATCAGGTCGGTGATGCCCTGGACACCGGAGAGCAGCACCTGGTCGGCGCTCTTGAAGGCGTCCAGCATGCTGACGGCCCGGTCGCTGATCGACAGCAGCCGGTCGTTCGGGATGACGATGAGGGTGTCGACCTCCTCTCGGAGCGCACCGATGCCGCTCTCCGCACTGTTGGCGCGCCGGCGTCCCTCGAAGGTGAACGGCCGGGTCACGACACCGATGGTCAGCGCGCCCAGGGAGCGGGCGATGCGCGCCACCACGGGCGCTCCACCGGTGCCGGTGCCGCCACCCTCGCCGGCGGTCACGAAGACCATGTCGGCGCCCTTGAGCACCTCCTCGATCTCCTCGGCGTGGTCCTCGGCGGCCTTCTTGCCGACCTCGGGGTCGGCGCCGGCGCCGAGCCCCCGGGTGAGCTCGCGGCCGACGTCGAGCTTGACGTCGGCGTCGCTCATCAGCAGGGCCTGGGCGTCGGTGTTGATCGCGATGAACTCGACGCCCTTGAGGCCGACGTCGATCATCCGGTTGATCGCGTTGACGCCACCGCCG
>DATFPQ010000286.1:0-2980 GCA_035264765.1 Actinomycetales bacterium | reverse complement strand
TACCCACCGCGACACCCACACCGCCGCCGTCGTGGGCGCCACTGTCCGCGTACGACCTCACGTCCCGAGCGGTGTACGGCCTGACGTCCTGAGCTTCGGCGAGTCGTTGCTCGTCTCGCTGTGATGAGTGATCACCCTTCGGCTTGTCAGCCGCCAAGCAGACAAGGCCGAAGGGTGACCGCCTCACATGATCCTGGATCCGGAGTCTTGGATGGACATTCGTCGTTTCCGCGCCCTGCGTGAGGCAGGGGTGAGCATCGCTGAGATCGCCCGGGAGACCGGGCACGACTGGAAGACGGTGAAGAAGTACCTCGCCGCGGACGGCCCGGTGGCGCCGCCGGCCGCGCCGCCGCGGAAGGGCACGCAGCCGCTGGTGATTGCCCCGTTCACCGAGGTGGTGGACGCCTGGCTGCGCCGCGACATCGCGCTGCGGGCGAGCGTGATCCATGAACGGCTGGCTGCGGAGCACGGCTTCGCCGGCCACTACCAGCGGGTGAAGATGTACGTCGCGCAGGCCAGGCCGCGGATCGCGGCCGAGCTCGCGGCGTGTGATGGCAATCCCCTCGCGGGGCTGCACCGCCGGTTCGAGGTGGTGCCCGGCGCGCAGGCCCAGGTCGATTGGGGCGACGAGGGCGGCGTCCTGGCCCACGTCGGGATTTCCAAGGTCTACTCGTTCCACATGACGTTGTCCTACTCGCGGGACCCGTTCTGCTGTTTCACCACGAGCATGGACATGGGCACGTTCTGGGCCTGCCACCGTCGGGCGTTCTCCCATTTCGGTGGGGCGCCGGACGCCATCGTCTAGGACCGGGTCCGGACCGTGGTCAGGCGGCACGTCGGCCCTGGGTGCGCGGTGCCGCTGCACCCGGAGGCGGCCGCGTTCGCCGCGCACTACGGGTTCGTGATCGACGTGTTGGCCGCCTACCGCCCGATGGGGAAGGGACGGGTCGAGCGCCAGGTCAACATCGTGCGCGAGCACGTGCTGGCCGGGCGCAGCTTCGACAGCCTTGGCCAGCTGGACGCCGCGTTCGCCGCCTGGCTACCGGTCCGCCGCGGGCAGGTGCACCGCACCCACGGCGAGGTCATCGCGGCCCGCGCCGCGGCCGACCGCGCCGCCCTGACCCCGCTGCCGCCGGCGCCGTATCTGGTCGCCGACCGGCACCTTCGCCGGGTCGGCAAGGACGCTCTGGTCTCGTTCGAGGCCTCGCTGTACTCGGTGCCGGCCCGTCGGGTCCGGCCGGGGCAGCGGGTCGAGCTGCGCGTCACCCCCGACACGGTCGCGATCCACACGCTGAGCAGCGACTCCGGCGCGGGGGCGCTGCTCGCGGCCCACCCACGGGCCAGCACCCGCGGCAGCTGGGTGGTCGATCCCGCGCACTGGGACGGTCTGCCGACCGGGAACACCCGCGGCACCGTGATCGAGCTGCCCCAGTCCGCGCCACCGCCCTGCAACGCCGGCGCCGACCAGACCGCGGACGGCCCGCTCCCGGCGCTGCTCACGGCGCATCCGGCTGCCGACATCGCGGTCGCCCGCCGCCCGCTGGCCCACTACGCGCTGGCCGGGACCGTCCGGTGAGCGCGCTGGTCGCCGACCGGATCCGGGCCTCCGCCGCGCGGCTGGGGCTGTCCCACCTCACCGACACCCTCGAGGACCTGGTCGCGCGCGCCGAGGCCGCCCAGATGGGCTACCTCGACTTCGTCGACCTCCTGCTCGAGGAAGAGGTCGGCCTGCGTGAGGGGCGCCGATTCCGCAATGCGCTCAAGCTGTCCGGGCTCCCGCACCACAAGACGTTGGACGAGTTCGACTTCGCGTTCCAACCCGACCTGGACGCCCGCAAGGTCCGGGACCTGGCCACCCTGGGATTCATCAACGCCAAGAGCAATGTCGCCCTCCTGGGCCCACCCGGCGTCGGCAAGACCATGCTCGCCGTCGCCCTGGCCGTCAGCGCCTGCCAGGCCGGCTACTCGATCTACTTCACCAGCCTGGACGACCTCGTCCGCCGCCTGCGCGCGGCCGAGGCCACCGGCCGGTTCAACCGCCAGCTCCAGGCGTTCCTGCGCCCCGCCGTCCTGGTCGTCGACGAGGTCGGCTACCTCCCACTGGACCGCGCCGAAGCCAACATGGTGTTCCAGCTCGTCTCCCGCCGCTACGAACGCGGCACCATGATCATCACCAGCAACAAGAGCTTCGCCGAATGGGGCGGCGTCCTCGGCGACGACGTCCTAGCCACCGCCATCCTCGACCGGCTCCTGCACCACTGCGACGTCATCTCCATCAACGGCCCCAGCTACCGGCTCAAAGACCGCATGAACCTGGTCACCGGAGGTGAGCCCATGCCATGATCCGAACGCCGACCTCGGGACGTGAGGTCGTACCCGCCTCGCCACGTGAGGTCGTACGCGGACAACTGGTTCAAGAGCCTCGCTGCGCTCGGCTGCCCGGCTCCGCGTGTCCTCGCTGCGCTGCGGGCCGCTACGCCGGGGCCACTGGCAGGTCGGTTCGCGCGGCAGTACCCCGTCCCCCTGATCTTGGACGGTTGGGGTCAGCAGGCGCAGCGTCAAGGGCGCATCCGCGTCGCTGCGCGATCGAGCAAGCTCGACCCTTGACCCTCCGCCTGCTGACCCACGGGAGGCTGAACATCAGGGGGACGGGGTACCTCTGGTGATCGTCGGTTCTGGGGCACGGATTGGGCACATGGACCCGCGATAGGGCGGGTCAGCACCAGCAAGGACCAGCAGTCCCAACCCTGCCTCTGAGCGTGAGCGGACGAGCCCGGTCCCTCCCGGACAACCGGTCTCAGTCCCGCTTCAACGTATAGCAGCGTGTGAAGTGATCAACGGCTGGCCAGTATTGACGCAGGTCATGCAGCTGGAGCCCTTTGGTTCCGGCGGCCTCCATGGTCTGCGCAAAAGGCGCACAACGCGACGAAGGCGCTGACATGGGGCAGGTGGGACATCGGCGCCAAGGCGCTCATACTTG
>DATFPQ010000285.1:0-11983 GCA_035264765.1 Actinomycetales bacterium | reverse complement strand
GCTGAAGTGCTCGTTCTGCGGGAAGAGCCAGAAGCAGGTCAAGAAGCTCATCGCCGGCCCCGGGGTCTACATCTGCGACGAGTGCATCGACCTGTGCAACGAGATCATCGAGGAGGAGCTGGCGGAGACCAGCGACCTCGGTCTGGACGAGTTGCCCAAGCCTCGTGAGATCTTCGACTTCCTCGAGCAGTACGTGGTGGGTCAGGAGCCGGCCAAGAAGGCGCTGGCGGTGGCGGTCTACAACCACTACAAGCGGATCCAGGCCGGTGAGCCGGCCCGCAAGGGCGACGAGCCCATCGACATCGCCAAGTCGAACATCCTGCTGATCGGCCCCACCGGCTGCGGCAAGACCTACCTGGCGCAGACCCTGGCGCGGATGCTCAACGTCCCGTTCGCCATCGCCGACGCGACCGCGCTGACCGAGGCCGGGTACGTGGGCGAGGACGTCGAGAACATCCTGCTCAAGCTGATCCAGGCGGCCGACTACGACGTCAAGAAGGCCGAGACGGGGATCATCTACATCGACGAGGTCGACAAGATCGCCCGTAAGAGCGAGAACCCGTCGATCACCCGCGACGTGTCCGGGGAGGGCGTGCAGCAGGCGCTGCTGAAGATCCTCGAGGGGACGACGGCGAGTGTGCCGCCGCAGGGCGGCCGCAAGCACCCGCATCAGGAGTTCATCCAGATCGACACGACGAACGTGCTGTTCATCGTGGGCGGCGCGTTCGCCGGCCTGGAGAAGCTGATCGAGCAGCGGGCCGGCCGCAAGGGCCTCGGCTTCGGCGCCGAGCTGCACACCGCGCCGGAGGCGGGCGCGGACACCTACGGCGACGTCATGCCCGAGGACCTGATGAAGTTCGGGCTGATCCCCGAGTTCATCGGCCGCCTCCCGGTGATCACCACGGTCTCGAACCTCGACCGCGAGGCCCTGGTCCGGATCCTCACCCGGCCGCGCAACGCGCTGGTGAAGCAGTACCAGCGGATGTTCGAGATCGACGGCGTGGAGCTGGAGTTCACGGAGGACGCCCTCGAGGCCGTCGCCGAGCAGGCGATCCTGCGCGGCACCGGGGCCCGCGGGCTGCGCGCGATCATGGAGGAGGTGCTACTGCCCGTGATGTTCGACGTCCCGAGCGACGACGGCATCGCCCGTGTCGTGGTCAACCGCGCGGTGGTCCTGGACAACGTCAACCCGACGATCGTGCGCCGGGACGCCCCCGAGCAGTCGCGCAAGCGGACGCCGCGGGAGAAGTCGGCCTGAGCCGACCCCGTCCGGGCGTCAGTAGCTGGGCGTCCTCCGTCAGGACCCCGTGCCCGGCTCCCGGGCGGCCGGGACGACGCCCGTGCGGGTGTCGCGGCGCAACCGCGGAGCGCCGACGGGGGAACCCGCAGCGGCGCCGGGCAGACCTGAGTCGGCGACCCCCTGGGCGTGCTGCGCGGCCCAGGGGAGGACGTCGCCGGCCACCATCGGCCGGGCGAACCAGAAGCCCTGCAGGTCGTCGCAGCTGAGCTCGTGCAGCCGCTCCGCGGCGGCCCGGGTCTCGACCCCCTCGGCGACGATGGACAGCCCCAGCCGGTGGCCGAGGTCGATGATCGCCGTGACCACCGCGTCGTCGTCCGGTGAGGCCTCCAGCGCGCTGATGAACTGCCGGTCGATCTTGAGCTGGTGCACCGGCAGGCCGCGCAGCTGGCTCAGGCTGGTGAAGCCGCCGCCGAAGTCGTCGACCGACACTTGCACGCCGCGCTCGCGCAAGGCGCTCACGACCCCATGGGCCAGCTCGGGGTTCTCGGTCACGGCGTTCTCCGTGACCTCCAGCACGAGCAGCTCGGCCGGCCACCGGTACAGGGCCAGGGCCTCCTCGAGGATGCCCAGCAGCCCGTACTCCAGCGACACCGGGCTGATGTTCACGGCGACCGAGGCCTCCAGCCCGTCCTGACGCCAGCGGCTGGCGTCACGCACGGCCGTGAGCAGCACCCAGCGGGTCAGCGCGTGGATCAGGCTGGTGCGCTCGGCGAGCGGGATGAACTCCGCGGGCAGCAGCAGTCCGCGCTCGGGGTGGTCCCAGCGCAGCAGCGCCTCGAACCCGCTGAGCCGGTGGTCCCCGGCGCGCAGCACCGGCTGGTAACGCACGTGCAACTGGTCGGTGACCATCGCCTCGCGCAGGTGCGACAGGGTCTCCAGACGGTCCGTGGAGTGCTCGTCCAGGGCAGCGTCATACGTCGCGACGCCGGACCGCTCCCGCTTGGCTTGGTACATGGCGACGTCGGCGTGCTGCAGCAGCTCGGCGAGGGTGCGACCGTCCCGCGGAGCCACGGTGACGCCGATGCTGGCCCGCACGTCCAGGCTGACGCCGCGGGCCCGGAACTCGCGCAGCGTCAGGCCGCCGAGGATCCGCTTGGCCCGCACGGTGGCGGCCTGCAGGTTCACCGGGCCGGCCACCAGGATGGCGAACTCATCCCCGCCCAGCCGGGTGACCAGGGCGTCGGGGCCGGCCACCGCGGACAGCTGGTGGGCGACCTCCACGAGGACCTCGTCGCCGGCGGCGTGGCCGAGCGTGTCGTTGACGTCCTTGAAACCATCCAGGTCGACGAGCAGTAGGGCCGGGCCGTGGCTGCCGTCGCCGTCGGACTGGTCGAGGTCACGCAGCAGGCGCGCCCCCTGCTCGGCCAGCAGCCGCCGGTTGCCGAGCTCGGTGAGCGGGTCGCGACGGGCCTGGCGGTCACGCTCACGGTCGCGCGCCACGAGCAGCGCGACGAGCACCGCCGCGGCCACGGCGCTGAACACGCCGAAAGCCGTCGTCGTCCACAGGGCCAATCCATGCATGCCGTTCCCCTCGCCAGCGAGAGCCGGCGAAGGTCCGACCCGCCGAAGGTGTCGGCAGGACTCGGCGTGGGCTTGAGGACGGTGCGGACCCGCGCAACCTAGCCGATGGCCGGAGCCCCCTGGCCGGCCTCCAGCGGGGTCTCCAGCTCGGCCTCGGCGACCTCGACCTGCTCGCCGCCCTCGACCAGCTCGAGGCCGAGGACACGCCCGGCAGCGCTCAGGTCGTCCGCTGCCGCCCGGACCTGCTCCAGCTCGGCTGCCGGTGCCTGGACGACGGCCCGCAGCACCTGCGTGCGCTGCGAGACCTTGGCCTGCGACTTCGCCCCGCGCAGCCCGGCCAGGGCCGTGGCCACGGCGGTCAGCAGCGCGGGGTCGCCGTCAGCGGCGAGCTCGGACGCCACCGGCCAGCTGCTGCGGTGCACGGACCCCTCCTGCCACCACGACCACGCCTCCTCGGTGACGTACGGCAGCACGGGTGCGAGCAGCCGCAGCTGTACCGACAGGGCCAGGGCCAGCGCCGCGCGAGCAGAGTCGGCGGCGGGTCCCTTCCCGTAGGCGCGCTCCTTGACCAGCTCCAGGTAGTCGTCGCAGAACGTCCAGAAGTAGCGCTCGGTGACCTCGAGTGCGCGGCTGTAGTCCAGCCCCTCGAACGCGTCCGTCGCCTCCCGCACGACGGCGGCGAGCCCGGCGAGCACGGACCGGTCCAGCGGCTCCCTCACCCGGCCGAGGTCGGCATCGACCGCGCCGAGGCCGAGGACGAACTTGCTGGCGTTGAGGACCTTGATGGCGAGCCGTCTTCCGACCTTCATCTGGGTCTCGTCGAACGGCGAGTCGGTGCCCGGCCGGGCCATCGCCGCCCGCCACCGGACGGCGTCCGTCCCGTAGCGCTCCAGGATGTCGGTCGGAACGACGACGTTGCCCTTGGACTTGCTCATCTTCTTGCGGTCCGGGTCGACCACGAAACCGGAGATCCCGGCGTGCGACCAGGGCAGCGAGCCGTGCTCGAAGTGGGCCCGGACGACCGTCGAGAACAGCCAGGTGCGGATGATCTCGTGGGCCTGCGGCCGCAGGTCCATCGGGAACGTCCGGGCGAACAGGTCGGGGTCGCGCTCCCAGCCGCAGACCAGCTGCGGCGTCAGGGACGACGTCGCCCAGGTGTCCATCACGTCCGGGTCGCCGACAAAGCCGCCCGGGACGCCCCGCTGCGACTCCGAGTAGCCGGGCGCCGGCTCCGATGACGGGTCCACTGGCAGCATCGACTCGTCGGGGACGATCACGGCGTCGTAGCGCGGCTCGCCGTCGTCATCCAGCGGGTACCACAGCGGCAGGGGGACCCCGAAGAAGCGCTGCCGGCTGATCAGCCAGTCGCCGTTGAGACCCTCGACCCAGTTCTCGTAGCGGTGCCGCATGAAGTCCGGCACCCAGGCGAGCTCCCGGCCGCGTTCGACCAGCGCGCGCCGCAGCTCGTCGTCGCGCCCTCCGTTGCGGATGTACCACTGCCGGCTGGTGACGATCTCCAGCGGCTTCTCGCCCTTCTCGTAGAAGTTCGCCCTGCGCTGCGTCGGCGTGGGCTCGCCGTCCAGCTGCCCGCTGCTGCGCAACGCCTGCACGACCGCCTCGCGTGCCGAGTGCGTGGTGCGCCCGGCCAGCTGCTCGGCGTACAGCTCTCGGCCCGACTCGGTGGGCAGCCAGGCGGGCACCTCACGCAGTAGCCGCCCGTCGCGGCCGACAACCGAGCGGGTCGGCAGCTGCAGCTCGCGCCACCACACCACGTCGGTCAGGTCGCCGAAGGTGCAGCACATGGCGATGCCGGCGCCCTTGTCCATCTCGGCCATCGGGTGCGCCAGGACGGGAACCTCCACGCCGAACAGCGGCGACCGGACCGTGCTGCCGAACAGCCCCTGGTAGCGCTCGTCGTCCGGGTGTGCCACGAGCGCCACGACGGACGGGATCAGCTCGGGGCGGGTGGTCTCGATGTAGACCGGCTCGGCGCCGTCGCGCGGGAAGGCGACCCGGTGGTAGTGACCGGGGTAGTCCCGTGCCTCCAGCTCGGCCTGGGCCACGGCGGTCTGGAAGGTGACGTCCCACAGCCCCGGCGCCTCGGCCTGGTACGCCTCGCCGCGCGCCAGGTTGCGCAGAAAGGCCCGCTGGGCGACGGTGCGCGCGTCGGCGCTGATGGTCGTGTAGGTCAGCCCCCAGTCCACGCTCAGCCCGACCCGCCGCCAGACCGCCTCGAACGACTTCTCGTCCTCCACGGCGAGGGTCTCGCACAGCTCGATGAAGTTGCCGCGGCTGATCGGCACCTGACGCTTGGGGTCCGGCTTGGCCGGCGGCCGGTAGTTCGGGTCGTAGGGCAGGGACGGGTCGCACCGGACGCCGAAGTAGTTCTGGACGCGGCGCTCGGTCGGCAGGCCGTTGTCGTCCCACCCCATCGGGTAGAAGACCTGCTTGCCGCGCATCCGCTGGTAGCGCGCGACGCAGTCTGTGTGCGTGTAGCTGAAGACGTGGCCGACGTGCAGGGACCCGGACACGGTGGGGGGCGGGGTGTCGATCGAGTAGACCTGCTCGCGGGTCGCCGTCCGGTCGAAGGAGTAGGTGCCCTGCTCGGCCCATACCGCGCCCCACTTGTCCTCGAGTCCGTCGAGGGAGGGCTTGTCGGGCACGCGGGCGGTCGTCATGGACCAATCTTCCCAGACGCCTCCAGGTGGGGTCGCGGGGCACGGCGGGGACCAGTTAACGCAGGCGCGGGCAACGCGGGGCCCGCGTTACCATGGACGGCGTAGGCGTCGACCCGGCCATCACCGGCGAGCCTCCGGAAGAACCGAGCCCCCGCGGCTCTCAGTAGAACCGGGCGGACCGGCCCGCACCCCCGCCGGCGAAGGAGCGGTCACACTCGCCGACGGCGGGCGTGGCAAGCGAGGTGGTACCGCGGTGCCGCCCGGGACGTGCCGGGCGACGTCGTCCTCGTGCAAGGCACGAGCGCACCGCGAGAGGTTCTGCGATGACCTACCCGAAGGCCACCCACGACGCGCACGGCCCTGCCCGGGACGGGGCGGAGGTCCCGTCGAGCCCGCGGTTCCCGCAGATCGAGGAGCGGGTCTCGCGGTACTGGGACGCCGACGGCACCTTCCGGGCGAGCGTCGAGCAGCGCGACCCCGGCACGGACGGCAGCAACGAGTTCGTCTTCTACGACGGTCCGCCGTTCGCCAATGGGCTGCCGCACTACGGGCACCTGCTGACCGGCTACGTCAAGGACGTCGTGCCGCGCTACCAGACCATGCGCGGGCGCCGGGTCGAGCGCCGTTTCGGCTGGGACTGCCACGGCCTCCCGGCCGAGGTCGAGGCCGAGAAGCAGCTCGGCATCGACCACAAGTCCGAGATCGAGGCCATGGGGATCGCCACGTTCAACGACGTGTGCCGCTCCTCGGTGCTGGCCTACACCAAGGACTGGGAGGACTACGTCCACCGCCAGGCCCGGTGGGTGGACTTCGACAACGACTACAAGACCCTCGACACCGACTACATGGAGTCGGTGATGTGGGCCTTCAAGTCGCTGTGGGACAAGGGCCTGATCTACCAGGGCTTCCGGGTGCTCGCGTACTGCTGGCGCTGCGAGACGCCGCTGTCAAACACCGAGACCCGCATGGACGACGTCTACCGCCAGCGCCAGGACCCCGCGGTGACCGTGGGGCTGCGGCTGGAGACCGGCGAGTACGCGCTGGTCTGGACCACGACCCCCTGGACGCTACCCAGCAACCTGGCGGCCGCCGTCAAGCGCGACATCGAGTACGTCGTCGTCACCGGCCCCGCGGAGGGCCCGTTCGCCGGCCAGAAGGTCGTGCTCGCGGCCGACCGGCTGGGCCATTACGAGCGTGAGCTGGGACTGCGCGACGTCGGCCATGCCCAGGAGACCGGCCGACTGGTGGAGCGCCTGACCGGCGCCGACCTGCTCGGCCGCCGGTACACGCCCCCGTTCGACTTCTTCGCCGGGCACGAGAACGGCCACCGGGTGCTCGAGGCCGACTACGTGACGACCGACGAGGGCACCGGCATCGTCCACCTCGCCCCCGCCTTCGGTGAGGAGGACAAGGCCGTCACCGACGCCGCCGGCATCGAGCCGGTCGTGCCGGTCGACGCCCGCGGCCGGTTCACGGCGCAGGTGCCGCCGTACCAGGGTGAGCACGTCTTCGAGGCGAACAAGCACATCGCTCGCGACCTGCGAGAGTCCGGGCTGCTGCTGCGGCTGGAGACCTATGACCACCCGTACCCGCACTGCTGGCGCTGCGGCAACGCGCTGATCTACCGCGCCGTCTCCAGCTGGTTCGTCAAGGTGACGGCGTTCCGCGACCGGATGCTCGAGCTGAACGACGAGATCACCTGGGTGCCCGACCACATCAAGGACGGCTCGTTCGGGAAGTGGCTGGAGGGGGCGAGGGACTGGTCGATCAGCCGAAACCGCTTCTGGGGCAGCCCGATCCCGGTGTGGACGTCCGACGACCCGACGTACCCCCGCACCGACGTCTACGGCTCGCTGGACGAGCTGGAGCGCGACTTCGGCGTGCGACCGGACGACCTGCACCGTCCCTACGTCGACGAGCTCACCCGGCCCAACCCGGACGACCCGACCGGCCGCAGCACCATGCGGCGAGTCCCCGAGGTGCTGGACTGCTGGTTCGAGTCCGGGTCGATGCCGTTCGCTCAGGTGCACTACCCGTTCGAGAACAAGGACTGGTTCGAGCACCACTACCCGGGCGACTTCATCGTCGAGTACATCGGCCAGACCCGCGGCTGGTTCTACACCATGCACGTCCTGGCGACGGCGCTGTTCGACCGGCCGGCGTTCCGCAGCTGCGTCAGCCACGGCATCCTGCTCGGCGACGACGGCCGCAAGATGAGCAAGAGCCTGCGCAACTACCCCGACGTCCGGGAGGTCTTCAACCGGGACGGGTCGGACGCGATGCGGTGGTTCCTCATGTCCTCGCCCGTCCTGCGCGGGGGGAATCTCGTAGTCACCGAGCGAGGGATCCGCGACGGCGTCCGCCAGGTGCTCATCCCACTGTGGAATGCCTGGTACTTCTTCTCCCTGTACGCGAATGCCTTTGACGAGGGCAAGGGTTACGAGGCGCGCTGGTCGACGTCGTCCTCCGACGTCCTCGACCGGTACCTCCTGGCCAAGGTGCACGACCTGGTCACCGAGGTGCAGGCGCAGCTGGACGTCTACGACGTGAGCGCGGCGTGCGAGTCGCTCCGCGCGTTCGTCGACGTGCTGACCAACTGGTACATCCGGCGCTCTCGCGAGCGGTTCTGGGGCGAGGACGACACCGCGGCGTTCGACACCCTCTACACCGCGCTCGAGGTGCTGACCCGGGTGGCCGCGCCGCTGCTGCCGCTCGTCAGCGAGGAGATCTGGCGGGGCCTGACCGGCGGCCGCAGCGTGCACCTGACCGACTGGCCGGACGCCGGAGACCTGCCGGCCGACGACGCGCTGGTGGCCGCCATGGACCGGGCGCGCGAGGTCTGCTCGGCCGCGCTCGGCCTGCGGAAGGCGGCCGGGCTGCGGGTGCGTCTGCCGCTGGGCTCGCTCACGGTCGTCAGTGACGACTCGGCGTCCCTCGAGCCGTTCGCCGACCTGGTGGCCGACGAGGTGAACGTCCGGGAGCTGCGGCTGACCCGGCCGGGGGACGCGGACGTCGACTTCGGGGTGAGCGAGCGGCTGACGGTGAACGCCCGAGCCGCGGGTCCGCGGCTCGGCAAGGACGTCCAGAAGGCCATCCGCGCCAGCAAGAGCGGCGACTGGTCGGTCAGCGACGGGGTCGTGACGGCGGGCGGCGTGGAGCTGCAGGAAGGCGAGTACGTCGTCGACCTCGTGGTCGATGACGCCGAGGACGACGGTGGCACCGCGACGACCGTGCTGCCCCGGCAGGGGTTCGTCGTGCTCGACACCACCGTGACGCCGGAGCTGGAGGCCGTGGGCTTGGTGCGCGACGTCGTGCGCGTCGTCCAGCAGGCGCGCCGGGACGCCGGGCTGCACGTCAGCGACCGGATCCGGCTCACCGTCGCGGGCGAGGGAGCCGCGTGGGAGGCGCTGGTGACCCACCAGGACCTGCTGGTGCGCGAGACGCTCGCCGTGCAGGCGGGCCTGACCGGCGACCTCGCGCACGTGCCGATGACCGACGGCGTGACCGAGGCGACGGTGGGCGACGGGGTGCGAGTGCGGGTCCGGGTCGAGCGCATCGGCGAGCGGGCCGGCCGATGAGTGGGCGTCCCGACGCGCCCGACGTCGCGGCCCGGGAGGAGGCCGCCCTGCGGGCCCGGCTGCGCGAGGTCGAGCAGGCGGTGCTCGCCCGGACGCCGGAGAGCCAGGTCGACCCGTCGCTGGACGCCATCCGCGAGCTGACCGACCTTATGGGCCAGCCGCAGCACGGCGTCCCCGTGGTGCACGTGACCGGCACCAACGGCAAGACGTCGACCGCGCGGATGATCGAGCGGCTGCTGCGCGAGCTGGGGCTGCGCACTGGCCGGTTCACCAGCCCCCACCTCACCGACGTCCGCGAGCGGATCGCTCTGGACGGCGAGCCGATCAGCGCCGAGCGGTTCGTGGCCGCCTGGGACGACGTGGCGCCGTACCTGGCGATCGTGGACGAGCGGGCGCGGGCCGCGGGCAAGCCCCTGATCAACTACTTCCAAGTGCTGACCGCGATGGCGTTCTCCGCGTTTGCCGACGCACCGGTCGACGTCGCGATCCTTGAGGTCGGCCTCGGCGGCACGTGGGACTCCACCAACGTCGCCGACGGGCAGGTCGCGGTGATCACGCCGGTGGCCATTGACCACGAGCGGCTGCTCGGGTCGACGGTCGAGGAGATCGCCGCCGAGAAGTCCGGGATCATCAAGCACGGCTCGGTCGCGGTGCTGGCCGAGCAGCCGCGCGCGGCGGCGGAGGTGCTGCTGCACCGTGCGGGGGAGGTGGGGGCGGAGGTCGTTCTGGAGGGCCAGCAGATCGGCGTCCTGCACCGTGAGGTGGCGGTCGGCGGGCAGCTGGTCAGCGTCCGGGGGATCGGCGGCGACTACGAGGACCTGTTTCTGCCGATGCACGGGGAGCACCAGGCGCACAACCTCGCGTGCGCCATCGCCGCGACCGAGGCGTTCTTCGGCGGTGGTGAGGACCGCCTCGACGTCGACCTGGTGCGTGTTGCCGTGGCCGGCATGGACTCGCCGGGACGGCTGGAGGTGGTGCGGCGCAGTCCCACCGTGGTGGTCGACGCCGCGCACAACCCGGCGGGCGCGGCGGCGGTGGCGTCCACCGTGCAGGAGGCGTTCTCCTTCACCCGGCTGGTGGGAGTGGTCGCCGTGCTCGGCGACAAGGACGCGGAGGGCATCCTGGATGCGCTGGAGCCGGTGCTCGACGAGGTGGTCATCACCCGCACCAGCTCGCCGCGGGCCATGGACCCCGACGAGCTCGCCGTCATCGCACGGGACGTGTTCGAGGAGGACCGCGTGCACGTGGCGCCGTCCCTGCCGGAGGCGCTGCAACGGGCGGTGGACCTGGCCGAGCGCGAGGGAGACCTGGGGGCGGGCGTGCTCGCGGCCGGGTCGGTGACCATGGCGGCCGAGGTTCGCACGCTGCTGGGGGTGCGATGAGCGAGCGGGTGGCTGGTCCGGGTCCGGGTCGTCGCGGTGCTCGGGTAGGCGCCGGCGCGGAGCCGCGGTCGCTTCGGCGGTCGTTCGCGGCGCTGGTGCTGATCGGGGAGGTCCTCGTGGTCGGCTTCGCCGCCCTGGTGGCCACGGACCTCTCCGACGTCCCCGGCACCCAGGTGCTGGTCGCCACGGTGCTCATGGCGGCGCTGTGCCTGGTCGCCGCGGCAACCCTGCGCTCGCGCACCGGCTACCTGCTGGGCTGGCTCGTCCAGCTGCTGCTCATCGCGTCCGCTGTCTGGGTGCCGCTGATGGGCGTGCTCGGGCTGCTGTTCACGGGACTGTGGGTCACCGCCCTGGTCCAGGGCGGCCGGGCCGACGACCTCACCGCTCGCCGCCGGGCCGCCGCTGACCGCCCGCCCACGACGCCGGACGCGTCGCGGTAGCAGTCGGTAGGGTGTGCCCGCCCCGACGACCGCAGGAAAGGCCCTCACGTGACCGCCAGCTCTGACATCGAGCGCAGCCTCGTGCTTGTCAAGCCCGACGGCGTCCAGCGTCGGCTCACCGGCGAGGTGCTGCGCCGGGTCGAGGCCAAGGGCTACACCCTGGTCGCGCTCGAGGTCCGCAGCGCCTCGCGAGATGTGCTGGAGCGGCACTACGCCGAGCACGAGGGCAAGCCGTTCTACGAGCCGCTGCTGGAGTTCATGTCGTCCGGACCGGTGGTGGCCGCGGTGATCGAGGGCGAGCGGTGCATCGAGGGCTTCCGGTCCCTCGCCGGCGCGACCGACCCCACGGCCGCCGCGCCAGGCACCATCCGCGGCGACCTCGCGCGGGACTGGGGGCTGAAGGTGCAGCAGAACCTTGTGCACGGGTCGGACTCGCCGGAGTCCGCGGTGCGCGAGATCGAGATCTGGTTCCCGCAGCTGGCCTGACCCCGGTCGCGCTGCTCGCGGCGTGGTGCTCGCGCCAGGCCGGTTCCGGCACGTCGGCGGGCGGCCCCTCGGGGGTAGCGCGATGCGCAGCGAGTAAGCGACCGGGGGAGGGGCGGCGCCCCGGGGCGCGACCGACTCGCAGGCCTGCGCACCCGTCGGCGTCATTGTGGCAACGGCGGTCGTGCCAACGATCCTCCTTGCCACAATGACGCCGGAACGCCACCTGCGGTTGGTCCCTCCCGACCGCGTTGCTCCGGCCGGGGCGGTCCGTGTACGTCGGCGGGCGGCCCCGGCGGAGCAACGCAGCCCCTGGGGAGTAACCAGCGAACGCGGAAAAGCAGGCGATGGCGCCGCTCGCCGCGACCGGAAAGGGGGAGGAGCCGACTAGACTGTGGCCTTCTCTCCGCTCGATCTACTCGCCCGGAAGGCACCCTTCTTCCTCATGAGCAGCATGTCTTTCATCGGCCGTGACATGGCCGTCGACCTCGGCACCGCGAACACCCTGGTCTACGTCCGCGGTCGCGGCGTCGTCCTCGACGAGCCCAGCGTCGTGGCCATCGAAGAGCACACCGGCAAGATGGTCGCGGTGGGCGCCGAG
>DATFPQ010000284.1:0-9659 GCA_035264765.1 Actinomycetales bacterium | reverse complement strand
TGCTGGGTCTGCCACTGGGCGAGGTTCGACGTGGAGGAACTGGCGGACACATGCGCGGCCGAGGGCCGCTGGGACTGCTTCTTCGCGACTGTGCCGCTGGCGGTGCCCGGCGGGATGGGCTCACCGGCCAATGCTCTCGCTCTCCCGTAACGCACGCGGTAGCCTGCACCGCGAATAGCTTACTGATTACACGATTGGATCTCCGTGGACCTCGACCTGTCGCCAGAGATGCGCGCCTTCCGCGACGAGGTGCGCACGTGGCTCCGGGAGAACGTCCCGAGCGAGCCGCAACCGCACGACGGGCCCGAGATGCGCGACTTCGACCTGGAGTGGCAGCGCACCCAGTACGACGGCGGCTGGGCAGGCATCAACTGGCCGGTCGAGTACGGCGGCCGGGGGCTGTCCCTGCTCCAGCAGATGATCTGGTACGAGGAGCTCGCCTGGGCCGACGCGCCGGAGATCGGCGTCAGCTTCGTCGGGATCAACCACGCCGGCCCCACGCTCATCGCCCGCGCCGGTGAGGAGCAGAAGGCCTTCCACCTGCCGAAGATCCTGCAGGGCGACTCCGTCTGGTGCCAGGGCTTCTCCGAGCCCGGGGCCGGCAGCGACCTCGCCGGGCTCTCCACGCGCGCCGAGATCGTCGGCGACGAGCTGGTGGTCAACGGCCAGAAGATCTGGACCAGCTACGCCGAGCTCGCCGACTACCAGGAACTCCTGGTCCGCACCAGCCGCGACGGGCGCAAGCACGACGGCATCACCTGGGTGATCGCCGACATGCACGCCCCCGGCATCACCATCCGACCCATCCGGACGATGACCGGCCCCGCGCACTTCTGCGAGGTCTTCTACGACGACGTCCACATCCCGCTGTCCAGCGTCGTCGGCGGGGTCGGCAACGGCTGGAGCGTGGCGATGTCCACCCTGTCGTTCGAGCGCGGCACCGGCTTCCTCCGCGACCAGGTCAAGCTGGTCCGGCTGATCGACGAGCTGACCGCGCTCGCCCGCGACCGGGTGGACCACCGGGGCCGCCGGCGCATCGACGACGACACGATCGCCGCCCGTCTGGCCACGGCGCGCGCCGAGACGTCCGCGCTGACGGCCATGGCGCTCGCCGACATCAGCCGCAACGCCCGCCGCCCGCAGCCCGGCGTCGAGGGCTCGCTGCTGCGCGTCTTCTTCTCCGAGCTCAGCCAGCGGGTGGCCAAGCTCGCCGTCGACATCGTCGAGGAGGACGGCCTCGAGGCCCGCCCCTACGGCCGGGACGACGCCTACGCCCAGGAGTGGTACCGCACGTTCGCGGCCACCATCGCCGCCGGCAGCAAGGACATCCAGCGCAACATCATCGGCGAGCGCCTGCTCGGCCTTCCGAAGGGACGGTGACGGACATGGACCTCCTCCCCGACGACCAGCAGACCGCGATCGCGGAGGCCGCGCGCGACCTCGTCGCGGCACACTCCCCGCCGTCCCGGTTGCACACCCTGGACGACGACGCTCCGGTCACCGAGCCCACGCTGTGGCGGCTCGCCGCCCAGCAGGGCTTCTTCGGCCTCGACGTCCCGGAGCGCTTCGGCGGCGCCGGCCTGAGCCTGGCCGAGCAGACCCTCGTCTTCCACGAGCTCGGTCGCAGCCTCGCCGCCGGGCCGTTCCTCGGCACGGTCGTGGCCGCCCGGCTCGCCGCGGTCGCCGGCGACGAGGCCCTGCTCGCCGACCTGGTCGACGGGCGCCTGCCCGTGGGTCTGGCCGACGTGGCGACCGAGGGGCTGTACCGCACCTTCGACGCCGACGACGCCCGCGCCTACGTCGTGGTCTCCCGCGACGGCGCGGCGTTCTACGACGCCGACGCGGTCGAGGTGGTGCGCCGCCGCCCCTGCGTGGACGCCGCATCCCGGTGGGCCGAGCTCCGGGTGACCGGACAGCCCCGCATCAGCACCCCTCCCGACCAGTTCGACGCGGTCGGTTACGGCAGCATCCTGATCTCGGCGATGCTCTCGGGCATCTGCGCGGCCACCCGCGACCAGAGCGCCGAGTACGCGAAGGTCCGCAAGCAGTTCGATCTCCCCATCGGCTCGTTCCAGGCGGTCAAGCACCGCTGCTCGGACAACGCCGTCCGGGCCGAAGCCGCCGCCCAGGTGGTGACCCTCGCCGCCCTGACCATGGAGGACGGGCGGGCCGACGCCGGGCTCATGTGGGCAGCCGCGCGCAGCGTGACCGCGGACCACGCGCTGCGCAATTGCAGCGACAACATCCAGAACCACGGTGGGATCGGGTACACCGGCGAGCACGACGCGCACCTGTTCCTCAAGCGGGCCCAGGTGCTCGCCGACCTGCTCCTCACCCCGGCCGACGTCCGTGACGCCGTCCTCGACGCCCCGGAGGCCCGGCCCGCATGACCACCACGCCCTCGATCGACCTCGACCCGGCCATTCCGGCGGAGCTGCTCTGGACGCCCGAGCACGACCGGCTGCACCCGGTGGGCTCCGACAAGCCGGACTGGACCGAGACGACCTGGTGGTCGTTCAACGTCCCGGACCGGGCGCTGGCCGGCTGGCTGTACGTGCAGATGCGCCCGAACCTCGGCATCTGCACCGGTGGCGCCTTCGTGTACGACCCGTCCGGCACGACCGCCTGGGACATCCCGTACCACGCCTACACGCATTTCACCCCGCTCCCGGACCCGCTGGACCTGCGGGACGTCGTGTTCGGCAACGGTGTCTCGGTGCGTTGCGTCGAGCCCGGAATGCGGTACGAGCTCGGCTACCGCTTCCGCGACCAGGAGGACTTCGTCGCCGACCTGGTCTTCGAGGGGCTCACCCCGCCGGTCCCCCTGCTGCCGGGCGAGCCGCCCTTCGACAACGGCTCGTCGCACTACGACCAGACCGGCCGGGTGACGGGCACGCTCCACCTGCACGGCGAGACGATTCCGGTGGACTGCTTCGCCGTCCGCGACCGCTCCTGGGGCCGGCGGCCGGAGCTGCTGGGCGCCCGACGCGGTGATCGGATCGGCTACGCGTTCGGCACGGTCGATGCCGGTGAGGCGTTCCTGGTCTTCACCGCACCGCCGTCCGACGCCCCGGCCGGCGACGTCGAGACGCTTACCGGCGGGTGGCTGCTCCGCGACGGTGCGCTGCGCCGGCTGCGGTCGGCCGAGCGCACGGTGACGCGGGACCCCGCCACGGGGTTCGCCGAGGAGATCGTGATCGACGCGGTGGACGTCGACGGACGGGACCTGCGCACCCGCGGCGTGGCCCGCAGCCGCTTCGCGCTGCAGGCCGGCGGATTGTGCGTCAACACGTTCCTCGAGTGGGACGTGGACGGGCGCACCGGGCACGGAGAGGACCAGGACGTGTGGTCGATCGCCCGCTTCGGTGCCCGCCGCCGGGCGGAGCGCTCCGGCGGTTGATCACGGCGCGAGCCGCCGGTCTCAGCGGCCCTGCCAGACGGGGCTGCGGCGCTCGATGAAGGCCGTTGCCCCCTCCTTGGCGTCCTGGCTGCCGAAGACCCCGGGGTGCAGTTGTTCCTGGAGCGCCCACACCTCGGCGTCCGGAAGCGTCGCCGAGGCGCGCACGAGCCGCTTGGCCGCCTGCACGCCGAGCGGGCCGTTGGCCGCGACCCGCTCGGCGAGGGCGATGGCCTCTGGCAGCACCCGGTCGGGGTCGACCACCCGGTTGATCAGCCCGAGCGCCGCGGCGCGCGGAGCGTCGACCTGGTCCCCGGTGAGCACCAGCTCGAGAGCGACCGCTGCCGGGATGCGCCGGCCGAGGAACACGCCGCCGCCCGCGGGGAACAGCCCGCGCTGCACCTCCGGCAGTCCGAAGCGGGCCGCCGACGAGGCGACCACCATGTCGCAGGCCAGGAGCAGCTCGAACCCGCCGGCGACCGCGGTGGCGTTCGCCGCGCCGATCACGGGGGTGTCCACGCCCTCGCGCACGAAGCGCAGGTAGGCAGCGAGCCCGCGTTCGTCCTCAGCGCTCAGGGCCGCGCGGCCGGCCGCGAAGCCGCGCAGATCCATCCCCGCGCAGAACGCACGGTCTCCGGTCGCCGTCACGACGATGGCCCGGACCTCGGGGTCGGCATCGGCCTGCTCGATGCCCACGCCGATGCCGGTCAGGACAGCCGGGTTCAGCGCGTTGCGCGCCTCCGGCCGGTTGATGCGCAGCACCTGGACCGCACCGTGCCGCGCCGACTCCACCGCCGCCACTGTCACTCCCCTCGTCCGCTGCCCGAGGCAGCATTGCCCCCTGGCTGTGAGCGGGCCACGTCAGCAAAGCACAGAATCAGTGTGATGATTGTGCCCAGGCCACTCGGACAGTGCCCTGAGGTGCGGCGCCGCACAGCCTGCGGTCGTCACGTGCGACGGAGCCGGCAGCAGGCTAGTGGGCCCCGGAGCTTCGGACCGTCCGGCTCCCGGTCAGGGCCCGGGACCGGCCCGGCGCGCTGCGCGGTCCGGATCGATCTTTCGGATCATGCCTTCCTGCATGACGCTGACCACCAGCCGGCCGGACCTGTCGAACATCCGGCCGTGGCAGATCGCGCGACCACCCCCGGCCCAGGTGCCCTCCTGGTCGTAGTAGAGCCAATCGTCGGCCCGGAACGGCCCGTGGAACCAGACCGCGTGGTCGAGGCTGGCGAAGGCCACGTCGGCAGCGCCGAACATCGCGTCGTGCGGCCCCAGCGACACCGAGAGCAGCAGCATGTCGGAGGCGTACGTGGCGGCGCAGCTGTGCACGAGCTGGTCGTCGGGCAGCGCTTCCCGGGAGCGGAACCAAAAGCGCTGGCGCGGCGCGGAGCGCTCCCCCCGAGCGGTGGCGAACCGGGGCAGCTCGCCGTCGATGCGCAGGTCGAAGGGATGGCGCTGGGCCAGCCCGCTGAACCACTGCCGGGTCAGCTCGTCGGCGTCGGCCATCGCCTCCTCGGTGCCCGGCAGGTCGTCGGGTGGGGGCATGGTCGGCTGCGGCACCTGGTGGGCGAATCCGTTCTCGGGCGCGTGGAACGACGCCGAGAGGCTGAAGGTCGCCTCCCCCTGCTGCCGGGCCGTGACCCGCCGCGTGGTGTAGCTGCCGCCGTCGCGGATGGTCTCCACGTCGTACACGACCGGGAGCGCGGCGCTCCCCGGGCGCAGGAAGTAGGCGTGCAGCGAGTGCACCGGCCGCCCTGCCGGCACGGTCCGCCCGGCCGCGATCAGCGACTGCGCAGCCACCTCCCCGCCGAACACGCGCATCGACGGCTTCCAGGTGCTCCGACCCCGGAACAGGCCGGCATCGATGGTCTCCAGGTCGAGCATCGTCGCGATGCTCGACCGCCGTTCACCGCTCACCGCGCCTGCCACCGGGCCGGCCGCTTCTCGGCGAACGCCCGGGACCCCTCCTGCGCGTCCGCGGAGCTGAACACCGGATCAGCGATCCCGGCCTGGCGGGTCCACTGTTCCTCGAGCGGCCAGCCGGCCGACTCGACGAGGATGCGCTTGGACGCCGCCAGTGCGAGTGGGGCGTTGGCGGCGACCGCGTGGGCGAGCTCGAGCGCCCCGGCCAGCGCCTCGCCGTCCGGTACCACCCGGTTGACCAGCCCGAGCGTCTCCGCGCGGGTGGCCGACAGCGGATCTCCGGTGAGCACCATCTCCAGCGCGACGGCCCGGGGAAGGCGCTGCGGAAGCCGCAGCAGGCCCCCGGCCCGGGCAACGAGCCCGCGCTTGACCTCGGGCAGTCCGAACCGCGCGGATGCCCCCGCGACGACCATGTCGCAGGCCAGCAGCAGCTCGAACCCACCGGCGAGCGCCCAGCCCTCGACCGCAGCGATCAGCGGCTTGGCCGGCGGCGCCTCGGTGAGCCCGCCGAAGCCGCGGCCCGGGATCGAGGACGTCTCCCCGGCCAGGAAGCGCTTGAGATCCATGCCGGCGCAGAAAGTACCGCCCGCCCCGGTGAGGACCGCGGCACCGAGGTCGGACCGGGCGTCCAGCTCGTCCATCGCTTCCGCGATCCGGGCGGATGCCGCCCGGGTCATCGCGTTGCGCTGCTCGGGCCGGTCGATGGTGACGACGAGGACGCCGTCGGTCTCCTCGACCCGCACCTCGCTGTCGAGACCCGCCGGGGACGTCATCGGGGCGCCATCCGGATGGCGCCGTCCAGCCGGACGGTGTGCCCGTTCACATAGCTGTTCTCCAGCAGGCTCAGCGCCATGTGCGCGTAGTCCTCGGCGCTCCCGAGCCGCTTGGGGTGCGGCACCGAATCGGCGAGGCCCTGCCGGATGTCGTCCCGCAGACGGGCCAGCATCGGCGTGTCGAAGACACCCGGCGCGATGGTGTTCACCCGGATCGCCCAGCTGGCGAGGTCACGGGCCGCGACCAGCGTGATGCCGTGCACCCCGGCCTTCGACGCCGAGTAGGAGGTCTGCCCGATCTGCCCGTCGAAGGCGGCCACCGAAGCGGTGAGGACGACGGCACCGCGATCGCCGTCGACGACCTCGTTGCCGCTCATGCGGGCCGCCGCCAGCCGCAGCACGTTGTACGTGCCGACCAGGTTGGTCTTGAGGACCTGCTCGAAGGTGTCGAGCGCCCCCGGGGTGCGCTGCTTGTCGATGATGCGCACCCGGTCTCCGCCGCGGCCGGCGCAGTGCACGACCGCGCGCAGCGGTGCGACCTCCTCCGCCGCGTCCAGGGCTGCCTGGACGCCCGCCTCCTCGGTGATGTCGCCCGGCACGAACTGGGCCGCCTTGCCGAGGTCGGCGGCTGCCTGCTCACCGGGTGAGGCCGGCAGGTCCAGTAGGACGACGCGGGCCGCGCCCGCCTCGACCAGGCGCCGGGCGGTGGCCAGCCCGAGGCCGGATGCGCCGCCGGTGACCAGTGCCGAGATGCCGTCGATCCGCATGTTCTGTCCTGTTCCTAGAGACCGAGTGACTTGCTGATGATCGTCTTGAGCACCTCGCTGGTGCCGCCGTAGATCCGCGTGACCCGCGCATCGGCGTACAGCCGGGCGATGGGGTACTCGAGGATGTAGCCGTAACCACCGAAGAGCTGCAGGCAGCGATCCATGACGCGGCCCTGCATCTCGGTGCAGAACAGCTTCACGCGTGCGGCGTCGGAACCGGAGAGCTCCCCGCGGACGTGCTCGTTGATGGCCCGGTCCACCATCGCCTGGCCCGCCTCGATCTCGGCGGACAGGGCCGCGAGCTCGAACTTGGTGTTCTGGAACGAGGCGACCGGCGTGCCGAAGGCCTTGCGTCCCTTGACGTACTCGATCGTCGCCTGCAGCGCCCCCCATGACTGGGCCACCGAGCCGATGGCGATGGTCAGCCGCTCCTGGGCGAGGTTGTTCCCCAGGTAGCCGAAGGCCTGCCCCTCCTCGCCCAGCCGGTTGGCGACCGGTACGCGGACGTCGGCGAAGCTCAGCTCCGCGGTGTCCTGCGCCCGCTGGCCGAGCTTCTCCAGCTTCTTGCCGTGGGTGTAGCCGGGCATGCCGTCCTGGACCACGAGCAGCGTCAGGCCGGCCCGGCGGTTCTCCGGATCGGTGGCCGTGCGGGCGACGACGATCACCAGGTCGGCCTGGATCCCGCCGGTGATGAACGTCTTGGCGCCGTTCAGGACGTAGGAGTCGCCGTCGCGGACCGCGGTGGTACGCATGCCGGCGAGATCCGATCCGGTGTCCGGCTCGGTCATGGCGATCGCCGTGAGCAGCTCGCCGGCGGCGAGCCCGGGGAACCAGCGTTGCCGCTGCTCCTCGTTCGCGTAGGCCAGGAAGTAGGGCAGGACGATGTCGAGCTGGGTGCGCAGCGTGCCCAGGTTGACCAGCTGGCGCGCGGCCTCCTCCTGGAGGACGACGTTGTACCGGTAGTCGGCCTGCCCCCCGCCGCCGTACTCCTCCGGTATCGCGGTGCCCAGCGCACCGAGCTCACCGAGTGCCGCGAACACCTCCCGCGGGACCCGGCCGGCCTCCTCCCAGGACGGGAAGTGCGGCACGACCTCCTTGCTCACGAAGGAGGCGATGACCTGGCGGAACGCCTCGTGGTCGGCCGTGAAGACGTCCCGTCGCATGCCGCGCTCAGCCCACGAGTTCGACGACGGTGGCGTTGGCGGTGCCGCCGCCCTCGCACATCGTCTGCAGTCCGTACCGCAGCCCGTTGTCGCGCATGTGGTGGATCATGCGCGTGAACAGCACCGCGCCGGACGCCCCCAGCGGGTGGCCGAGGGCGATCGCCCCGCCCAGCGGATTGAGCCGCTCGGCGTCTGCACCGGTCTCCGCCAGCCACGCCAGCGGCACCGGCGCGAAGGCCTCGTTCACCTCGAAGACCCCGATGTCGGAGACGCTCAGGCCGGTCTTGGCCAGCACCTTGTCCGTGGCCGGGATCGGCCCGGTCAGCATGAGCACCGGGTCGGCGCCGGTGACCGCGCCGGCGTGGTACCGGACGATCGGGGTCAGCCCCAGCTCCTTGGCCCGCTCCGGGGTCATCACCAGCATCGCGGCGGCGCCGTCGGAGATCTGCGAGGAGTTCCCCGCGTGGATCACCCCGTCCTCGCGGAACGCCGGCTTCAGCTTGGCCAGCGACTCGACGCTCGTGCCGCGGCGGATGCCCTCGTCGGCGGTCACCGTGCCGTCGCCGGTCTCGACCGGGACGATCTGCTGCTCGAAGGCACCGGCGTCCTGCGCGGCCGCGGCCCGCTCGTGCGACCGGGCGGAGAACTCGTCCAGCTGGGACCGGGAGAAGCCCCACTTCTCCGCGATCATCTCCGCCGACAGGCCCTGGTTGAAGGAGAAGTCGTCGTATCGGGCCAGCACCTTCGGCCCGTACGGCATGCCGGTGGCCCGGGAGGCACCCAGCGGCACCGCGCTCATGACCTCGACGCCGCCGGCGACGACCACGTCCTGCTGGCCCGACATCACCGCGTGCGCCGCGAAGTCCAGCGCCTGCTGGCTGGACCCGCAGGCGCGGTTGACCGTCGTGCCCGGGATGCTCTCGGGCCAGCCGGCCGCCAGGACCGCGAACCGGCCGATGTTGCTCGACTGGTCACCGACCTGGCCGACGCAGCCCCAGATCACGTCGTCGACGATCCCGGGGTCGATCCCCGTCCGCCGGGCCAGCTCGTCGAGGACGACGGCGGACAGATCCGCCGCATGCACCGCGGACAGGCCGCCGTTCCGCTTGCCGACGGGAGTACGGACCGCCTCGACCACCACTGCTTCACGCATCGGATCCTCCAGCTCTCAGGCGCCGACGAGAGTGCCTGCGTATGTGCCCCTAGTCTACCGGGCTCTCATCAATGAGTATACTCTTCACGAGCGCTGTTCCAGCAGGAGATCCCGCCAGGCCAGGACGTCGTCCTCGCGCGCCCCCTCGCGGACGAGGAAGCCGGCCGCACCGCCGTCGACGGCCCGCACGGCGTCCAGAACCGCCGTGATCGCCGAGGCGGGCGCCGACTCCGCCGCGGTCATCTCCGGCCTCACGTGCCGGTAGGCGGGGTGCACGGCGAGCGAGGCGCGGACCCGGTCGAGCCGGGAGGCCGTGGCCACGTAGTCCTCGACGATGGCGGACTCATCGACTCCCGCCGCGGCGAGGAGGACCGCGACGGCGATCCCGGTGCGGTCCTTGCCCGCGGCGCAGTGAACCAGGACGGGCAGGTGCTCCCGGCGGACGACGAACTCGAGAACGCGCACCAGCCCGGGCGCCGCGGC
>DATFPQ010000283.1:0-7367 GCA_035264765.1 Actinomycetales bacterium | reverse complement strand
GCCGTGGCCTGCCAGCCGGTGGGTACCGTCGCCTCCACGGTGTAGGACGTCCCGGCGCGGGCCGCGAACGCCGCCCGCCCGGTGCCGTCCGTGATTTCCGTCGCCACGACGGCGCCCGCCGACGTCAGCAGCCGAACCGTGCGGTTGGCGAGCGGCTCGTCGTCGTCGTCCTGCGTCCCGTCGCGGTCGCGGTCGTGGAAGACGCCCACCGCGACCGAGCCACGCTGCATCCAGCCGCTCTGGGTCGCGGCGTTGGCGGCGCGCACCGCCTCGACGGCGGTCGCCGCAAGGGTCGACGTCCAGGGCACAGCGGCCACGGGCGGCAGCGGCACCACGCGGTAGCTGCCGGGGGGCACGACGAACCGCGCCCGGCCGCCGCCCGACGTCGTCGCGCGAGCGACCTCGGTGCCGTCCGCGCCGACGAGGGTGACCGGCCAGTCCACGAGGGGTGGCTCGCCTGCGTCGACCCGAGAGTCCGAGTCGGCGTCGTCGAACAGCGTGGCGGTCACGACCGCGTCCGGGAAGGCGCCGAGCACCACGACCTCGATGGCACCGGCTGGGACGGCGACCGTGCCGTCCGCGGAGCAGGCGACCGTGCTGCTGCCCGAGGCGGTGGTCACGCGGGCCGACGCGCATCGCCAGGGCACGTCATCCGGGCGCACTACCCGCAGCGACGCCGCCGCGCCGGAGGTGTCGACCCACGCGCCCTCGGCCCGGCTTGCGGTGCGCGTCGCCGGTGACCCGGTCACCGTCGTCTCCACGGTCACGCCGTCCAGCACGCGCTCGTCGGCGTCGGCGACCCCGTCGGCGTCGGCGTCGTCGACCGCCCGCACCAGGAAGCCCGGCCTCCGGGCGACGCCGAGGGCAACGGTCGCCGGGGTGTCGCCCACGGTCACGACCGCGGGCAGGGTCGTGGTGGCACGCCAGCCGGTGCGGGGCAGCAGGCCGGCGGACCAGGAGCCGGCGGTGAGGTCGCCGAACACCGCGGTGCCGTTGGTGCCCGTGGTGGCGTCAGGCACGTGGGACCCGCCGTCCAACGTCAGGGTGAAGCCAGGGAGACCGGGCTCCCCGGCGTCCTGCGTGCCGTCGCCGTCCCGGTCGTCGTAGACGAGCGCGGTGAGCGACGTCGACCTGCTCAGTCCGACGGCGAGGTCCACGCGCGAGCTCGCGGCCGACAGGTCCACCCGACGCTTGGCCAGCCCCACCACTGCGCTACCGGTCGGCGGGACGACCTCGACGTCGTACACGCCGGCGCTGGGCGAGAAGGCAACGGTGCCGTCGGTGGAGGTGGTCCGCGTCGAGACGGTCGCGCCAGAGGTGTCCAGCAGCCGCACGGTCGTCCCCGCGCGACCGAGCTCGCCGGCGTCGCGGGTCCCGTCTCCGTCGGTGTCGTCGAACACCGTGACGACGGCTCCGCTGCGCTCCAGCGGCTGCAACGGGTAGGACCCCTCGATGTAAGGGTTGTCACTGGATCGCAGAGGCGTCGGCTGGAACCCCGCCCCCGTGTCGGTCGGAGCGGCGTAGACGCGGGACAGGCCCCACAGGCCCTGAGGGAGAGCGCCCGACGTCGGTGAGGTCCACAGGTGGTCACCGACCGAGGCCCACCGCACGTGGGCGTTGACCGCCTTGCCGGCACCGATGCCGCCCTGAACGCCGACCAGCTCGCTCTGCGAGTCGGAGGGCTCCTGGGCCCAGCTCGTCCCGTCGAGCTGGAACCCGGTCTGGCGCTGCTTGGCCCCGCCCAGCACGCGGACCCGGGCCCGGTCGCCGGCGTAGCCGCGAAGCAGCGGAGTCAGGGGGTCGCCGTGGGTCGCGGACGACAGCACGTTGGCCCACTGGGCGCTGGTGGCGCGGAAGGCCAGCGCACCCGGTCCCGCACCAAGCCGCCGGTGCAGCGGCGCGTTGGTGTAGTTGACGGCCTTCTCGCCGGCGTCCTCGGTCTCACCGCCGAGCCCGTCGGCCTCCTCGATCTCCGGACCCTCCTCGAGCTCCGCGGGCAGCGGCTGCTGCTCGATCGCCGCGCCGGCTGACGTCCGCAGGTCCAGCCCGTCCTGGTAGACCAGAGCCGTCTCCCGGAAGTCGTTGTCCGGCCCGGGCACGCGGATGTCCGCGGCGACCCCGCTGCGCAGCGGGGCGCCGGTCACCGGGTCGTGGTAGCTCGCCTGCTTCGGCTCCACGACCAGGGCCGCTGCGAGGCCGTGCTGCCGGTGACCGCGCACGTCGCCGTAGTCGACCAGGTTGGTGGCGCCGAGCTCGGAGTCGGCGTACCACTCGTAGTTGACGGTCTCGCCGATCCGGGCGGTGGAGTCGGGGTTGAAACCAACCGCCGCACCATCGGAGAGCCGGACGTCGTGCCGCACCAGCTGGGGGTGCAGGGACACGCGGGTGCCCATGGGGGTCCCGCTGCTCGGCTCCATCACCAGGGGCGTGTCACCGCCCACGCCGTTGACGTTCCTGGCGTACGACGTGGGCAGGGCGTTGCGCAGCGACACGCGGACGCAGTCCCCTGCGTTGGCGCGCAGGACCAGCGGCTCGGGCTTCTTGGTCCCGGCGCGCACGGCGGTCTCGTCCTCCGCCAGGACGTACATCAGCCCCTTGGGGTCGTTGTCCCCGTGCTGGTTGTAGACGACGTTGCGGGTCATCGCGACAACGTCGTACGTCCGGATGGGCGCGGTTGTCGGGCAGGTCACGCCCGCCCGAGGGGCCCGCGGCGGCACCTGCCGGGACGCCGGGACCGGCGCGGCCACGGTCGTGCCCGTCGGCGGGTTGTCCGGCAGGGCCTGCAGCCCCGGGGTGGGAGTGCCGTGGATGCGCATGATGCCCCACATGCCGTTCCACTGGTCTTCCATCGACGTGCCGCCGTAGAGGTAGTCACCGCGGCACGGGGTGTCGGTGTTCTTGCAGTCGAAGCCCGCCATCTCCGCGTTGAACGCTTCGGAGATGCCGATCGTCTGGGCGCTCACCAACGGCGAGTCCGGGTCGTCCGGCTCCTCCCGCCAGCGCAGGCCATGCGCCTGGAAGACGTGCTGCTCCTCCTGCGAGCCCTGGATCACGCGCATCTTGACGTTGTCACGCGCGTAGCCCTGCAGCAACGGTGTCTGCGGGTCGCCGAAAACCCACGAGCTGAACCGGTACGCGGGGTCCACGACGGTGCCGTCACGGGTGCGTCGCTCGGACAGCGGGGCGTTGCGGTAGTTGATGGCATAGGTACCCGGGTCGTGGCTCGGGTAGTACTCCGGCGCGTGCGGCGGGTTCACGACGTCCGCGGCGACGGTCGGATCCCCACCCTTCTTGACGAGTGGCACGAAGTCGGCGATCGCCAGCCCGAACTCGCGGTAGTCGTCGTTGGCACCAGGACCCACCAGGTCCGCCGACTCGCCCGTGGCAGCACCGGTGCAGCGAGTGCCGCAGGGCGTGTCGTGGGCGGGGTCGTTGACGGGCTGGAGATAGCCGCCGGTCGCCGGGTCTCGGACGTCGAACCCGGACGGCTCGACGATCAGCGCGCCGTACTGGCCGTGGTTCTGCACCACCGCTGGAAAGTGGTGGTCGTGGGTGAACGCCGTGCGCAGCTCGTAGTCCGCGTACCAGCGCTCGTGGAGGGTCTGGCCCCACAGGCCGGCGCTGTCCTTGGGTGCAGACCACGAGTCGGGCTGGGCGATCCGGCACCCAGTGCTGGGACCGCCGAAGAACGGCGTCCCTGCGGTGCAGCTCGTGGCGCCGGACGCCTGGCGCGCCGTCAGAGCAGCCTGCTCCTTGGTGAAGGCCGCCTGCTGGTAGTTCCAGCCGTTGGAGCCCCCGTCGGACGCCGTGACGTCGTACTTGACCAGGTGGATGTGGCCGCCGGCCATGTTGGTCTGGGTCAGCTGCTGGAAGGCGTCAGCGCCGGTCCAGTTGTTGGTCATGTTCGTCAGCGAGAAGTTGATGCAGTCTCCGGCGTTGACCCGGATGAACAATGGTTCCACCCGTTTCGTCCCAGCCAAGATCGCTGGGACGTCCTTGGTCAGCGCCATGAACCGGGCCTGTGGGTCGTGGTGCCCGGCCTCGTTGTAGACGAGGTCGCGCTGCAGCACCGTGACGTCGTAGTCGACCTCGCGGGCCCCCGCCGGGCACGGGTCCGCGTACGGTGCCCCCGGGGGAGCCGCGCGGCCACCGTTGCGCACGGCCATGACGGCCTTCTCGACCGCCAGCTTGGCCGCGTCGATGGCCTTGCCGCCGACCAGACGCGGAGCGGGGCGCTCCGGCGTTCCGTCGACCCCGCCCTCGGTGACGCTGTTCGGCGGCTGCGGCGCTCGCCAGCCGTACGTTCCCGGGACCATGCCGGGGTAGCCGGGGTTCTCTGCGGAGGGAGCGGGCGGGGACGGACGGCCTCGGAGCGGGATGAGCGGCCGCACGTTGACGCCGTCGGGTGTCGCCGTGGAGCCGTCGACCAGCACGTCGTGGACGCGCAGGATCGCCCAGTAGCCCTCGGCGAAGTGCGGGTACAAGTGGCAGTGGAAGATTGAGTCGCCGAACGTCCCATTGCGCGAGCCGGCGCCGTAGAGCAGCTCGGCGGTGTAGGCCTCACCGGGGCCGTAGCTCTGCGAGTCGATCGTCGACGACTGCGGCTTGGCGCCGGGACCGGTTCCCTGGACGGCGTTCTCGCGCGGGTCCGCCAGCCACTGGTGGGCGTGCACGTGGAAGACGTGCGTCTCCTTCACACCGGCCAGCCCGAACCGGATCTTGGTCGCGTCGCCGGTGTAGGAGTGGAAGACGTTCGAGACGTAGCAGGACTCCGGCAGGCCGCAGTCCTCCTTCTCCTTGCGGTCGGCGCCAGTGCCGCCCGGGAGCCAGGGGCCGGGACCGCTGGCCAGCTTGATCAGCGCCGGGTCGCCGTACGGCCACGACGAGAGCCAGGTCTCCTCGCCCAGGCAGTCCGGACAGAGCTTGGACTCGCGGTCCGACATCGGCTCCGAGCCGTAGTTGAACCCCATGCCGATGCCCGGGATCTCGTCCTGCGCGAGCTGGACGCTCTCGCGGAAGGAGGGTGCGTTCGGCGGGTGGATCTCCGCCTCCACGTACATCTCGCCGCTCTGCTGGCCGGCCGCGGTGTAGGTGGAGCCGGGGTCCGCGGCGGTGCCGGACAGCACTGCGCCGCTGCGCGGGTCGGTCCACACGGAGCCGGCCGGCTCGACCGCGAGGGCGCCGTAGAGACCGGCGCCCCGGGAGCCGCCGTCGCTCTCCCCACCCGCCGGCGTGGCCATGTCCTGGAACATGAAGAGGCCCTCTTGCGACGGCACCTTCCACATGTACGTGGTGGACTCGCCGATCCCCACCGTGGGGTCCTGGTTGAAGCCGACTCGCGCGCCGCCGTCGTTGCGCATGTCCATGACGACGCCGGCGGCCTGGATGCCGACCCTCGGGTCGCCCGGGAGGTTCGCGAGCGCGGCCGAGGACATCTTGTTGGTCAAGGTGATCCGCAGGCACTCACCCTCGTTGGCCCGCAGCACGAGGGGGCGGGGGCGCAGTCGCCGGTTGTCGGCGGGGTCGTCGTCCGGGTTGGCCCTCAGCGGCCGCGACCAGTTGACGGTCGCGGCCAGGTCCTGCTCCAGCACGAAGATCCGAGCGTTGCGGAGTGTGCGGCCCCAACGGTTGAAGGGCACGTTCACGGTGACAGCCGCGATGTCGTAGTTCCGTTGCTGCTGGCCTGCGACGCAGGGCGCCACCGCGGAGGGGTCGTTCGTGGCGGCGGTGGCTGTGGAGGCGGGTACGACAAGGAAGCCGCCGAGGAGCGCGGACGCCGTTCCGGCCAGCAGCGTGCGACGGAGGACCGAGGCGACAACCATTCGGCGCGGGCCCCATCCGCACGCATCGGCGACAAGCACCACGAGCAGCGCTGCGCCGCAGCGAGCCGGCATCAAGGCGAGGGCCGGCCCCAGCGCGAAGCCCCCGAGCGAGGCCGCGGTCAGTGAGCCGGCAGTTCCAAGAACGCCGACGGCTGCCGCTGCCGCGAGGCCACGCCGCCACGCCCGGAAGTGTTCGTTCCCCTGACCGCTCAGCACGACTGTCGCAACGATGGCGCCCACGGCAACCGGAACGGCGAAAACTATGCGCCGCAACAGTCCCTGCCCGTCGTCAACTGCCGAGAGCGCGAGTGCCAGCGCAATCGTCCACGTCAGCACGGTGGCGCGACTGCACGCCCCTTTACCATGGTCGGCCGGGGTTACGCATGAAAAAGCGAACGCCACGGACATGCCCCCATTGCTGTGCGTGCGTGGGTCTACGACCTTCGGCCTAGACCTTCCACGACGACGATGGACCGCGAGCGTCAACTCATCGTGAACCGATGGGACTAAGTCCGTTCCGCTGCAACGTTTTGCGTCTCGTTTACGGAACCCCCCAATGCTGGGGGGTCAAACCCCCTGTGCGCTGCGAGGAGCTTCTGTGCGGTTTCCCCGGTTCGTCAGGCCTGCCGCCGTCGCGACCGCTGCGCTGGTCCTTGCGGCCCCGCCCGCGAGCGCCGCGGACACGTCGCCCGATCCCGACGTCCTCGGCTTCCCCGCGGGACTCACGTGCGTAGGCACGACCGTGTCGGGGGCGATGCGGGTCCACTCGAGCAAGTTCAGCGCCGGCCGGATCCAGCTGATGTACAACGTCGGTGGCAACAAGTTCGACAAGGTCCTGGCCACCAGGAACTTCATTGTCACCAAGGGCAACGTCGACTACCCGTTCAGCATTGACATCTCCACAGCGCCCGCCGGCACGGTGAACTTCGTTGCGGTCGGCACAGCCGGTGAGGACGTCGTCGACACCGCCCAGTCGAAGGGGCTGCGAGCCGCCGACTGCACCCGGCCGACCGAACGCGACACGACGGCTCCGACGACCGAGATCTCACTGCCCGCGACACCGCCCTGGGGCTGGTACGCGGACAGCGTGCCCGTGACCTTCACGGCTAGCGACGGCGGGTCCGGCGTCGACAAGACGTACTACTCCGTGGACGGCGGCCCGGAGCAGGAGTGGACGGGCGTGTTCGACCACACGCTGGGCGGGTCCCACACCATCTCGTACTGGAGCGTCGACGTCGCCGGAAACGAGGAGGCACACAAGAGCCGGCAGCTCAAGGTGGACACTGCCTCCCCGACCATCGACGGCACGCGTACCCCCGCGGCCAACGGCTCCGGGTGGAACAACACGGACGTCAAGGTCTCCTTCACGTGCGCGGATGCCGACTCCGGTGTTGTCACCGGCGGCTGCACGCCAGGCACGCCGCTGACCAACGAAGGCGCGGATCAGTCGGTCAGGGGGACTGTCACCGACAATGTCGGCAAGACCTCCAGCACGACGGTCGCAGACATCAACATCGACAAGACGCCGCCCACGCTGACCGCGGT
>DATFPQ010000282.1:0-16340 GCA_035264765.1 Actinomycetales bacterium | reverse complement strand
GACCCTGACGACCGGCGGGTGTGGGCGGCGCTGCGGCTCGCGCAGGCCGACGGCTTCGTCGCCGCTCTGCCGCACGGTCTCGACACCCAGGTGGGGGAGCGCGGCACCACGCTCTCGGGCGGCCAGCGCCAGCGGATCGCGCTCGCCCGGGCCATGGTGCGCCGTCCCCGCCTTCTTGTGCTGGACGACGCGACGAGTGCCGTCGACCCGAGAGTGGAGGCCGCGATCCTGGCCGGGCTGCGACAGGCAGGCAGCGGCACGACGGTCGTCGTCGTCGCCTACCGCAAGGCAACCATTGCCTTGGCCGACGAGGTTGTCTTCGTCCTGCACGGCCGGGTGGCGGCTCGCGGCACGCACGCCGAGCTGAGCGCGCGCGACGAGCGCTACCGCAACCTGGTGGACGCGTACGAGCGCGAGGCCGCCGAACGGGCTGCCGAGCTGGCGGCGCAGGAGGGCGACGAGGTCGCCGAGCAGGCCGAGGCGGTGCGCCGGTGAGCACCATGGGACGGATCGGCGCGGCGGACGCACCCTCGGTCACCGAGACCCTGCGCCGCGGGCTGCGGATGTCCCCGGAGATCCGGGCCGGCTTCTGGGCCACGCTGGCCCTCGCCGCCGTGGCGACCGCAGGGCGGGTCGTGGTCCCGTTCGCCGTCCAGCAGACGATCGACCGCGGCCTGCTGGCGCCTGGGGGTCCGGACGCCGGCGCCGTCACCACGCTGCTGCTCCTGGCCGCCGGCGTGGTCGTCACCACGGCGGTGTGCGCGTTCTGGGTCAACCTTCGGCTGTTTCGGGCCACCGAGTCGGGCCTGGCGACGTTGCGCATCGGCGCCTTCCGGCACGTCCACGACCTGTCCGTGCTGACGCAGAACACAGAGCGCCGGGGCTCGCTGGTCTCCCGTGTGACGAGCGACGTCGACACGATCTCGAGCTTCGTGCAGTTCGGCGGGCTGATGCTGATCCTGTCGACGCTGCAGCTCGCCGTCGCCACCGTGCTGATGGTCGTGTACTCGCCGCTGCTGGCCGCGGTGGTGTGGGCGTGCTTCGTGCCCGTGTTCCTGCTCGGCCGGCCGATGCAGCGCGCCGTGTCGGCGGCGTACGGGCTCGTGCGTGAGCGCGTCGGGGGTGTGCTCGCGGCCGTCTCGGAGTCGGTGGTGGGGGCGTCCACGATCCGCGCCTACGCGGTCGAGTCCCGCACCGCGAAGCGCGTCGACGAGGCGGTGACGGCGCACCGGCAGGCGGCCATCCGCGCACAGGTCACGGTGGCGTCAACGTTCTCGGTCGGCGTGCTCGTCAGCGGGCTGGTGAGCGCGGTCGTCGTCGTCGTCGGCACGTGGCGCGGCGTGAACGGGCACCTGACGCTGGGGGAGCTGCTCGCCTTCCTCTTCCTCGTCCAGCTGTTCACGGGACCGGTGCAGATCGGCACCGAGGTGCTGAACGAGATGCAGAACGCCGTCGCCGGCTGGCGTCGGGTGCTAGCGGTGGTCGACACCCCCGCGGACGTCGCCGACCCGGGGGAAGCCGGGACCGTGCTGCCGCGCGGCCCCATCACGGTGGCCTTCGAGCACGTCTCGTACGCCTACCCGGACGGTCCGACCGTCCTGCACGACGTCGACCTGGTCATCGAGCCGGGCAGCCGGGTCGCCGTCGTCGGCGAGACCGGCTCCGGCAAGACCACCTTCGCCAAGCTGCTGACCCGGCTGATGGACCCCACGACCGGTCGCGTGGTCGTGGACGGCGTGGACCTGCGCCGGGTGCGGTTCTCTTCGCTGCGCGAGCGGATCGGGTTCGTGCCCCAGGACGGCTTCCTGTTCGACGACACGCTGCTGGCCAACGTCCGGTTCGCGTCTCCGGACACCAGTGCGGAGGACGTCCGGCTGGCTCTCACCGAGCTCGGGCTGGTGGACTGGCTGGACGGGTTGCCACACGGGCTGAGCACGCGGGTCGGCCAGCGCGGAGAGTCGCTGTCGGCGGGGGAGCGTCAGCTGGTCGCGCTCGCGCGCGCCTATGTCGCCGACCCCGACCTGCTGGTTCTGGACGAGGCGACGTCGGCCGTCGACCCGGCGACCGAGGTGCGGATCCAGCGGGCGCTGGACGGCCTGACCCGCGGGCGCACCGCCATCGCGATCGCGCACCGGCTGTCGACGGCCGAGGCCGCCGACGAGGTGCTCGTGGTCGACGCCGGGTGCGTGGTCCAGCGCGGCTCGCACGCCGAGCTGCTCACCCAGGAGGGTCCGTACGCGCAGCTGCACCGCAGCTGGGTGGCGCAGCAGTCGATCTGACGCCCTCGCCGTCTCGGTCTCCGTCGGACTCCTCGGCCGGTGCGGGCCTACGCGGTCGGCGCGACCGGCTGCACCGACTCGATGCCGGACAGGCTGAAGAAGCGCTCGTCGTGCCGGAGGTGGCACCAGCCGTAGAGCGTGCTCCCGGAGAGCGCCAGGTCACCGACGCGGCGCCGGGTCCGCGCCCCGGAGGCCGCCACGTAGTCGATGACCACGTCCGTGCCGGTGTCGACGGCGTGACCGAGCAGCCGCGCCTGGGCGCCGGAGAGGTGGGGGGCCTGCCGTCGGACGTTGGCTTCGGTCAGGGACGCCGGCTCGCGCAGTCCCGGGTCACCCGCGCGCACGAGCGCCTGGGCGAGCGCCGCGACGTCCGGTCGAGCGGGGCGTCCAGCCGGGCGCTCGCCGGCCGACCGCTCGCCGGCCGACCGCTCGCCGGCCGACCGCTCGCCGGCCGTGGCCGGCGTGCCGGTCTTGGCCACCGTGCCGGCCGTCCCGGTCGCCGGCCCGCGGGCCAGGATGGTGGCCCCGTCGGCGTCCTCGGCCACGGGCAGGTACCCGGCGGCTCGGAGCGCCTCGACCGTGGTGCGCGCGTCGGCGGCGCTGACCAGGACGGTCGGCGCGAGCACCCGCAGCCCCAGCCGGCGCAGCGAGCGGTCCGCCGCGACCTGGGCGAGCAGCGCCGGGTCGTCACAGCGCAGGCACGACGCCACGTCGCGGACCCGCACGAGGCCGTGCCGACGTCCGACGTCCTGCAGCAGGTAGCGCAGCGGCTGCGGCAGGCCGCCGCGCGCGATGGCCAGCAGGTCGTGCTCGAGCCCCTCGGCCGTGGCTCCCTCGTCGAGAGCGCGGCGGACGCTGCCGGGCGTGATCCGCCACACGACGGCGCCGCCGCGACTCTCCCGGTCGGCCACGGCGTCCAGCACCCTCGTCACCCTGGCCGATGGTGCGCCGGTCGCCATGACGGTGTGGTCGGAGCCGAACACCGCCTCATCCGTCGTCCCCGGCAGCATCGCGGCGGCCGTGGCCGTCAGGGCGTCGGTCGCTGCGTCCGTCCCTTGGCGCCCCTGGGCACCCGCGTCCGACGCCTCGTCCAGCAACCGGCGTCCGAGCGTGCTGAGCGCGCCGACGGCAACGACCCCGAGCAGCTCGGCCTCGCGCCAGGTGAGTGTGAACGGGGGGGCGTCATCCTCCTCCCAGGCGTGCAGCAGCGGCCGCGACCACACGGCCAGCTCGCCGACCGTCGTGCGGTCACCGGCCGCGCCGGGCGGCAGGCCGGCCAGCGTCGACACCAGGGTCTCCCGCGCCGCCGCGCACAGTCGGCAGTCCATCGCGGCGGACAGCGCGGGCAGCTGACGGCGGGCGTCCCGGACCCGCGTCGGCACGCCGCCCAGCCGCCACCAGCCCCGCAGCAGGGCGACGAAGCGCTGGGCCGGGTCCTGGTCGCGCCACGTCGCCAGGCGTGCCGACGGGGCCACCCCCGCCTCGCCCATCTCCAGCAGCCCCGCGGCCCAGGCCGTCTCCACGACCAGGCGCACCTCGGGGACGCCGGTGCCCAGAACCTTCGCCAGCCGGGTCAGCTCTCGGCTGCCGACGCCGCCGGCCTTGAGAGTCGGCAGGGGCGTGCGAGCGACCAGGTCGAGCAGAGCCGACGCCTGCTCGGAGAACGCGGCGGCAGACGCGGCCGACTCGCGCTCCACGTCATCCGCCCGGACGACGTGCGTCCGCACGGCGGGCGGTGTCGGGTCGAAGGGCGCCCGGTAGGAGGAGCCGCGCAGTGCGAGGGCGACCTCCGCGGGCATCTGCACCTCGCCGCCCCAGCCGACCGGCACGACCAGGCCGTGGTCGGCTGCCCACCGGGCCGCCTCCTGTTCCCGGCGGTACGCGCCGGGGTCGAAGCGCGCTCCGGTGAGCGCGGCGAGGCCGCCCTCGTCGTCGCCCTCGTCCGCCCGGCCGTAGGGGAGGTGGGCGTTGTCGCCGAGACCGAGGTCGGCCACCAGGGTTCCGCCCTGGGGAGCGATGCAGTGCCAGGCAAGCCAGTCAGCGACGTGCGGCGGCGCCTGCGCGGCGATGGCCCGTACCGCGTCGGCGTCGCGCGACAGCTCGACCACCGCGGTCAGCGCGGCGGCCTTCGAGGTCTGCCGAGGCAGCCCCAGGTTGGACAGGATGCCGTTCAGCGTGGCGGCGGTCTGCAGGGCGTGCAGCCCGGCCGCCGGAAGGCCCAGGCGGAGCGGCCAGGAGAAGCACGCGGCCAGGCCCGGGCTTGCCTCCACGATCGGGTCGTCTCCCGCGGTGTCGAGCCGGACCAGGGCCCGGTCCGCCAGCCAGCGCAGGACGCCTTCGACGTGGCCCAGGTGGGCAGCGGGGTCGGCGTCGGTGTCGCCGTCCTGGGCGTCGCCGTCCAGGAGTGCGGCGAGCTGGTTCAGACCGGACCGACCGCCGAGCGCCTGCAGTGCTTCCGCGGCCTGCAGCACCGCGAGGTCGGCGGTGTGCAGGATCGCGGCGACGGACCCGGGGTCGTCGAGCCGCTCGGCGAGCTCGCGCAGGTCCCGAGGTTCAGGCGGCAGCAGGACGTCCGGGCGCAGCCGGAGCAGGCGCTCGACGTCGCCAGGGCCGGTGGTCACGAGCTGCTGGACCGAGAAGGGCACGGACTCAAGTGAACACGGGTCCGCCGACAACTCGAAACGGCGCGCCGTCGATTCGGCTGCCGGCCCAGCGGCGCAGGAGAGTCGGTGGCTGCGGGCACAATGGGCAGGTGCTCGACGCTACCGACCTGCCCTCCTCCAGCCTCGACCCGCAGGTGGCCCGCAGCCTCAAGCGGGACGCTGACGGGCTCGTGTGCGCCGTCGTCCAGCAGCACGACACCGGCCAGGTGCTGATGGTCGGCTGGATGGACGACGAGGCGCTGGCGCGCACCCTCACCACCGGCCGGGTCACCTTCTGGAGCCGCAGCCGGCAGGAGTACTGGCGCAAGGGCGACACCAGCGGCCACGAGCAGCACGTACGCAGCGTGGCACTGGACTGCGACGGCGACGCCGTGCTGGTCCGGGTGAACCAGGTCGGTCCGGCCTGTCACACCGGCACGACCAGCTGCTTCGACGGCCGTGAGCTCACGGCCGTCGTCACCACCGGCGGTGCGGCCTCATGAGCGCGACGCCGGACCTCAGCTTCGGCGTCACCTGGCCGAGCCGCGAGCAGTTCCGCGAGCTGGCGCGCGACCGTCGGGTGATCCCGGTCGTCCGCCGCCTGCTCGCGGACGCCGAGACCCCGCTGGGCGTCTATCGCAAGCTGGCCCGTGACCTGCCGGGCACCTTCCTGCTGGAGTCCGCGGAGCACGGCGGGGTGTGGTCGCGCTACTCGATCGTCGGCGCGCGGTCGGCGGCGACGCTGACCGCGCGCGATGGCGAGGCGTTCTGGATCGGGGAGCCGCCGGTCGGCGTCCCGACGTCGGGCGACCCGGCCGAGGCGCTTCGCGACACCGTCGCAGCGCTGCACACGCCGGCGCTTGAGGGCCTGCCCCCGCTCACCGGAGGCATGGTGGGCGCGCTGACGTACGACATCGTGCGTCGGTGGGAGCGGCTTCCGGACGACAACCAGGACGACCTGGGCCTGCCCGAGCTCACGATGATGCTGGCCACGGACCTGGCCGTGCTCGACCACGCGGACGGGTCGCTGCTGCTCGTCGCGAACGCCGTCAACTACGACTTCACCGACCAGCGGGTCGACGAGGCCTGGCAGGACGCGGTCGACCGGCTGGACCGGATGACCCAGCAGCTGGGGTCGCCGGCGCCCAGCACCGTCGCGGTTCCCGGCAACGGCGTCCCAGACGTGCAAGCCCAGCTTGCCCCGGTGGAGTACTGCGACATGGTGGAGCGGGCGAAGGAGGCGGTGCGCGCGGGGGACGTCTTCCAGGTCGTCCCGTCGCAGCGGTACGAGGTTCCCTGCCCCGCGGACGCACTCGACGTCTACCGCGTGCTCCGCGCGAGCAACCCGAGTCCGTACATGTACCTGCTGCGGCTGCCGACGCCGGACGGTCGGAGCTATGACGTCGTCGGCTCCAGTCCCGAGGCGCTGGTCAAGGTCGACGGCCGTCGCGCCATGACCCACCCCATCGCGGGCACTCGGCCGCGCGGTGCCACGCCGGAGGAGGACGTCGAGAACGCGGAGTCGCTGCTGGCCGACGACAAGGAACGGGCCGAGCACCTGATGCTCGTCGACCTCGCGCGCAACGACCTGGGCCGGGTCTGCGATGCCGGGACCGTCGAGGTGCTCGACTTCATGCAGGTCGAGCGGTACAGCCACGTGATGCACATCGTCTCGACCGTCGTGGGTCGGCTCAGCGAGGGCCGCACGGCGTACGACGCGCTGGTAGCGACCTTCCCGGCCGGCACGCTGTCCGGCGCGCCGAAGGTCCGCGCGATGGAGCTCATCGACGAGATGGAGCGCACTCGCCGCGGTCTCTACGGCGGAACGGTGGGCTACCTGGACTTCGCCGGCGACCTCGACATGGCGATCGCGATCCGGACCGCGGTGGTGCTCGACGGCGTCGCGTACGTGCAGGCCGGTGGAGGCGTGGTCGCGGACTCCGACCCGGCGTCCGAGCACCAGGAGTCGGTCAACAAGTCGATGGCGGTGGTTCGCGCGGTGACGGCGGCCAGCGCCATGCGGAGCGTGGTGTGACGTCGGAGCCGCCACGGCAGTCAGGGGAGCGGGGGCAGTCTGCGCGGTCTGCGCGGTCTGGTCAGTCACGGCAGTTCCTACGGTCGCGGCAGGAGCGCACGCTGGCCGTGCTGCTCGCGCTGGTCGCCGGGCTGTTGGGGCTGCTCTCCGCTTCCCGCACCTGGGTGACCGCCGACGTCACCGACGCCCTGGCCGGGCGGCTGCAGCTGCGGCTCTCCGGCCGCCAGGTCGCTCCGGTCGTGCCTGCGGTCTCCGTGGTGCTGCTGGCTGCCGGCGTGTCTGTGTTGCTGGCCCGGCGGTTGGGCCGGGTGGTGACCGGGCTGGTGCTCGTGCTGGCCGGCGCTGCCGGTGCCGCGGCGGCGGTGTCCGCGGCTCGCGCTCCCGAGGCCGCGGTCGCCGCGGAGCTGGCTCGCGCCACGGGCCGGTCCGCGGTCGGGCCCGCTGGAGCCGGTGCATCCGTCGCCGTGACGCCGTGGCCCTGGTTGGCCGTCGTGGCGGGTCTGGCCGCCGTCGTCGCTGGAGCCTTCGTGGTGCTCCGAGCGCGTCGCTGGGCGGCGCCGTCGGACCGGTTCGAGGTCCCCGCGGCCGCTGCGGAGGGCCGCCCGGCGGAGACCACCCCGCCGTCGGCCGACCGGCCGGTGTCGGACGGCGTCGCCGAGGCAACGGGCGCTGCTGGGGCGGCGGCCCTGGGCTCCGCGGCGGGTCCGGCCGGGGCGACCGGCGTCGACTCCGCGAGCGGCAGTGCCGCCGCCGACAGCACCGCCGAGCCGGCCGACGCGTGGGACGCCCTCTCCCGCGGCGAGGACCCCACCCGCTGACCGCCAGCGGATCGGCACCCAGCGCTTGCTCCCCCCGGGCTGGATCGCTCCACCCAGGTCGCTCGGCGCGCGCCGCTGAGCGGCCTGGTGGAAGCAGCGCCGAGGTGCGGGCTCAGCGGCTTTGCGCGCCAGAAGCCGGTGAACTGGCACCGCAGGGCGCGAATCAACCGGCTTATCGCGCGCAAAGCACCGGGAGGCGCGAGTTGGCTGGGCCCGAGAGACGCGAGGTGCGCGGGAACCTACCCGCGCACCGAGCGCGTGACCGGGCTGCTGACAGATCAGGCTGCTGGCACAATGAGGGGGTCCGACCACACCCCGAAGGAGCACCCATGGCCGGCGAGGCGCACTCCAACCACGGCAACACGATCGCGGCATGGACCGGCGTTGGCGTGATCATGATCGGTTCGCTCATCATGGCGATCGCAGTGGTCGTGACCTCCCTGATCCTCTTCATCATCGGTGGCGTGGTCGCGATCCTGGGCGTCGCGGCCGGCAAGGCGCTGTCAAAGGCGGGCTACGGCGCCAAGCGCCCGGACGACACGCGGGTGACCCGCGCTGTGCGCTGAGTCCCGTCCCAACGTGCTCCACCGGCTGGCCGCGCCCGCGCTGACGGCGGCGGCCGGTCTGGCCGGCTGCCTGGCGCTGGCCCTGCGTGACCCGCACGGTCCCGGGAGCTGGGGCTGGTGCCCCTTCCTGCTGCTCGCCGGACGTCCCTGCCCGCTCTGCGGCGGACTGCGCGCCGTGGCCGACCTCGAGCACGGCCGAGTGGTGGACGCGTTGTCGTCGAATCTGCTGGTCGTGGCCGGCGTCCTGGGGGCCGCGGCGACGGTCGTCTGGTGGGGCGTCCGTCGCGCCAACGGCACCGGCGCCGAGCCGTTCCCGCTGCAGGCCGCCTGGGCGCACCCGGTGGTCCTCCTGTCCGTCGGGCTGCTCGTCCTGGCGTTTGGGGTCGGGCGGTGGTTCCCCGCCTTCGCGTGGGCGGCTCCGTGACGGCTGCGGCGACCGGGACCCGGGCCTGACCAGCCGACCGGCGATCTGGGGCTGACCTCCCGGGCCGGGCCGTTTCCTTCGGGTCGTGGCCCAGGTCGTAGCATCGAACCGAGCCGGTGCCACCCGGGCCCGACACCGATCCCCTGGGGGGTCCATGACCGTCCTCGACGACATCGTGGCCGGCGTCCGCGCCGACCTCGCGGTCCGCGAGGCCTCCGTGCCGTTGCAACGGCTGCGGGAGCAGGTGGCGCGGACTGACCCGGCGCTGGACGCGCACGCCGCCCTGGCCCGGGAGGGCGTCCAGGTCATCGCCGAGGTCAAGCGCTCGAGCCCCAGCAAGGGCGCGCTGGCCGCGATCGCGGACCCGGCCGGGCTGGCCGCGGACTACGCCGAGGGCGGCGCCGCGGTGATCAGCGTGCTCACCGAGCGGCGCCGGTTCGGCGGCAGCCTCGAGGACCTACGAGCGGTCCGTGCCGCGGTCGACGTCCCGGTGCTGCGCAAGGACTTTATGGTGACCAGCTACCAGCTGTGGGAGGCCCGGGCTCACGGCGCGGACGTCGTGCTGCTCATCGTTGCCGCCCTGCCCCAGGAGGCGCTCGTGTCGCTGCACGAGCGCGCCGTCTCGCTGGGCATGACCGTGTTGGTCGAGGTGCACGACGAGGGCGAGCTGGAGCGGGCGGTCGACGCGGGCGCCCGCGTCATCGGCGTGAACGCCCGCGACCTGCGCACCCTGGAGGTCGACCGCAGCACCTTCGCCCGGCTCGCGCCGCGGATCCCGGCCGGCATCGTGCGGGTCGCCGAGTCCGGAGTCCGCGGGCCGCACGACGTCCTGGAGTACGCCCGCAGCGGTGCGGACGCCGTCCTGGTCGGGGAGAGCCTGGTCACCGGCGGGGCGCCGCGTCAGGCCGTGGCCGACCTGGTGGCCGCCGGCGCGCACCCCGCCCTGCGCGTGGGCCGGTGACCGCCCGGCTCGCCTGAGCCTGAGAGGATCGGCGGCATGGACCCCGCCAGCAACACCCCCGGCCGCTTCGGCCCCTACGGCGGCCGCTACGTCCCCGAGGCGCTGGTCGCCGCCCTGGACGAGCTGGACGCCGCGTTCCGGACGGCGATGGACGACCCGATCTTCGTCGCCGAGCTGGAGCACCTGAACCGCACGTATTCCGGCCGGCCGAGCATCCTCACCGAGGTCCGCCGGTTCGCCGAGCACGCCGGCGGTGCGCGGGTACTGCTCAAGCGGGAGGACCTCAACCACACCGGCTCGCACAAGATCAACAACGTGTTGGGCCAGGCGCTGCTGACCCGCCGGATGGGCAAGAGCCGGATCATCGCCGAGACCGGCGCCGGTCAGCACGGCGTGGCCTCGGCCACCGCGGCCGCGCTGCTCGGCCTGGAGTGCACGGTCTACATGGGCGAAGAGGACACCCGCCGGCAGGCGCTCAACGTGGCCCGGATGCGACTGCTCGGCGCCGAGGTGATCCCGGTGACCACCGGCTCGCGGACCCTCAAGGACGCCATCAACGAGGCCATGCGGGACTGGGTCACCACCGTCGACCGCACCCACTACCTGCTCGGCACGGCCGCGGGCCCGCACCCGTTCCCGACGATGGTGCGCGACTTCCACCGGGTGATCGGGGTGGAGGCGCGTCAGCAGGTGCAGGACCTGGTGGGACGCCTTCCCGACGCCGTCCTGGCCTGCGTCGGTGGCGGCTCCAACGCGATCGGGATCTTCTCCCCCTTCATCCCCGACGAGGGCGTCCGGCTGTACGGCTTCGAGGCCGCCGGCGATGGCGTCGAGACCGGCCGGCACGCGGCCACCCTCACCGGCGGCGCTCCCGGGGTTCTGCACGGGGCCCGGTCTTACGTGCTCCAGGACGAGGACGGGCAGACGGTGGAGAGCCACTCGATCTCGGCCGGCCTGGACTACCCCGGTGTCGGCCCCGAGCACGCGTGGCTGCACGACACCGGCCGGGCGCAGTACCGACCGATCACGGACACCGAGGCGATGGAGGCGTTCCGGCTGCTGTGCCGCACCGAGGGGATCATCCCCGCGATCGAGAGCGCGCACGCCCTCGCCGGCGCACTGCAGGTCGGCCGCGAGCTCGGCCAGCAGGCGGTGCTGCTCGTCAACCTGTCCGGTCGCGGTGACAAGGACGTCGACACCGCCGCCCGCTGGTTCGGTCTGGTCGAGGCCGACGACCTGGTGGAGGCGGAGCGGGTCAAGGCCGCCGAGCCGGTCACCGAGGCGGAGGGGAGCGGCTGGTGACCGCGCGAAACGTCGCGCCGGCCCTGGAACGGGCCCGTGTCGAGGGCCGCGCCGCGCTCGTCGGCTACCTGCCGGTCGGCTTCCCGGACGTCGACACGTCGCTGGCCGCCATGCGGGCGATGGTGCGCGGCGGTGCGGACGTCGTCGAGGTGGGTGTCCCCTACTCGGACCCGTTGATGGACGGCGAGGTGATCCAGCGGGCGGCGGACGCCGCGCTGCGCGCCGGCACCCGCGTCCGCGACACCTTCCGCGCGGTCGCCGCGGTGGCGGACGAGGGCGCCCCGGCGCTGGTCATGACCTACTGGAACGTCATCGAGCGCTATGGGATCGACCGGTTCGCGGCCGACCTGGCGGCAGCCGGGGGAGCGGGACTGATCACTCCGGACCTGATCCCGGACGAGGCGGGCCCGTGGCTGGCAGCCGCCGAGCGCGAGGACCTCGACCGGGTGTTCCTCGTCGCCCCCAGCTCCACGGATGCGCGGCTGCGGTCCACCGCGTCCGCCTGCCGCGGGTTCATCTACGCCGCCAGCACGATGGGCGTCACCGGCGCCCGCTCCTCGGTGGGGGAGGCCGCGCACGTCCTGGTCGAGCGCACCCGGGCGGTCACGGACCTGCCCGTGTGCGTCGGGCTGGGTGTCTCGGACGGCGGGCAGGCGGCCCAGGTGGCCGAGTTCGCGGACGGCGTCATCGTGGGCTCGGCGCTGGTGCGCTGCCTGGCCGACGCGCCGAGCGCCGAGGCGGGCGTCGCCGCCGTCGAGCGGCTCACGGCCGAGCTGGCCGAGGGCGTGCGCGCCGGCCGCCGCACGCACGCGGGATGACGCCGGTGGCGGCGGCGCTCGCCGCCGTACCCGCCGAGGTCCGCGCCGCGATCCCCAGCCCGGTGCGAGGCGTCTGGCACCTCGGGCCGTTCCCCGTGCGCGCCTACGCGGTGTGCATCCTGATCGGCATCGCGCTGGCCGTGTACATCGCCGACCGCCGGGTCGTGGCCCGGGGCGGGCCGCCCGGAGTCGCGCTGGACGTCTCCGCCTGGGCGGTGCCGTTCGGCGTGGTCGGCGCCCGGCTGTACCACGTCGTCACCTCACCCCAGGCCTACTTCGGGCGCGGTGGTCACGCCCTGGACGCGCTGAAGATCTGGCAGGGCGGCCTCGGCATCTGGGGCGCCGTCGCGCTCGGGGCGCTGGGCGCGTACATCGGCTGCCGGCGGGCCGGCCTGTCCTTCTCGCTGTTCGCCGACGCCGCCGCTCCTGGTGTCGCCGTGGCGCAGGCGGCCGGCCGGGTCGGCAACTGGTTCAACAACGAGATCTACGGCCGCCGCACCGACCTGCCGTGGGGCCTGCAGGTGCACGAGTGGGACACCTCGGCGGGGGCCGCCGTCCGGAACGCCTCAGGCGCGCCGGTGCTGCTGCCCGGCACCTACCACCCCACGTTCCTGTACGAGGCGCTCTGGTGCCTGCTGGTGGCGCTGATCGTGGTGCTGGCCGACCGCAGGTTCCGACTCGACCACGGGCGCACGTTCGCCCTCTATGTGATCCTGTACACGCTGGGCCGCTTCTGGTTCGAGACCCTTCGCGTAGACCCCGCCAACCTGATCCTCGGCCACCGGCTCAACGAGTGGACGTCCGTGCTGGTCTTCGTGCTGGCGCTGGCGCTGTTCGTCCGCGGCTCGGTGGTGAGCCGTCGGACATCTCGCAATGCGGACAACATGACCACGAAGCAAGACGTGTAACCTCGGAGAAACCTCGGCTACAGTTCCTCCACAGGTACCCACGGGCCAGTGCCGTCCACGTGGGGCCACGGCGCGCCGTGGCACATCGTGAGCGCAACCAAGATTCGACGATCGACCACGGTGAGGACGGTGACATCGACGTGGGCATCTCCAGCTTCTCGGCTCTTCCCCCGGCGAGCGGCTTGTACGACGGGCGGCACGAGCACGACGCGTGCGGTGTGGCCTTCGTCGCGACCATGCGCGGCAGCGCGGGCCACGACATCGTCGAGCACGCCCTGACGGCGCTGCGCAACCTCGACCACCGTGGCGCCACCGGCGCCGACCCGAGCGTGGGCGACGGCGCCGGGATCCTGACCCAGGTCCCGGACGAGTTCCTGCGCGCGGTCGTGGACTTCGAGCTCCCGGCGGCCGGGAGCTACGCGGTCGGCACCGCCTTCCTGCCCAGTGAGTCGGTCGCCCAGGCCGGCGTCGTGGCCGGGCTGGAGAAGCTGGCCGGTCAAGAGGGCCTGAGCCTCCTCGGCTGGCGCGACGTCCCGGTCGCCGCCGACCTCGTGGGGGACGTCGCACGCCAGTGCATGCCCACCTTCCGCCAGCTGTTCCTGGCCGGCGACGACGGCGTCACCGGCCTGGACCTCGAGCGGCGTGCCTTCTGCCTGCGCAAGCGGGCCGAGAAGGAGCTGGACGTCTACTTCCCCTCGCTGTCCGCGCGCACCCTGGTCTACAAGGGGATGCTGACGACCGGCCAGCTGGAGCCGTTCTTCCCGGACCTGTCCGACCGTCGGTTCGCCACCGAGCTGGCGCTGGTCCACTCCCGGTTCTCCACCAACACCTTCCCGTCCTGGCCGCTGGCGCACCCGTTCCGGCTGATCGCCCACAACGGCGAGATCAACACGGTCAAGGGCAACCGGAACTGGATGGCGGCGCGCGAGAGCAGGATCAGCAGCGAGGTCATCCCCGGCGACCTGTCCCGGCTGTTCCCCGTCTGCACCCCGGACGCCAGCGACTCGGCGTCCTTCGACGAGGCCCTGGAGCTGCTGCACCTGGGCGGCCGGTCGCTCCCTCACTCCGTGCTGATGATGATCCCCGAGGCGTGGGAGAACCACGCCGAGATGGACCCCGCGCGGCGCGCCTTCTACGAGTTCCACTCCACCTTCATGGAGCCGTGGGACGGGCCTGCCTGCGTCACCTTCACCGACGGCACGCTGATCGGCGCGGTGCTCGACCGCAACGGACTGCGCCCGGGCCGGTACTGGGTCACCGACGACGGCCTGGTGGTGCTCGCGAGCGAGGTCGGCGTGCTCGACCTCGACCCCGCGTCCGTGGTGCGCAAGGGCCGGCTGCAGCCGGGCCGGATGTTCCTGGTCGACACGGCGCAGGGCCGGCTGGTGAGCGACGACGAGGTCAAGGCGTCACTCGCCGCCGAGCGCCCGTACCAGGACTGGCTGCACGCCGGGCTGATCGACCTCGCCGAGCTGCCCGAGCGCGAGCACGTCGTGCACACCCCCGCCTCGGTCACCCGCCGCCAGCAGACCTTCGGCTACACCGAGGAGGAGCTGCGGATCCTGGTGACGCCGATGGCGCGCGCCGGTGCCGAGCCGATCGGCTCGATGGGCACCGACAGCCCGATCGCCGTGCTCTCGAGCCGGCCGCGGCTGCTCTTCGACTACTTCACCCAGCTCTTCGCCCAGGTGACCAACCCGCCGCTGGACGCGATCCGCGAGGAGCTCGTCACCTCGCTCGGGACGACGATCGGCCCGGAGCTCAACCTGCTCGAGGCCACGCCGGCGCACTGCCGCCAGCTGGTGCTGCCGTTCCCGGTCATCGACAACGACGAGCTGGCCAAGATCGTCCATGTCAACCGGGACGGCGACCTCCCGGGCTACGCCACCCATGTGGTGCGCGGCCTCTACGACGTCCACGGGGGCGGCGAGGCCCTGCGCCGGCGCCTGCACGAGATCTTCGACGAGGTGTCGGAGGCGATCGAGGCCGGAGCCCGGTTCGTCGTCCTCTCCGACCGCGACTCCGGCCGCGACCTCGCGCCGATCCCGTCGCTGCTGCTGACTTCCGCCGTCCACCACCACCTGATCCGCGCCAAGACGCGCACCCAGGTGGGCCTGCTCGTCGAGGCGGGGGACGTCCGCGAGGTGCACCACGTCGCCCTGCTCATCGGGTACGGTGCCGCCGCGGTCAACCCCTACCTGGCCATGGAGTCGACCGAGGACCTGGTGCGCCAGGGCCGGCTGCCCGGTCTGGACGCCGACAAGGCGGTCGCGAACCTGATCAAGGCGCTCGGCAAGGGCGTCCTGAAGGTCATGAGCAAGATGGGCATCTCCACCGTCGCCTCGTACCGCGGCGCCCAGGTGTTCGAGGCGATCGGGCTGTCCCAGGCGCTGGTCGACGAGTTCTTCACCGGCACGACCTCCCAGCTCGGCGGCGTCGGCCTCGACGTCATCGCCGCGGAGGTGGAGCAGCGGCACGCCCGGGCCTACCCCCGCGAGGGGGAGCGTCCGGCGCACCGCCGGCTCGACGTCGGCGGCGAGTACCAGTGGCGCCGCGAGGGCGAGCCGCACCTGTTCGACCCCGAGACCGTCTTCCGGCTGCAGCACTCGACCCGGGCCCGGCGCTACGACGTCTTCCGGCAGTACACCAAGCGAGTGGACGACCAGGCCGAGCGGCTGATGACGCTGCGCGGGCTGATCGCGCTGAAGGCGGACGAGAGCCGCGCGATCCCGATCGAGGAGGTCGAGCCGGTCAGCGAGATCGTCAAGCGGTTCTCCACCGGCGCGATGAGCTACGGCTCGATCAGCCAGGAGGCGCACGAGACGCTCGCCGTGGCGATGAACCGGCTCGGCGGGCGCTCCAACACCGGGGAGGGCGGCGAGGACGAGGACCGGCTGCTCGACCCGGTGCGCCGCAGCGCGGTCAAGCAGGTGGCGTCCGGCCGGTTCGGCGTAACCAGCCTGTACCTGACCCACTCGGACGACATCCAGATCAAGATGGCGCAGGGTGCCAAGCCCGGTGAGGGCGGCCAGCTGCCCGCGCACAAGGTGTACCCGTGGGTGGCCAAGACCCGGCACTCGACGCCGGGCGTCGGCCTGATCTCGCCGCCGCCGCACCACGACATCTACTCGATCGAGGATCTGGCCCAGCTGATCCACGACCTGAAGAACTCGAACCCGGCGGCGCGGATCCACGTCAAGCTCGTTTCGGAGGTCGGTGTCGGCACGGTCGCGGCGGGCGTCAGCAAGGCGCACGCCGACGTGGTGCTGATCAGTGGTCACGACGGCGGCACCGGCGCCTCACCGCTGACCAGCCTGAAGCACGCGGGCGCGCCCTGGGAGCTCGGCCTGGCCGAGGCGCAGCAGACGCTGCTCCTCAACGGGCTGCGTGACCGGATCGTCGTCCAGGTCGACGGCCAGCTGAAGACCGGTCGCGACGTCGTGGTTGCGGCGCTGCTCGGCGGCGAGGAGTTCGGGTTCGCGACGGCCCCGCTCGTCGTCAGCGGCTGCATCATGATGCGGGTCTGTCATCTCGACACCTGCCCGGTCGGCATCGCGACCCAGAACCCGGAGCTGCGGGCCCGGTTC
>DATFPQ010000281.1:0-2027 GCA_035264765.1 Actinomycetales bacterium | reverse complement strand
GCCTCCAGGATGGCGACGACGCCCTGCCCACCCGCCGCGCAGATGGAGATGAGCCCGCGGCCAGACCCCTTCTCGTGCAGCAGCTTGGCAAGGGTGGCGACGATGCGGCCACCGGTCGCAGCAAAGGGATGACCGGCGGCGAGCGAGGACCCGGTCACGTTCAACCGCGAGCGGTCGATCGACCCGAGCGGCGCGTCCAGGCGCAGCCGCTCCTTGCAGAACGTCTCACTCTCCCAGGCCGCCATCGTCACCAGGACGGTGGAGGCGAAGGCCTCGTGGATCTCGTAGAAGTCAAAGTCCTGCAGGGTGAGGCCGTTGCGCTGCAACAGCCTCGGCACCGCGTACACCGGCGCCATCAGCAGCCCCTCACCTCCGTGCACGTAGTCCACGGCCGCCGTCTCGGCGTCGACGAAGGTGGCCAGGACAGGCAGCCCCCGCTCGGCGGCCCACTCCTCGCTGGACAGCAGCACGGTCGATGCGCCGTCCGAGAGCGGTGTGGAGTTGCCGGCGGTCATGGTGGCCTCGGGGCCGTCACCGAAGACCGGCTTAAGCCGGGCGAGCTTCTCGACGCTGGAGTCCGGGCGCAGGTTCTGGTCGCGCGTCAGCCCGAGGTACGGCGTCACGAGCTCGTCGAAGAAGCCACGCTCGTACGCGGCCGCGAGGTTGCGATGGCTCGCCGCTGCGAGCTCGTCCTGCGCCTCCCGGGAGATCTCCCACTCCTTGGCCGTGATCGCGGCGTGGTCACCCATCGAGAGGCCCGTGCGCGGCTCGCCGTTGCGCGGCAGCTCCGGCACGACCTGGCCCGGCCGCAGGTGCGTGGCGGCGCGCGCTCGTTGCAGGGGTGTACGGGCCCTGCTGAGCTCCAGGAGGGTGCGGCGCAGTCCCTCGTTGACCGCGATCGGTGCGTCGCTCGCCGAGTCCACTCCTCCGGCAACGCCGCAGTCGACCTGCCCGAGCGCGATCTTGTTCGCCACCAGGACGGCCGCCTCCAGTCCGGTGCCGCACGCCTGCTGGACGTCGTACGCGGGAGTGCGCGGCGACAACCGCGAGCCGAGCACGGCCTCGCGGGTCAGGTTGAAGTCACGGGTGTGCTTGACGACGGCACCGGCCGCCACCTCGCCGACACGCTCGTCGGCCAGCCCGAACCTGGCTACGAGCCCGTCCAGGGCGGACGTCAGCATGTCCTGGTTGCTGGCCGCGGCGTAGGGACCGTTGCGTCGTGCGAACGGGATGCGGTTGCCGCCGAGGACAGCGACCGGGCGTGCGGTGCGGGCCATGGTGGGCCTTCCTGCAGCAGGACGGGACCCTCGGACGGTAGCCCTTTCGCGCGGCGGTTCCTACCGACGGAGGGGCCCGGTGGGCCCAGTTACTGCATCCCGTCGCCGTTGCGGGGCGTCCCTACTACGAACCTAGTGGTGCGGGGTGACCCCGCGACAAAACCACCTGGCATGCTCGGGCTCCCGACGTCCCGGAGGTCCGGCATGGCAGAGCAGTCGTCCGCGTTCCCGGCCGAGACGTTCGGCGTCGTGGGCCGCGCCATCGGGCTCGTGGTGGACGAGGTGACCGACGACCGGATGCGGGTGCGCTGGCACGTGACGCCGGAGGTACACCAGCCGGACGGAATCCTGCACGGCGGCATCCACAGCTGGATCGTCGAGACCGTGGCGAGCGTGGCTGCGGCCGGCTGGTTCGGCGACCAGGGCCAGGTGGTCGGCGTCTCGAACCAGACCGACTTCTACCGGGCCGTGCGGGACGGCGAGCTCCGCACGACGTGCACGCCGGTGCACCGTGGACGCTCGCAGCAGGTCTGGCTCGTCGAGACCCGCGACGACGGCGACCGCCTCGTCGCGCGCGGCCAGGTGCGGCTGCAGAACCTGGATCCTCGGTAGCCGGCTCCGCCGGCTCCGGGGCCGGCGGCCGCTCGGGGTGGCGGTGGGTGCTCAACCGGCGTGGGGGTCGGCGACGTTGACCAGCCACCGCCGTCCGACGGCTCAGCCGTCGGACCCGGCGTCCTCGCCGTCGCCCTC
>DATFPQ010000280.1:0-2416 GCA_035264765.1 Actinomycetales bacterium | reverse complement strand
GATCGTCGGCACGACGTCGAGCTGGGCCATCCAGCGCGCGAAGCGCTGGATCTCCTCCTCTACGACCTGCTCGGCCCCCGCGCGCTCGCTGGCGCGCACCTCGAGGTTGCGCGCGACGACGGCCTGGAGGTCGTCGATGTCGTAGAGCGCCACGCCCGCGATCTCCGCGCAGGTCGGCTCGATGTCGCGCGGGACGGCGATGTCGATGAGCATGAGCGGGCGCCCGTCGCGGGCGCGCATGACGAGCTCGAGCTCCTCGGCGGTGACGATCGGGTGCGGCGACGACGTCGACGCGACGACGATGTCGGCCTGCTCGAGCCGGGCGGGCAGCTCCTCGAGCGCGCTGACGCTGCCGCCGAAGCGCTCGGCCAGCGCGCGGGCGCGGTCGGCGTGGCGGTTGGCGATGAAGATCGTCCGGACGCCCTGGGCGGCCAGCGCGCCGAGCTTGGCGACGGCGTCCGCCACCCGGTCGTCCTCGCTCCCCCACTCCGCCGGCCAGTTCTGCTGGACGTCGGAGGTGAGCACGAAGACGTGCTCGTGCATGTACGTGCGGCCGAGCTCCGCGGTGTCCACCGCGCCTCGGACGGTGTGGACCTCTGCCATGTCCGCTCCCCCCCGTCGGCGTGGGCGTCGATGCCGTGCCAGTAGACCACGGCGACCCGCGGGCCGAGCCGCTCACGGGGAACCCCCACACACGTGCGACCCGATCATCGCCGGCGCGGTTGGCCGGACGGGTGCCCCGCGCCCGCGACCTCGTGGGCCTGGACGCCGAGGCCGCGAGCCTGGCCGATCGGGTCACCCCGACGTCGTCGAGGACCGGGTCATCCGCCTGGGCGCCGGCATCTAGAGCTTCCTGATCACGGCTTGAGGTTGCAGGTCCGCCAGCAGGCGGGCCCGGCGGTGGACCCTTTGGTTCCTTCCACAGAGCCGAAGGAGCCCACCGCCGTGACCCTCGAGGAGATCATCTACCACCGCCGCCTGAGGGCGCTGGATCAAGCCGGACGCCTCCCGGTCGCCGTGGTGTGTCGCCACCACGGCATCAGCCGCACGACCTACTACCGCTGGGCTCGCCGCGCCCGCCACCATGGTCTGGCGGCGCTGCTGCCCAAGGGCCGTCGCTCCCCGGTGATGCCCAACGCCACGCCGCCGGCGGCGGTGGAGGTGGTCCTGGCCGAGGCCATCGCCCGACCCACGCTCGGAGCCCGCCGGCTGCTCGAGCACGTGGCCGAGCGGGGCGTGGTGCTGTCGGCGTCGGGGGTCCAGAAGCTGCTCGTGCGCCACGGCCTCGGTCGTCGGGCGCAGCGGGTGGCGGCACTGGCCTCCATCACCGCCGCCGAGCAGGGACTGGTGACCGACGCGGCCCGCTCCGGGCCCTTCGGCTTCTGCCACTTCGCCGCCCGACCAGGGGATCTGGTGGCCCTCGACGCCTTCTACGTGGGGAAGCTCAAGGGCGTGGGCGCCGTGTGGCAGCTCACGGCCGTGGACACCGCCACCCGCTGGGCGGTCGCCCAGCTGCTGGTGGGCGACAAGACCGCCGAGCGGGCCGTGGCCTTCGTCGACCTGGTCACCGAGCGCCTGGCCGCGGTGGGCATGGAGCTCACCGGCGTGCTCAGCGACAACGGTCCCGAGTTCAGCCCGCAGCGCTTCAGCACCGCCATGGCCGGGCGGGGGGTGGCCCACCACCGGACCCCGCCCCGCTCGCCCAACCACAACGCCGTGTGCGAGCGCTTCCAGGGCACGGTCCTCGACGAGTTCTACCGCCCCGCCTTCCACCGCCAGCGCTTCGATCGTCTGACCGACCTCGATGCCCAGCTCCAGGGCTGGCTGCACAGCTACAACACCCGCCGCCGCAACCACGGTGACTTCATGCGGGGCCGCACCCCTCACGCTGTGCTCGACTCCCACCGATGACCGGGGACCGAAGGGCTTCACTGCCACCTCGACTCGTGATCAGGAAGATCTAGAGGGCCGTTGACTTCTCCGACTGCGTCTCGTACGCGAAGCAGGTCGCGATCATCTTGCCGTTGAGGACGAGCGGCAGGGACTCCCGGCGGGAGACCCTCACGGGCACCTTCCGCACGAGGCCCTGCTCCATGAGCTGCGTCAACTGGTCCCGGAGCTCGTCGAGGTGGGTCTCATCGGGGAGCTCGTAGTTCTCACCGTTGACGAGCAGGTGCTTGGGCATGGGGTGAGGCTACGCAGCGGCAGGCGCGACGAAGTCCGGCAGGCCGCACCCACCAGGGTGGGGCTGCGGCCGACCGGACTCCGGGCGAAGGCCGGCAGGCCCTCGCAGTCGCTCGGCTATCGCTCGTCGGTGTACGGCTCGCGCACCCCGAGCTTCGCCAGGCCACGGCTGACGATGTAGGCCGCGGCGATCCAGGCGGCGTAGCGCCACCCGTCGTTCTGCGTCAGGGTG
>DATFPQ010000279.1:0-7046 GCA_035264765.1 Actinomycetales bacterium | reverse complement strand
CCCGAGGTCAGCCGCGCGGTGCCGCACAGCTCCGGCGCGCTCCAGTCCCTGGCCGCGGCCGCGGCCAGGGCCTCCGCGGCCCGGGTGTGCGCGGTGTCGAAGTCACCGGCCGCCAGCGCGGCCCCCGACAGCAAGGACAGGCACCGCACGCTCATCCACTCCCGCCGCTCGTGAGCGGCCAGGCCCAGCGCCCGGCTCAGCTCCGCGCCCGCGCGGTCGGGCAGGCCCAGCCACAGCCAGGTGGCCCCCCGCTCCAGCGTCGTGAGCAGGTCCAGATCGAGCTGACCGGTGTGGGACGTGTCCTGTGCGAGCAGTGCCCTGGCGGCCGAGGCGTCCGAGCTTATCCGCGCCCGCTGCAGCGCCACGGCCACCGACAGCGGGGGACAGATGGCGCCGGCGATGGGCACGCGCGCGGCGGAGACTTCCTGGTGGTGGCGGTCCCTTGCCTCGGGTTCTACGACGTCCTCCGGTCGCACCAGAAGGTCCTCCACGGTGCCTGGGTCCTCGGCGTCGAGCGCGGCGGCGATCTGGATCAGGGTCACGTCCGGGTCCTGGTTCACCGACGACGCCCTGGGGATGCGGCCCAGCACTCGGCGCAGTGCCGCTCCTCGCCCATTGGTGATGTGGCTGAGCCCGTACCGGCTGAGCAGGCGCGACAGCAGCTCGTCGTCCTCGGCGTCGGCAGCGTGGTTGATGGCGGTCATCGTCTGCCCGCGCTGCTCGAACCACCCGGCGGCCATCCGGTGCAGCTCGTGGGCCGCGGGAGACCCGCGGCGGGCAAGCTCGGCCCGCAGGTACTCGCGAAGCATGGGGTGGTAGCGGTAAGTGTCGGGTCCTGTCCGGGTGATCAAGCCGTGAGCGCGCTCCAACCCGTGTAGCAGGGCCCATGCGTCGTCCCGGCCCGAGAGCACGCCAGCCAGGCCGAGAGGCACGTCGTCACAGATGGCCGTCGCGAGCAAGAACTGCCGTACATCAGGTTGCTGGTGCTCGAGCACCTCGACGACGAGGTAGTCGGCCACGGCCCGGTCGTCGCGCGCGAAGTCAGCAATCATTTCCGCGCGCTGCGGGGCACCACCTAGCCACATCGCAGCCAACCGGAGCCCGGCCGCCCATCCCTCCGTGCGGACCAGCAGCTGGTGCAGCTCACTCTGGGTCAGCCGAACGTCGTGCAGGTCGAGCAGGTCCGCCGCCTCCTGCTCGCTGAACTCCAGGCTCGCTGCGTCGATCTCGCGGACCTTGCCCTCCAGGCGCAGCCTCGCCACGGAGAACAGCTGGACGAACCGGCTGGACAGGACCAGCCGAAGGCCGCGCGGGCGCTCGCGGAGCAACAGGTCAAGGGTGGCCACCGCGTCCCGGGCGACGACCCCGTGGAGGTCGTCCAGAACCAGGACGACGTTGGGGCACTGCAGTTGCTCAAATGCGGCGGTGAACGCAGCCAGGAACTCGGCGTCCACCTCGTGCCTAGGCGCGGACAGCCGGCGGAGTGCGGACTCCTCAGGCCACGCCCCCGACTCCTCCAGCGCCTCCAGGATGGAGGACCACAGCAGAAAGACGTCGTCATGATCGGCTGTGAGTGATAGCCAGGCGATCGCACGGTCGGGGCCAGACTTCTGTGCCCAGTCGGTGAGCAGCGTGGTCTTGCCGCACCCAGCCGGGCCGCAAAGCAGCGTGATGCACGCGTCGTCGGTCTCGCGCGGGTCCGCCGCGGGAAGCAGGTGAACGAGCCGCGGCCGCGACAGCAGCAGCCTCGACGCGGCCGGGCTGCTCAGCTTGGTGGCCGCGATCTCCAGCTCCGCGGCCGACACGCCACCAGGGCGAGGCAGCGGAGCCCGGCACAGGTGGCTGCTGACGCCCGGCGCCTCGGTCGTCTCGGTCTGCGACACAGTGCCCTCCTTAGCGCGCGCTTTCCACGGCCTCGGCCTGCTGGAATCTCGCGTCGTCCGACTGACGGCTGGTCGACCGCTGGTCCGGGACCGGCCAGCTAGCCCGAGACCGCGTCGTCTGCGTCACCCTTGAATCGGCCATTCGTGCCCACGCGAATGGCGCCGCCTCCCGCTCCAGCCCGGGAAACTGAGGCTGGGCCGTTGGACAACGATTGAACACAAGCACACCTTGAGCGGGCACCGATCACCCGTCGCGGGTTACGCATCCTCAGTGCCGCCGCTCCGGCTGCCCGGCATCTCCACCAGTTTCGTGTGCTGAATCGATCCGACGCTGGCGCGGTTCGGCACCGATGCCAGCACCCCTCAACCCGCCAACGGTTATGGTGACCTGGCCGACCGCACCGACCTTGCCTCCCAGAGGGGGGGACCATGATCAACGGAGTGTCGCTCAGGCGGGAGGCGACTCGCGGAGCAGCCATAGGCCCGGCCGTGAGCTCGGATGGCGCACTCGTGGCCGCCAAGCTGGCCCGCCCCGAGGTTCCACCGAGCTACGTCGACCGGCCGCGGCTGCAGGCAGCGCTCGACGTGGCGACTCAGGGGCTGGTGACGCTGGTCACTGGCGGTCCGGGTTGGGGAAAGACGTTGCTGGTCGCGTCGTGGGCGGCGCGGGCCGGACCGGCGCGTCGCGTCGTCTGGTTGACGCTCGACGCCGACGACGACCCACGGGTGTTCTGGACCTACGTCCTGGCCGCGCTGAGAGCCAGCGGCGCGGTACGGCCGGGCAGTGCCCTCGCCTCGCTCGACCTGATAGGGGGCGTGAGCGCGGAGATACACCGCCGGATCCAGCTCGGACTCTCTCAGCTGTCCCACGAGGTCGTCCTCGTCATCGACGACGTATCCGACGCCCGCAGCCACGAGATCCACGATCAGATCGCCTGCCTGTTTCGACATGAGTTCCTCTTGCGCATCGTGCTCGTGACCCGCGCCGAGCCTCCGCTGCTCCTGCATCGGTTGCGGGTCAGCGGTCACCTCGCCGAGCTGGGGACCGCCGACCTTGCCTTCACCGCCCAGGAGGCAGCGGACCTGCTCGTGCGTGAACGGATTCCAGTGACGCCGCGCGAGGTGGCGCAGCTGCTCGAGCGAACAGACGGCTGGGCCGCCGGCCTGCGGCTGGCGGCCATGTTCCTGCGGCGGCCAGGGACGCGGCCGGCGGACTTCGGGGCGTCCGACCAGGCTGTGGCCGACTACCTTCGGGGCGAGGTCGTCGCGGGTCAGTCGCCGCAGAGCTGGCAGTTCCTCCTCCGGACGAGCTGTGTGTCGCGCATCTGCGGTGGCCTGGCCGAGGCACTCACCGGACAGCGCCACGGCCAGCTGGCGCTCCATCGGCTCGAGCGCGACAACGGGTTCGTCACGGCGCTGGGGCCGGACCGGCGGTGGTACCGCTACCACCCCCTGCTCGGCGAGATGCTGCGGCGACAGCTTGATCTCGAGCGGCCGGAGATCATCCAGGGGCTGAATGAGCGAGCCGCCCGGTGGTTCGCTGCGAACGACCAGCCGATCGACGCGATGCGGTATGCCATCGCGGCCCGGAAGTGGTCGCTGGCCGGGACCGTCTTCACGAACGCCGCGATCTCTCGGCTGCAAACGACCGACCGGGGCGCTCTGGCCGCCGCTCTTGCCCGGATCCCTTCCGCCGAGCTGGGCAGGACCGCCGAGCTGCAGCTGTGCGCTGCCGGGGTCTGCATGGTGGAGGGTCGTTACGCCGACATCCCGCCGCACCTGGTGCTGGCGCGCTCGATGCTCGAGGCGGACGTCGAGGGCTCCGACCCATCCACCTTGATTGGGCTGTCGCTCTTCGAGGGCGCCGTCGGCCGCATCCGGGGGTACCCCGGCACCGTCGTCACGGCGGCGAGCAGTGCACTGCGGATCCTCGACCAGCACGGCTCGGCCCTCCCTCTGGCGCACCCCTACCGGGCCATCGCCCTCAGCAACAAGGGCGTGGGCCTGCTGTGGCAAGGCGAGACGGAGCAGGCCACGACGTTCCTCGAGGCAGGGCTCGAGGCCAGCGTGGCCAGCGGCGTGGAGCTCACGCTCGTCAACTCCCTCGGCTACCTGGGCCTGGCGGCCGCGGTGACCGGGCGACTGCGAGCGGCCGCCGACTGGGCCGGCCGCTGCCGCACCCTGGCGGAGGCGCGGGGTTGGACGGGTCTGCAACAGGTGGCGGCCGGCTACCTGGCGCTCGCCGTGGTCAGCACCATGCGCAACGACCTCGAGGAGGCGGACCGCCTGCTGGCCCTCGGGCTCCAGTGCCAGCGCAGGGATCCCGAGCGGCTGGTCATGCTTGCCCTAAGGGTCGCCCAGGCTGCCCTGGACATCGCGCGAGGTCGGTATGACGACGCACGTACCACGCTTGACGCGGCCCGCGGCGGCCTGGATCCCGCCGATGGAACCACCCTGGTGCACCGGTGGCTCACCTCAGTAGAGGCGGAGGTCGAGCTGGCAACCGCGTCGGCCGCCGGTCTCCGGTCCCGACTGGAGTCGCTCGAGCCCGCCGATCGCTCCGACGTCGACACGCTCCTGCTGACCAGGGCACGGCTGGCCGACGGCGAGGCCCAGGGCCTGGACCGGCTGCTCGCTCCGCTCGTGGGTCAACGTCGAGATCTCCACCTGGCGGTGCAGGCGTCGTTGGTCCATGCGCTCTCCGCCGACCGTCTCCGGCGGGACAACGAGGCGCTCGATGCCCTCGATCGCGCCTTGGCCGACGCCGAGCCGGAGCACATGGTGTCCCCCTTCACCGGCCCGACGATGGCTCGCCTGCAGAGCCTGCTCGAGCGCATGGTGCTGCTCCGGGGCCCCCGGTTCGGCTTTGCGCGCGCGGTCCTCAAGATCCTGGACCCAGGTCCAGCCGTGCTCGTGCGCCACCCGTCCGTGGAGGCGGTGACGGAGCGTGAGAAGGCGGTCCTGCGCTATCTCGCCACGATGCTGAGCAATGCGGAGATCGCCGACCAGATGTACCTGTCTCCGAACACGATCAAGGTGCACCTGCGACACGTGTACCGAAAGCTGGGCGTGACGAGCAGGCGAGCCGCGGTGCGCCGGGCGCGCGAGCTGGGCCTGTTCGACGACGGCTCCGACCCCACGCCGGCCCCGCCCCCGGGGTCCCGGTAGCCGTGCCTCCGGTCAGTCGGGCAGCTGGCGCATCTCGACTACGGTGAGCCCGAGGTTGGCAAACCGGGCGAGGAAACCGGCGAGGTCGGCGTCGTCCTGGACCGGTCCCCACAACGCCGTCCCGCCGCCTACCGGGGCAGCGCCGGTGTTCAGCTCGGGAAACGCTGCACGAGCCGTCTCAGAGAGCCGGACCGCAATGAGGAACTCGTATCGCACGCTGCCCATGAATCCCTCCGCCGATACACACCCGCCATCACGCGAGCACCTTCCACGGTGGCGCGCGGTGCCCCATCAGGGCCTCACCCCGAGCGGATGGGTTCGCACAGCCGGACGGGCGTTGAACGAGCATGCCGGCTGAGCTGCTGCCGCTCGCCGTGGCCACCGCAGCAAGCCCACTGCCACTGCTGATGCTGCTCGTCGTCCTGCTCACACCGCAGGCCGTGCTCAACGGCTTGGCCTTTGCGGTGGGGTGGACGGGGGCCCTCCTCGTCGTGGGCACGGTCGCGGTCGTCGTGGTCGGGACGGGCGCCGCGCTCGACCAACACCGCGGCGCCATCGCGGCGCTCGAGGCGCTCGTCGGTCTGGCGCTCCTGTACCTGGCGGTCCGCCAGTGGAACAGCCGACCTCGCATCGGCCGCGAGGCTGTCGTCCCCGGGTGGCTGATGATGGCGGATCGGTGTACCCCCTGGGGCGCGTTGGGCATGGGAGCCGTTCTGGTCGTGGGGAATCCCAAGAACCTCGCGCTCACAGTCGCCGCAGCGGGCGCCGTGGCCCGCGCGAGCCCAGCGCCCGCCGACGCGCTGCGGGCGCTGTTGCTGTTTGCGGCCGTGGGTTCGGCCGGCGTCGCTGTGCCGCTCGTGCTCCGCATCGCGCTGGGGACCCGCGCCGTCGGCACGCTCAGCACGTGGCGGCGGTGGTTGGCCGCGCACGGGACCCCGGGCGCGTGCGCTCTGCTCGCAGTGGTCGGCGGCCTGTTCGTGGTCCGTGCGGTGACGGGCTGACTCAGCGGTAGTTGGTGAACTGCAGCGCGACGTCGAGGTCGGCGCTCTTCAGCATCGCCTGCACTGCCTGCAGGTCGTCGCGGGACTTGCTGGTGACCCGCAGCTCGTCGCCCTGGATCTGCGCCTTCACCGACTTCGGGCCCTCGTCCCGGATGATCTTGGAAACCTTCTTGGCGTTCTCCTGGCTCAGCCCCTCCTTGAGGGAGGCCTCGATCCGGTACTCCTTGCCGGACGCCTTCGGCTCGCCGGCGTCCAGCGCCTTGAGCGACACCCCGCGCTTGACCAGCTTGGTCTGCAGGACGTCGAGCACCGCCTTGGCGCGCTCCTCGCTGGACGCCTTCATCACGATCGAGTCGCCGCTCCACGCCACGGACGCATCGGTGCCCTTGAAGTCGTAGCGCTGCGCGATCTCCTTCGCCGCCTGGTTCAGGGCGTTGTCGACCTCCTGGCGGTCGACCTTGCTGACGACGTCGAACGAGGAGTCGGCCACGGGAGGGTCCTCCGGGTTGGGTCAGGGGCCGGCTTCGGCACCGGGTGTGCCGAGCCGTGGTCGGTCCTTGCTATCCTTCCATCCGCCGGAACGGGGGTCACCCCGACTCGGCACGGCAGGTTGCCCGAGCGGCCAATGGGAGCGGACTGTAAATCCGTCGCGAAAGCTTCGAAGGTTCGAATCCTTCACCTGCCACACCAAGGCCCCCGACCGGTTCCGGTCGGGGGCCTTCGCGGTTTGCGGACGTCGGGCTTAGCCGACACGCAGCCGCAGCGCATCCGCGCACCTGACGACGGGGACGGTCCGCCGCTGTGGCGAGGCAGCCAGGCCAACGGGACTCCTTGGCCGCGGTCAGCGCGGGATGACCCCGAAGAGGAACCGCTTGCGGACCATGACCCACAGCGCGGCGAGCACCAAGGCATGAGCGGCGGTGTTGAGCAGCGCGTTGCCCCTGCCGAGGGCAGGGATGTTGGCTACCACGAGGACGAAGATGACGTGCGCGAC
>DATFPQ010000278.1:0-17758 GCA_035264765.1 Actinomycetales bacterium | reverse complement strand
GACCTCGCGCATCGCAATGGTTTCCGCTGCATGATGAGCCACCGCTCCGGTGAGACCGAGGACACGACCATCGCGGACCTGGCGGTGGCGACGAACTGCGGCCAGATCAAGACCGGCGCGCCGGCCCGCAGCGAGCGGGTGGCGAAGTACAACCAGCTGCTGCGCATCGAGGAGGAGCTGGACGACGCCGCCCGCTACGCCGGCCGCTCCGCCTTCCCGCGCTTCACGGCCTGAGGCGTGGTCGCGGGACGCCGGCCGGCGAGCCGGGGGCAGGGGTCCGGTCGGCGCAGCGGGTCGGGCGCCGGTGCCGGCGCCCGCCCCGGTGCCGGCACACGGCCCGCTCCGGCCGTCGCCGGGCGCCCGTCCCGGCCGGCTCCCGCGCCCCGGCCGACGCGCACGCGCCGGCTGGTGGTGCTGGGCGGCGTGCTCGTCGTCCTGGCCGTCCTGCTGGCGCCGGCCCTGCGGTCGTACGTCGGGCAGCGTCAGGACATCGCGGCGCTCGAGCAGCAGGTCGCCGAGCAGCGCGCGGCGGTCGCCAAGCTCGAGCGGCAGCGCGCCGCCTGGGACGACCCCGCGTACGTGACCGCGCAGGCGCGCAGCCGGCTCAAGTTCGTGCTGCCCGGCGAGAAGGCCTACACCGTGATCGACCCCGGCCCCGAGCCGTCGAGCGCCGCCGGCCAGGTGAAGGCCGCGGTGCGGACGGCGCGTCAGGACCGGTCCTGGTTCGGCAACCTGTGGGGCTCCCTCGAGGTCGTCGGCCGCGGCCAGCAGACCGTCGGCCGATGACGGCGCGGGGCGTGGCGCCCGGCGACCTCGATGCCGTCGAGCGCCAGCTCGGACGCGTTCCCCGTGGTGTCGTCGGCGTCGCCCACCGCTGCCCCTGCGGGCAGCCGGACGTCGTCGAGACGGCGCCGCGGCTGGACGACGGCACGCCGTTTCCCACGACGTACTACCTAACCTGTCCCCGGGCGACCGGCGCCATCAGCACCCTGGAGTCGCAGGGCATGATGCGCGAGATGACCGGCCGGCTGGCGGCGGACCCCGACCTCGCGGCCGCGTACGAGCGGGCGCACCAGGACTACCTGGGCCGGCGGGACGCCCTCGGCGTCGTGCCAGAGATCGCCGGCACGTCGGCCGGCGGCATGCCCACCCGGGTGAAGTGCCTGCACGTGCTCGTGGGGCACGCGCTGGCCGCCGGCCCCGGCGTCAACCCCCTGGGGGACGAGGCGCTCGCCGCCCTGCCGCAGTGGTGGGCCGCCGGACCCTGCGCCCAGGAGGACGTCGGATGACCCGGGTTGGAGCGATCGACTGCGGAACCAACTCGATCCGGTTGCTCGTGGCCGACGTCGACCCGGGCACCGGGCAGCTCGTCGACCTCGACCGGCAGATGCGGGTGGTCCGGCTCGGCCAGGACGTCGACCGCACCGGCCGGCTGGCGCCCGAGGCGCTCGAGCGCACGCTGCGGGCGACCCGCGACTACGCCGACCGCTGCGCCGAGCTCGGCGTGGAGCGGGTTCGGTTCGTCGCAACCTCGGCCTCGCGCGACGCCGAGAACCGCCAGGACTTCGTCGACGGCGTCCACCGGCTGCTGGGAGTGGAGCCGGAGGTCGTGTCGGGCGCAGAGGAGGCGCACCTGTCCTTTCTCGGCGCCACCCGCGAGCTGGTGGCCGAGGGCCTGCACGGGCCGTTCGTCGTGGCCGACATCGGCGGCGGCTCCACCGAGGTGGTCCGTGGCGGCTCCGACGTCGAGGCGGCCCTGTCGGTCGACGTCGGCTGCGTCCGGCTCACCGAGCGCCACCTGGCGGGCGACCCTCCGACCCCCGACCAGGTGCGGGCCGCCCGGGCTGACGTCGACGCGGCGCTCGACCGCGTGGCGGCGGTCGTCCCGCTCCAGGGCGTCGCCACGCTCGTCGGCCTGGCCGGGTCGGTCACCACGGTCGCCGCCACGGTGCTGAAGCTGGATGCTTACGAGCCCGCGCGGATCCACCACGCCCGCCTGGCCGTCGACGACGTCCGCTCGGCGTGCGACCGGCTGCTCGCGATGTCGCACGCCGAGCGCGCGGCTCTGCCGTTCATGCACCCGGGCCGGGTCGACGTCATCGGCGCCGGCGCGCTGATCTGGCGCCGCGTGGTCGACCGGCTGGTGGCCGAGTCCGGACTGGAGGAGGTCGTGGTGAGCGAGCACGACATCCTCGACGGCATCGCCTTCAGCGTCGCCTGAGCGATCCGCGGCTGGACGACTTCGGATGGACGACGCGCTCGCCCCGCACCCTGGCACCGGCCAGCTGTTCCCGTCCCCGGTGCCGCCCGGCACCGGCTGGCCGGGCGACCCCGCAGCGCCGCGCACGCCCCGCGCCCGCACGGCCGCCGACGTCGCGCGGCTCGCGCGGTCGTCCCGCACCCTCGCCGTCGTCGATGCCCGCTCGTCGGTGTGCCGGGCCTGCCCCCGCCTCGTCGAGTGGCGCGAGCAGGTGGCGACGTCCGGCCGGCGGGCCTCGTTCGCCGACCAGCCGTACTGGGGCCGGCCCACGAACGGGTACGGCGACCCCGCGCCCCGGCTGCTCGTCGTCGGCCTGGCTCCTGCCGCCAACGGCGGCAACCGCACCGGCCGGATGTTCACCGGCGACCGCAGCGGCGACTGGATCTACGCCGCCCTGTACCGGGCGGGCTACGCCCGTGTGCCGTGGACCCGGTACGCCGGCGACGGCCAGCACCTCGACGGGGCCCGGATGGTGGCGACCGTCCGGTGCGCTCCGCCGGACAACCGGCCGCTGCCGGTGGAGCGCGACGCCTGCGCCCCGTGGCTCGACCGCGAGGTCGAGCTCGTCACGCCCGGCCTGCGCGCGGTGCTGGCGCTCGGCGGCTACGGGTTCGACGGCTTCCTGGCGAGCGCCCGACGGCTGGGCTGGTCGGTTCCCCGGCCCCGCCCGCGGTTCGGGCACGGCGTCGAGGTGCCGCTGGCCACCCCGTCCGGGGCGGTCGTCCCGCTGCTCGCGAGCTACCACGTGAGCCAGCAGAACACGTTCACCGGAAAGCTCACCGAGGCCATGCTGGACGCGGTGCTTGCGCGGGCGCGAGAGCTGTCCCACTCCGCGTAGGGGAGGATGCAGGCATGGGCCTGCTCGCCGTCACCGTGCTCGGCCACGACCGCCCCGGCATCGTCGCCGAGACCACCGCGGCGCTCGCCGGGATCGGGGGCAACCTCGAGGACTCCACCATGACGCTGCTGCGCGGCAGCTTCGCCATGCTCCTGCTGGTGCGGGCGGCCGTGGAGGAGCACGAGGTGCGGGCGGCCCTCGTGGGGCTGGAGGCGGACGGCCGGCTCACCGTCGAGGTACGCCGGGTTCCGGACGACGGTGTCGAGCCCCCGGGTCCGGTGCCGGCCGTGACGCCGTACGTGCTCAGCGTCCACGGGGCCGACCGGCCGGGCATCGTCAGCGCACTCACCGGCGTGGTGGCTGCCGCGGGGGGCAACATCACGGACCTGACCACGCGGCTGACCGGCGAGCTGTACGTGCTGCTCGCCGAGGTGTCCCTGCCCGAGCGCTCCGACGTCGAGAGCCTGCGGGAGCGGCTGGCCGCCACGGCCCAGGAGCTGGGCGTCGACGCGGCGCTGCGCCCGGTCGAGACCGACGAGCTGTGAGCGACGCGTCCCCGCGCCCGGTCGAAAGCAGCACCGAGGCCGCGCGCGGTGCGCCAGCGCTGGCGATGCCCGTTCTTCCGGTCGGCCGGGTCCTCGACGTGCTCCGTGCCCCCGCGCACGTGTTGTCCATGCCCGGCGCGGCGGTCGACCCGGCCGACCCCGAGGTGGTCCAGCTCGCGGCGGACCTGCTGGCCACCCAGCTGGTGGCACCCGGCTGCGTGGGCCTGGCCGCCCAGCAGGTCGGCCGGGCCCTGCGGGTGTTCAGCGTCGACGTGACCGGCCACCCGAAGGCCCGCACCTGCCACGGGGCCTTCGTCCTGTGCAACACCCAAGTCGTTGAGGCCAGTCGGCGCGAGCGCGGCCGGGAGGGTTGCATGTCGGTGCCGGACCTCACCGGCGATGTGAAGCGCGCGCGGCGGCTGGTGGTCCGGGGCCAGCTGCCGGTCACCGGCGAGCACGTCACCCTGGAGTCCGACGCCTTCGAGGCCGTGGCGCTGCAGCACGAGATCGACCACACCGACGGCCTGCTCTTCCTGGACCGGGTGGCGGGTGCGCACGCGCTGCACGCTCGACAGCGGTACCTATGACACCGGCATGACCGGGAGAAGGCCGGCACCTGCTCTCTAGGCTGGTGCGGCACGCCCCCGTAGCCCAACCGGCAGAGGCAGGCGCCTTAAAAGCGCAGCAGTGCGGGTTCGAGTCCCGCCGGGGGCACGAGAAACCGGCAGCCGCGGGAACTTCTGCGGCCGCTGGAGCATTGCACCAGGTGACGGGCCCGGCGGTCGGGCCTGCCGACGTGGACCCCCTCGCCGGGGTCCGAGGAGGGCGACGATGAGCAACCCGGTCTTCGAGCGGATGAGGGACAGCCGCGGCTACGCGACGTTCGGTCCCCCGCAGGGACGCTCGGCAACGCGGTCCCGCACCGACGTCCCCGGCTGGTCGACGCCGAACGCGTCCGACCTGGACCACCTCTACGCACAGCCGGCGGCCACGACGGCCGACACCGGCCGGATGACCTACGACGACGTCTTCGTCAAGACCGGGATCGTGTTCGTCGCGGTGCTGGTCGGCGGCGTGGTCGGCTGGCAGGTGCCCGGTCTCTTCTTCGTCGGAGTGATCGGCGGCCTGGTGCTGGGCCTGGTCAACAGCTTCAAGCGCAACCCGAGCCCGGCCCTCATCGTGGGCTACGGACTGCTGGAGGGCATGGCCCTGGGTGGCATCAGCGCGCTGTTCGAGGCGCAGTACTCGGGCATCGTCCTGCAGGCCGTCCTCGCGACGCTGAGCGTGTTCGGCGTCGTGCTGCTCGGCTTCCGCAGCGGCCGGCTGCGCACCTCGCCGCGGCTCACCAAGATCTTCTTCATCGCGATCATCGGCTACCTGGTCTTCCAGGTGATCAACCTGATGCTCATCACGCTCGGCGGCCAGACCTCGATGCGCACCGGCGCTCTGGGCCTGGTGATCGGCGCGGTGGCCGTTCTGCTCGCGTCGTACTCGCTGGTGATGGACTTCGAGTTCATCCGGGCCGGCGTCCAGCAGGGAGTGCCCGCGAAGTTCGCCTGGACCGCCGCCTTCGGCCTGACCGTGACGTTGGTCTGGCTGTACCTGGAGCTGCTGCGGATCCTCGCCATCTTGCGCAACGAGTAGCTGACCTACGGGTCCACCACGGGCCGCTCTCCCTTCGGGGAGGGCGGCCCGTCGTCGTTCGGGAGAACGCCCTGTGTCAGGGTCGCTTCGTGACGACCGGATCCGCTGAGACATCGCGGGACGGGTCCGACGACGACCCGCGGGCCCGCCTGGACCGCGAGCTGCGCCGGGTCGCCGACCGGTTACGCACGCTCGGGCCGGCCCGGCTGGAGCGGGCGGGGGAGGACGGCGGGTCTCCGGCGACGCGCGCTCACGCGGCAGCGCAGGCGCTAGCCGACCTGGCCGCGGACGCCCAGGGCCGCGGCCGACGCGCGGTGCCGGTGCTGCCGGCGCACGCCCTCGCCGACCAGGTGACCGTGACCGGCAACGACCTGCTGGTCGAGGGCGACGACGCCGCCCTGCGGGCCGGCGCCGACCGGCTGACCATGCTCCGCCAGGCGCTGTAGGACCGGACTCAGCCGTTCAGCTCAGCCGCTCGTAGATGATTGCCATGCCCTGGCCGCCGCCGACGCACATCGTCTCCAGCCCCAGGGTCTTGTCGCGGCTCTGCAGCCCGTTCAGCAGCGTGGTGGTGATCCGGGCGCCGGTGGCCCCGAAGGGATGGCCGAGCGCGATGGCGCCGCCGTGCACGTTGAGCTTGTCCAGGTCGATCCCGAGGTCGTCCGCGCTGGGCAGCACCTGGGCGGCGAACGCCTCGTTGATCTCGACCAGGTCGATGTCGTCGATGGTCAGACCGGCCCGTGCGAGCGCCTGCCGGGAGGCCGCCACCGGCCCCAGCCCCATGATCTCCGGCGACAGCGCCGAGACGCCGGTCGAGAGCACCCGCGCGATCGGCGTCAGGCCGAGGTCGCGCGCTCGGTCCGAGCTCATCACCACCACGGCGGCGGCGCCGTCGTTCAGCGGGCAGCAGTTGCCCGCGGTGATCGTGCCGTCCTCTCGGAACACGGTCTTCAGCCCCTGGACGCCCTCCAGCGTCACGCCCGCCCGGGGACCGTCGTCCGTCGAGACCACCCTGCCGTCGGGCGTGGTGACCGGCGTGATCTCCCGGGCGAAGAAGCCGTTGGCGATGGCCTTCTCCGCGCGGTTCTGGCTCTCGACGCCCCACTCGTCCTGGCGCTGCCGGTTGACGCCGCGCAGGGTCGCGACGTTCTCCGCGGTCTGCCCCATGGCGAGGTAGACGTCGGGCAGCCTGCCCTCCGTGCGGGGGTCGGACCAGGTCGTGTTGCTGCGCGCCGTCTCGGCGCTGCGGGCGATGGCGTCCGCGAACAACGGGTTCTGCACGTCGCCCTTGCCCTGACCGGCGCCGGCCCAGTCGACGTACCGGCTCACGCACTCGACGCCGGCCGACACGAAGGCGTGGCCCTCGCCGGCCTTGATGGCGTGGAAGGCCATCCGGGTCGTCTGCACGCTGGACGCGCAGAACCGGTTGATGGTGGCCCCCGGCAGGCCGTCGTAACCGAGCAGCACCGCGACGACACGGGCCATGTTGAAGCCCTGCTCGCCGGCCGGCTCCGCGCAGCCTAGGTACAGGTCGTCCAAGGTGGCCGGGTCGAGGGCCGGCACCTTGTCGAGGGCGGCGCGGATGATGGTGGCGCTCAGGTCGTCCGGGCGGACGTCCTTCAGGGAGCCCTTGAACGCGCGGCCGATCGGGCTGCGGGCGGTCGACACGATGACGGCGTCGGGCATGACGGGCTCCTCTTCGACGTGGTGCGCTCGCTCGATCCTACTGGTCGGTAACCGCAGAATCCACGGTGCCGTCACCCCTGGAAAGGGTCCGACTCCCCGGTCCCGCTCCCTGTGGCGGCCGGCGCCGCGGGCTCCGGTTCGGGCAGCGGCTCACGCCGACGTCGGCGCAGCACGGCCCAACGGCCGCGCGGGCCGCGCGACTCGCCGCCCACCTCCGCGCCCTCCACCTCGGTGCCGGCGTCCGCCGCCGCCGCGACGGCCGCCTGGGTCACCGGGCCGACGCCCTCGCCGCGGCGGCGGTCCGGCGCCCGCTCGGCGCCGCCGTCCGGCCAGAGCCCGACCGCGGCGCAGACCGACGGCAGCACGGCCGCGGCCGCCGCCGCGTACCCGGCCGAGGAGGGGTGGAAGCGGTCGACGCTGAACATCTCGGCCGGCACCCGGCGGAACTCGGGGCCGAGCAGGTGGCCCAGCGAGACGGTGCGCGCACCGGCCTCCACCGCCGCCACGGTCTGAGCGGCAGCCAGGTCGCGGCTGAGCCGGCGGGCGATGAGGCGCAGCGGCTGCGCTACCGGCTCGATGGTGCCGAGGTCCGGGCAGGTGCCAACGACGACCTCCGACCCGGCCTCGCGCAGCCGCTCCACGGCCTGCGCCAGGTAGCGGACCGAGTCCGCCGGGCGCACCCGGTGGCTGACGTCGTTAGCGCCGATCATGACCACCGTGACCGCCGGGCTGGTGGTCGCCAGCAGCCGGTCCAGCTGGGCCGGCAGGTCGCCGGACTGCGCCCCCACGACGGCCACCGTGGTGAGCCGCACCGGGCGGCCGGCCACCGCGGACAGGCCGCGGGCGATGACCGCCCCCGGGGTCTGCTCCGGGGCATCGGCCCCCATCCCAGCGGCCGAGGAGTCGCCGAGGACGGCCAGCTCGATCGGCTCGCCGAGTCCCGCGCCGTACACGCCGTCCGCCTGCGGAGCCTGGCCGAAGGGGGTGCCGATCCACCGGCGGGCCAGCTTTACCTCGGCGGTGATCACACCGAGGCCGAGGGCTCCCAGCGCAGTGAGGCCGCCGCCGCCGTACGCCGCTGCGGCGGCGACCTTGCGGGTCCGGCTCACCCGGCTCATCGCCCACCCCCGCTTCTTCTGGTTTCTTGATCGGTCACGGTAACCCCCGGACATGACAGCGCGACGGCATCCCGTCGAACGTGGACCGATGGCGGTTGCTGTCCGGGATCTGGGACGATGCCCTGGTGAAGTTCGCGGAGCACATCGTCGACCTCGTCGGCGGCACCCCCCTGGTCAGGCTGTCCAGCGTCACGGACGGCGTCGCGGCGACGGTGCTCGCCAAGGTCGAGTACCTGAACCCCGGCGGGAGCGTCAAGGACCGCATCGCCCTGCGCATGGTGGAAGCCGCCGAGGCGTCCGGCGAGCTCAAGCCGGGTGGCACGATCGTGGAGCCGACGAGCGGCAACACCGGCGTCGGCCTGGCCCTGGTGGCGCAGCGCAAGGGGTACTCCTGCGTCTTCGTCTGCCCGGACAAGGTGGGTCAGGACAAGATCAACGTGCTGACGGCGTACGGCGCGCGGGTCGTCGTGACCCCCACCGCCGTGCCACCGGACCACCCGGACAGTTACTACTCGGTCAGCGACCGGTTGGTCCGCGAGATCGACGGCGCCTGGAAGCCGAACCAGTACGCCAACCCGGAGGGGCCGAACAGCCACTACGCCACCACCGGCCCGGAGATCTGGGCCGACACCGACGGACGGGTGACGCACTTCGTCACCGGTGTGGGGACCGGCGGCACCATCACCGGCACCGGCCGCTACCTCAAGGACGTCTCGGCCGACCGTCCGAGTGGGCCGGTGCAGGTCATCGGCGCCGACCCGGAGGGCTCGGTGTACTCGGGCGGCACCGGTCGTCCCTACCTCGTCGAGGGCGTCGGCGAGGACTTCTGGCCGGCGGCGTACGACCCGGCGGTGCCTGACCGGATCGTGGCCGTGACCGACGGCGACTCCTTCGAGATGACCCGACGGCTGGCCCGCGAGGAGGGTCTGCTGGTCGGCGGGTCCTGCGGTATGGCAGTCGTGGCCGCGCTCGAGGTGGCCCGAGACCTAGGCCCGGACGACGTCGTGGTGGTGCTGCTTCCGGACGGCGGCCGCGGCTACCTGTCGAAGATCTTCAACGACGACTGGATGTCGTCCTTCGGCTTCCTGCGGGTGGCCGGCGAGCGCACCGTCGGGGACGTCCTGCGGGCCAAGAGCGGCGCCCTCCCCGACCTGGTGCACACGCACCCGAGCGAGACGGTGCGCGACGCCATCCAGATCCTGCGGGAGTACGGCGTGTCGCAGATGCCCGTCGTCAAGGCGGAGCCGCCGGTCATGGCGGGCGAGGTGGCCGGCAGCGTCAGCGAGCGGGACCTGCTGGACGCCCTGTTCACCGGCAAGGCGCACCTCGCCGACAGCGTCGAGCGGCACATGGGCGAGGCGCTGCCCCTCGTGGGTGCTGGGGAGCCGATCGCGACGGCGCGGCACGAGCTGGAGCGCGCCGACGCCATCATGGTCGTCGAGGACGGCAAGCCGGCCGGCGTCCTGACCCGCGCCGACCTGCTGTCGTTCCTGGCCGACTGAGCACACTCGCAGGCTTTACCAACTGGGCCCACGGGACCCGTTGAGGCGCTGCCTCAGTCGGCGGTGGCCAGGCCGATCGGGCAGGTCGCGCCCGTGCCGTCGATGCCGCAGTAGCCGTTCGGCACCTTGTACAGGTACTGCTGGTGGTAGTCCTCGGCGTAGTAGAAGTCGCCCGCCTCGGACGCCGGCCGCAGCTCGGTCGTGATCGCCCCGAAACCGGTGCGGGTCAGCGACTCCTGGAAGGCCGCGCGGGTGCGCTCAACCGCCTGGCGCTGCTCGTCCGTCGTCCAGTAGACGGCGGACCGGTACTGCGTGCCGCGGTCGTTGCCCTGCCGGAAGCCCTGGGTCGGGTCGTGGCTCTCCCAGAACGTCTTGAGCAGCTGCTCCGCGGACACCTGGGCTGGGTCGTAGGCCACGAGCACCGTCTCGGTGTGTCCGGTCCGGCCGGTGCAGGTCTCCTCGTACGTCGGGTTAGGCGTGACGCCGCCCTGGTACCCGACCGCGGTCGTCACCACGCCGGGGAGCTGCCAAAAGATCCGCTCCGCGCCCCAGAAGCAACCCATCGCGACGTAGAGCACCTGGGTCCCCTCGGGCCACGGACCCTTCAGTGGCGTCCCCAGGACGGCGTGCGTCGCCGGCACCCGGTACGGCGTCGCGGCGCGGCCCCGCAGGGCCTCATCGGGCGTGATCATGCGCGTCTTGAACGTCGAGCCGAACACCACGGGGTACCTCCAGAATTGGGTTCTCCACAGGCTCAACTCCGCGCGGCCGCCGCGTCATCCCGCGGGCGCTGGCCCCTCTCGGGTGCGGTCGTCGGCGTCGGCGGCCGGAACTACGCTCGCGGGATGACCTCGCGGAGCACTCCCGGTACCCCAGACGCACCGCTGCACGGGTTCTCGACCCGTGCCATCCACGCCGGCCAGGAGCCGGACGCCCTGACCGGCGCTGTGGTGCCGCCGATCTACCAGGTGTCGACCTACAAGCAGGACGGCGTCGGCGGGCTGCGCGGCGGCTACGAGTACTCACGGTCGGCCAACCCCACTCGCGCCGCGCTGGAGGAGTGCCTGGCCGCGCTCGAGGGTGCGCTCGCGGCGCTGGAGGAGGGGGAGCGGGGCTTCGCCTTCGCCAGCGGCCTGGCCGCCGAGGACACGCTGCTGCGCGCGGTGACCGTGCCGGGCGCGCACGCCGTGGTGCCGGACGACGCCTACGGAGGCACGTACCGGCTGTTCGCCAAGGTGGCCGAGCCGTGGGGGCTCGCGAACACCCCCACCGACCTCGGCGACCTAGATGCGGTGCGGGCGGCCATCCGGCCCGGGGACACCTCGGTCGTGTGGGCCGAGACGCCGACGAACCCGCTGCTGACCATCGCCGACGTCGCCGCGCTGGCCGACATCGCGCACGAGGCGGGCGCGCTGCTCGTCGTCGACAACACGTTCGCGACGCCGTACCTGCAGAGCCCGCTGGCGCTGGGCGCGGACGTGGTCGTCCACTCGACCACGAAGTACGCGGGCGGCCACTCGGACGTCGTGGGCGGCGCGCTGGTGACGACGACGGCGCCACCCGCCGGGTTCGAGGACCTCGACGAGCGCATCGCATTTCACCAGAACGCGATGGGGGCCGTCGCCGGCCCGTTCGACGCGTGGCTGGTGTTGCGCGGGTTGAAGACGTTGGCCCTGCGGATGGAGCGGCACTGCGACAACGCCGAGCGGGTGGTCGAGCTGCTGGCGAGCCATCCGCGGGTGTCGGCCGTGCTCTACCCGGGCCTGGAGTCGCACGCCGGGCACGAGGTCGCCGCCCGGCAGATGCGGCGCTTCGGCGGCATGGTCAGCTTCCGGCTGCGCGGCGGCGTCGAGGAGGCGCTCGCGGCCTGCAAGCGGGCGGAGCTGTTCACCCTCGGCGAGTCGCTCGGCGGCGTGGAGTCCCTGATCGAGCACCCCGGGCGGATGACGCACGCCAGCACCGCGGGGTCGGTGCTGGAGGTCCCGGACGACCTGGTGCGGCTGTCGGTCGGCATCGAGGACGCCGAGGACCTGGTCGCCGACCTGCAGCACGCGCTCTCCTGAGCGGCGTCAGACGACGAACTCCCGAACCGGGTCCTCCTGCACCGCAGGGACGTCCTCCGGGCGGACCCGCGCCCAGGCCTGCGCCAGCAGCGGGACCGCCCGCTCCAGCTCTTCGGCCGGACGCGTGAACGGCAGCCGCAGCCAGCCTTCCAGCGTGCCATCCGCGGCGAACCGCGACCCGGGTGTCACGCGGACGCCCAGCTCGGCGGCAGCGGTGGCCAGCGCGGACGACGACGGGTGCGGCAGCCGGCACCACAGGACCTGGCCGCCGGCCGGCTGGGACGCCCGCCAGCCTGGCAGGTGGTGGGCCAGCAGCCGCTGCAGTGTGGCGCGGCCATCGCGCAACCGGGCGACCTGGTGCGCGCGGACCTCGTCCAGCCGGTCCAGCAGGTGCACGCAGGCGAGCTGCTCGAGCACCGGCCCCGCCAGGTCCTGCCGTGAGCGCAGGGCAGCCAGGCTGCTCACCGTTGCCGCGTCCGCCCGTAGCCAGCCAGTGCGCAGGCCGCCCCAGCACACCTTGCTTGCCGAGCCGACCGTGACGACGGTGTGCGCGCGTGCGTGCACCGCGAAGGGCGCCGGCACCTCGACGTCACCGTCGAGTGCCAGCTCGGCCAGGGTCTCGTCCACGACGGCGAGCGTCCCGGCGTCGGCGAGCGCGCCGGCGATGGCCTGGCGGTCCGCGGTCGGCATCAGGGCGCCCGTGGGGTTCTGGAAGTCCGGGATCAGGTACGCCGCCCGGGCCGCGGTCTGGCGCGCGGCCAGCCGCACGGCCTCGGCGTCCCACCGGGCCGGCCGGTCGGCACCGACGTCCATCGGGACGGGCACCGTCCGGGCGCCCAGGTCGCGGACCACGTCGAGTCCGTTCGGGTAGGACGGCTGCTCGACCAGCACGCGGTCGCCCCGGCCGACCACGGAGGCCAGCGCCAGCCGGACGCCCTGCAGCCCGCCGCTGGTGATGAGCACCTGCTCGGCGGTCGTGGGGAGCCCGCGCGCGGTGAACCGCGCCGCGACCCGGGCCCGCAGACCGGGCAGGCCGCGGTAGTCGTAACCGGTGCCGGGCAGGTACCGGGGCAGCTCGTCCAGGGCGGCCGCGAAGGCGGCGTAGACCTGCGGGGGAGCGGACGGTGCCGCGTGCACCAGGTCGAGGACGCCCTCCGGCACCGGCTCCGGCGCCCAGGTCGGTATTCGCTCGTCGGCGGCCGGCAGGGCCGTCCAGGTGCCCGAGCCCTGCCGGCTCACCGCGTGCCCGGACCCCCGCAGCGCGTCGTAGGTGGCGCTGACCGTCGTCCGGCTCAGGCCCAGCGTCGCGGCCAGCTCGCGCTCCGCCGGCAGCAGCACCCCCACCGGGAGGCGGCCGTCGAGCACCAGCAGCCGCACTCGGCCGGCCAGCGCCAGGTACGCCGGACGGTCGGCCGCGGGCCACGGCCCGAGCAGGCGGACCAGCTCGCGGGCGCCGATTCGGCGGGACGCGCGCAGCTGCGGGGCGGCGGACACCAGGCCACTGTCGCAGATTGGCCCTGGAAAGCAAGGCCATTCGTCCGTCATGCTCGCCGCATGACCACCGCCGTCCGACCGGACGTCCGACCCAGCGGCCGCACCACCCTGCGCGGGCGGGCGCTGCCCCGCCGCCTCGTGCAGCTCTACCTCGGGCTGGTCCTGTACGGCGTGAGCATGGCACTGATGGTTCGCTCCGACCTCGGCGTCATGCCCTGGGACGTCCTGCACCAGGGCCTGGCGCGCCACCTCGGCGGCAGCATCGGGCTGTGGTCCATGGTCGTCGGCGCGCTGGTCCTGCTCGGTTGGGTGCCGCTGCGAGAGCGGCCGGGCCTCGGCACGGTGAGCAACGTGCTGGTGATCGGCGTCGCGGTCGACGCGGCACTGGCGGTGCTCCCCGAGCCGTCGGCGTGGGCTATGCGGATCGGCCTCGCCGTCTCGGGTGTCGTGCTCAATGCCGTCGCGACCGCGGCGTACGTCGGCGCCCGGCTCGGCCCGGGGCCCCGGGACGGCCTGATGACCGGGCTGGTGCGCCGGACCGGAGGGTCCGTGCGACTGGTCCGCACCGCCATCGAGGTCGTCGTCGTGCTGGCCGGCTGGGCGCTCGGGGGCACGCTCGGCGTGGCCACCGTGCTGTACACGCTGGCGATCGGCCCGCTGGTCCACCCGCTGCTGCCGCGGCTGACCGTTCCACGTCCCGAGGCCGGGACGTGGTAGTCAGGGCCGTGTGACCAGGGTCCTGTGCGTCGACTTCGGCTCCACCTTCACCAAGGCTGCCCTGGTCGACGCCGATGACGGGACGCTCGTGGCCACCGCCAGCACGCCTACCACACTCGGCTCCGACGTCCTCGACGGGTACCGGACGCTGCGCGCGGGGCTGGACGGCGAGCGGGTGGACGAGGTCCTGGCCTGCTCGAGCGCCGGCGGTGGGCTGCGACTGGCCGTCGTCGGCTACGAGCGCGCGGTCACGGCCGAGGCGGGGCACCGGGTCGGTCTGTCGGCAGGAGCCCGCGTGGTCCACGTCGCTGCGGGAGAGCTCACCGCTGCCGACGTCGCACAGCTGCGTGCCGCCCGGCCCGACGTCGTCCTGCTCGTGGGCGGCACCGATGGCGGGAACGGCGAGGTGCTGCGGCACAACGCCCGCCGGCTCGGGATCGCCCGCGTCCCGGTGCCGGTCGTGCTTGCGGGCAACGCGGCGGCGTCCGAAGCGGCGGCGCACGAGCTCCTCTCGCGCGGCCGGCGGGTGGTGGTGACGGACAACGTGCTGCCGCGGATCGGCGTCCTAGAGCCCGCCCCGGCCCGCGCCGGGATCCGGAACGTCTTCCTGCGGCACGTGATCGGCGGCAAGGGGCTGTCGCGCGGGCCGCAGCTGCGGCGGATGGTGAGGGCCGCTACGCCGGACGTCGTGCTCGCCGGTGTGGAGGTGCTCGCGGACGGCGCGCCCGGGTCGCCGGGCGCCGGCGACGTTCTCGTCGTGGATGTGGGCGGTGCCACGACCGACGTCTACTCCGTCGTCTCGCCCGGCGGTGAGGACGCCGGCCTGCGCAAGGAGGTCGTGGCGACGCTCTGGCGGTCTCGCACGGTGGAGGGCGACCTCGGGATGCGCTGGAACGCGCCAGGGGTGGTCTCGGCCGCGCGTGCCGAGCACCTGCTCGGAGCGGACGACGAGGGGCTGGCCGCGTACGCCGATCAGCTGGCGGCCCGCCCCGGTCACCTGCCCGACGTCACGGATGGTGATGCGCGGCTGGCTGGGCTGGCGGTGACCGTGGCCGCGCGACGGCACGGGCGGGCGCCGGGGCCGTCGTCGACCCCGCGGCCACTGCGCGAGGTCGGCCTGGTGGTGGGGTCCGGTGGGGTGCTGCGTCATCACGGCGACAGCGTGCGGCGGAAGGTTCTGTCCCCGCTGGTGTCCGACCACGGCGGCGGCTGGCGGGTGCCCGAGCGGGCCCGTCTGGCCGTGGATGACCGGTACGTGCTCTTCGCCGCGGGGCTGCTGCGCGACCAGGCGCCCGACGCCGCGGCCCGGCTGACGCACGACGCGATCCGGGAGGTGCCCCGGTGACCCGCAGCGGCGAGGATGGCGCCATGACCTCGCAGACTGGACGGCGGACCGGTGTCGAGACCGTCCCGTGGGCGATGCGGGTCGCGACGGCCTGGTCGTGGCGGCTGCTCGTCGTCGGGGCCGTCGTCTACTTCCTGCTCAAGCTGATGGCGATGTACCTCGTGCTCGTCGCCCCGGTGTTCATCGCGGTACTACTCGTGGCGCTGATCAAGCCGCTCGCGGACCTGCTTCAGCGCAGCGCGCTGCCGCGTTCGGTCGGCTCCCTGGTCACCGTCGTGCTGGTGCTTGCCCTGGTGGTGGGCCTGTTCACCCTGGTGGGTACCCAGCTCGCCGCCGGCTTCAGCGACCTGCAGGACCAGGTCACGGAGGGCCTGGCGGAGGTCCAGCGCTGGTTGGCGGGACCGCCGCTGCACCTGACCACCACCCAGCTCTCGGGCTACCTCGCCGAGGCGCGTGCCTCGGTGTCCGGGAGCCGCGAGCAGCTGGTGACCGGTGCGCTAGCGGCTACGAGCACTGCGGGCCACGTGCTCACCGGGCTCTTCCTCGTGCTCTTCACCACGTACTTCTTCCTGGCCCAGGGCACCAGCATCTGGGCCTGGCTGGTGCGGCTGCTTCCGCGCGACGCGCGCCGGCCGATCGACGAGGCGGGCCGGCGCGGCTGGGTGACCCTCACCGCCTTCGTGCGCGCCACGATCATCGTCGCGTTCACCGACGCGGTGGGGATCGGCCTGGGCGCGCTGATCCTGGGCGTGCCGCTGGTCCTGCCGCTCGCAGTGCTGGTCTTCCTGTGCTCGTTCGTGCCCGTCGTGGGGGCCCTCATCTCCGGGTCGGTGGCGGTCCTTGTGGCCCTCGTCGCCGTGGGCCCGGTGAAGGCCTTGATCATGCTCGGCGTCGTGGTGCTGGTGCAGCAGCTGGAGAGCCACGTGCTGCAGCCGTTCCTGCTTGGCCGGGCGGTCAGCGTGCACCCGCTCGCGGTGATCCTCGGCATCGCGGCCGGTGCGCTCACCGCCGGGATTGTGGGTGCCCTGTTCGCGGTGCCGCTGGTCGCCGTCGGCCACACGGTCGTGGCGTCGCTTTCCGGCGACGAGGAGGAGCAGCTGGGCCACCCGCAGGCCGAGGACGCGTCCCCGGTCGCCGCGGGGCCGCCGCTGCGTCCACAGGAACTGGATCCACAGGCCGACCCCGCTCTCGATCTGCCCCGGCCGGTGGAGGACGACGACGCGCGCACCCGCTGAGGGGGCATCATCGGCGACGGCGTGGGGTCGCCAGCTCCGGAGGTCCGTGTGATCGCGTCGGTGGTTCCATCGTTGGACGTCGGCACCGCGGAGGGCGTCCTGCTGACCGCCTTGGCGCGCCGGCTGAACCCGGCCGGGACGGTCAGTGCGGCTCCCACACCGCCAGGTCGTGGGCGAACAGGATCCGCCTGGGATCGAGCTCCAGCAGTCGCGCGATCCACAGGGACGGCTCCGGAAGGGCGCCGGCGGAACCTGGGGCGCACGCCAGGTCAGAGGCGCCGGTCGAGAGCTCCGCCGCCAGGACGTCCGCGGTCAGGTCCGACGCGTGGTCGTGCGCCTGACCCGCCAGCACCACCGTGCCGTCCGGACACCGGACCGCCAAAGACTGGTGGCCGGCCGTGTGCCCCGGCGTGGGCAGGACCAGCACGCCCGGCCACACCTCGGCCTCGCCGTCCAACGGCTCGTAGTGGGCGCCGGGGAAGTCCACCAGCTCGGGGACCGTGTAGCCCTCCTCGCGCGCGAGCTCGAGCTCGCGTCGCTGGGCGAGGACGGGTCGGCCGGGCAGCCGCCGGTTGCCGCCGCAGTGGTCGAAGTGCAGGTGGCAGTTGACGACCAGGTCGACGTCCTCGGGCCGGACGCCTCGGTCGCCCAGCGCCTCGGTGAGGTCGCGCCGCACCGGCCGGTAGTGGGCCTCGGTGTCGTCGTCGACCTCGCCGATCCCGGTGTCGAGCAGGAGCAGCCCGGCCGGATGGTGCACCAGGTAGCCGAGCACGACCTCGGCGCGGGGGAGCCCGTCGGGCGTCTCGCTGCCGGGTCGCACGAACGTCCCGAGCCGCAGTCGTTCCACCCGGACACCTTCCACCTGGAGTCCTTCCACCCGGAGTCCTTTCGCCTGGAGACCTTGCACCCGGAGACCTTCCCCCTGGAGTCGTACCCGTAGCCCTTGCACCACTGGTGCAGGGTCACGGCCGCATCGCACCACGCGAGCTGGCACCTGGTCCAGAGCGCCGCGCGACGCCCGAGAGGTGCCACACTCCCGCCATGTCGACGACGACGCAGCGAGTCACGCTGGACGACGTTCGCGCGGCGCGAGACCTGCTGGCAGGGGTGGTGCGCCCCACGCCGCTGGAGTACAGCCGGGCGTTGTCGGACCGGGTGGGCGGCCCCGTGCACCTCAAGTGCGAGAACCTGCAGCGGGCCGGCTCTTTCAAGATCCGCGGCGCGTACACCCGGATGTGCCGGCTCTCCGCGCAGGAGAAGGCGCGGGGGGTGGTGGCCGCGAGCGCCGGCAACCACGCGCAGGGCGTTGCC
>DATFPQ010000277.1:0-6493 GCA_035264765.1 Actinomycetales bacterium | reverse complement strand
CTGGCCGCGGGAGTCGTGGACCGGGTCGTCCCCGAGCACCCGGACGCGGCGGAGGAGCCCGAGGACTTCTGCCGGCGCATGGGCCGCACCCTCCAGCACGAGCTGGTGCGGCTGCTGCAGGCACGTGCTCCCGAGCGACGGGCCGCCCGCCTCGACCGCTACCGCCGCCTCGGCCTGCCGGCCGACGCCCGCACCGGCGCGCTCGGCAGCTGACCCGACCGGCTTCCCGACGGCGAACCCTGCCAGCGTGCCGCACCGGAATCGGCAAGGCTGCACCATGTCCGGCGGCTTCCGCCTCCCGTACGTTGCGGCCGTGCGCGCACTCGTGGCCCTCGGCGGCAACGCCATGACCCGGCCGGACGGCCTGGCCCGGCCACAGGACCAGATCGCCGCGATCGGCGCCGCGATGGAGCCGGTGGCCGACCTGGTGACCCGCGGGCACGAGGTCGTGCTGACCCACGGGAACGGGCCCCAGGTGGGCAACCTGCTGGTCAAGAACCAGCTCGCCGCGACGGTCGTCCCGCCCGTGCCGCTGGACTGGTGCGTGGCCCAGACGCAGGGGACCATCGGCTTCGTTTTGCTGTCGGCGCTGGAGGCGGCCCTGGCCGAGCGGAGGGTGCGCCGACCGGTCGCCGCCCTGGTCACCAGGACGCTGGTGGACGGGTCCGACCCCGGCTTCCTGCGCCCCACCAAGCCGATCGGGCGCTACCTGCCCGCGGCCGACGCCCAGGTGCTGGTCGGCCACGGCGAGACCTGGCAGGACCGCGGACCTCGCGGCTGGCGGCGAGTGGTGGCCTCTCCCGAGCCGCTGGAGGTGCTGGACGCCGAGCCGGCGCTGGCGCTGATGGCCGCCGGCTTCGTCGTCGTGGCGGCCGGGGGAGGGGGCATCCCGTGCGTTCGTGACCCGGACGGTCGGCTGCGTGGCGTCGAGGCCGTCGTGGACAAGGATCTCGGCGCCGCACTGCTGGCACGTACGGTCGAGGCCGACGTGCTGGTCATCGCCACCGACGTCGACCACGTCGCCACCGGCTGGGGGACGCCCGACCAGGTCGAGCTCGGCGAGGTGTCCGCCGCCGCGCTCCGCCGGCTCGCCGCGGAGGGCGCGTTCGCCGCAGGCTCCATGGGTCCCAAGGTGGAGGCGACCTGCCGGTTCGTCGAGGCCGGTGGCACGCGCGCTGCCATCTGCTCCCTCGACGGGATTGTCGAGGCCGCCCACGGGCGGGCCGGAACCGTCGTCCACCCTTGACCCCGCCAACCCGACGAAGGAGCCCGCATGCCCGAGCCGATCGAGGTCCGCAAGGTCCCCCTGCTGAGCGTGGCCGACGCCTGCGGCCTGGCCGACCTGATCGACCGCGGGGTGGTCGAGGCCGACCGCGTGGTTGCGGTCATCGGCAAGACCGAGGGCAATGGCGGCGTGAACGACTACACCCGGATCATCGCGGACCGCGCGTTCCGTGAGGTGCTCGTGGCGAAGGGGTCGCGGTCGGCGCAGGACGTGGCGCAAGTGCCGATCGTGTGGTCTGGCGGCACGGACGGCGTGCTGAGCCCGCATGCGACGATCTTTGCGACCGTCCGCGCCGAGCGGGCCGAGCGCACCGACGAGCCACGGCTGACGGTCGGCTTCGCGATGAGTGAGCGGTTGCTGCCGGAGGAGATCGGCCGGGTCGCGATGGTGACCAAGGTCGCGGACGCCGTTCGGGTGGCGATGGAGCGCGCGGGGATCACCGACCCCGCCGACGTCCACTACGTGCAGACGAAGACCCCGCTGCTGACCATCCACACCATCCGCGACGCCAAGAGCCGCGGGAAGACCGTGTGGACCGAGCACACGCACGAGTCCATGGACCTGTCCAACGGCACGACGGCCCTAGGCATCGCGGTGGCGCTCGGTGAGATCGAGATGCCGACCGACGACGACGTGATGCGGGACCGCTCGCTGTACTCGTCGGTGGCCTCGTGCTCGTCCGGTGTCGAGCTGGACCAGGCCCAGGTGGTCGTGGTGGGCAACGCCCCCGGCGTGGGCGGGCGCTACCGGATCGGGCACGCGGTGATGCGGGATGCCCTCGACCAGGACGGCATCTGGGACGCCATCCGCGACGCCGGGCTGAAGCTGCCCGAGCGCCCGCACCGCAGCGACCTCGACGGCCGGTTGGTCAACGTCTTCCTCAAGTGCGAGGCCAGCCAGGACGGCCTCGTCGCGGGCCGGCGCAACGCGATGCTCGACGACTCGGACGTCCACTGGCACCGGCAGATCAAGGCCTGCGTCGGGGGAGTCACCGCCGCCGTGACCGGTGACCCGGCGGCGTTCGTCTCCGTATCCGCCGCGCACCAGGGGCCGGACGGCGGTGGCCCGGTGGCTGCCATCGTCGACCTCGGGGACAAGCCGACCGGCTACAGGCCACCGTACGGGTGACAGGCGAGCGTCGGACGTCACCCGAACGGCGTAGCCGGGAGCAATTATTTACACGGTGTTGATGCTGTGACGGTCGGTGGGCTCGGTGAGGCACGGGTTTCGAGGACCACCCGGTCGGCCCAATAGCGACCTGCCGCAGGGCCCTTCTCCTGAGCACGAACGCTCCCTTTCGGTTGCCTGTCGTTGACGCTCGGTTGACACGCCGCGGAGAGCCTTCAATCCCCACCGGATACCGGGATGCGCCGCCCACGGCGCGACCGGACCGGAACCGGCCGATGACGTCGGCAGGTCAGCTCACAGCGGAGGTTCTTCGTGCTCAGTAGCGATGGCGCCGCGGCCCCGAGCCGCGCGCGTCCCACCTGGTCGAGAGGGTTCACGGCCGTCCTCGGATCTGCGCGGACGTCCCTCTCCCCGGCCAATCCACCCCCCCGTCGGCGGGTCTCCCGGGTTGCGGGAGCGGTCCTGGCCGCGATCGTGGCCAGCACCCTCGCGCCCGGAGCCGTCGCTCCGGCGCACGCCGCGGTTGCCGGCATGAGTGCCGTCGACCCGCAGAACGGCTTCCCGACCTGGTACTCAGATGGAACGGTGAAGCTGCAGCTGTGCTACATGGCCGGCGCCGGCTGCCTGTCCGAGCCGCCGAATCCGGATGCGCCGGCGTCCTATCCGGAGAACTTCCCCGAGGAGGCGTTCTGGTTCAACGCGGAGGCCTCGGGTGGCAACCTTTCCCTCTACGAGGCCGCCCTCGAAGGCGCGCACCTCAACGGGCAGGTGGTGCCGGGCGAGCAGATGGGCTTCGGCCGCCTGCGCTTCATCGTCGACAACCTGAGGCCCGGGGCCCGGTACACGATCAGGCATCCTTACGGGGAGAACACATTCGTGTCCGAGCAGGACCCCAAGAACACGACGCGCGGAAGGATCAAGCAGACCATCGACGCCGGCGTCTGCACGCCGAGCCCGCGTGTTCCGTGCGACTGGGCCGGCGTGGGCGAGGCGTTCCTGGGAGGCGACGCCGCCACGACGACCTCGACCTTCCTTCGGCAGATCGGTGCGCCCGCGGGCACGCTCGGCGACATCAACACTCCCCGACCGGTGACTGGTGCGCCTTCCGGCCACAACGCCGTGACCATCAGCGGGCCGGATGCCGGCGGTCCCGGTGTCGACACGCTCACAATCAGCCAGTTCACCGTGCAGGGCCTTGTCTACGACGCACCCGACGCCGCGCCGTCGACGCCCGACCTCACCGCAACCAGCGACAGCGGGCGCTCCACGACCGACAACGTCACGAACGTCGTCGCGCCGACCTTCGCCGGCACCGTCCCGGGCATTGGAGCGTCGGAGGCCAGCGTCCAGCTGGTCGTGGATGGCTCGACGACGCCGGCCGCGGAGGGTGCCACGCTGAACGGCGTCTACTCGATCGCGTTGCCCACGGAGCTGGCCGGCGGCGTGCACCGTGTCGTCGCACGGACCCCCAACCCGGCGTACCAGCTGGACGAGACGGGTTCGCCCGTCGACCCGACCGTCCCGCAGTTCCTCACCTCTGGCACGCTGACGTTCACCGTCGACACGACGCCGCCTCCGGTCAGCATCGTGGCGCCGAAGCCGTCCAACCCTTCCGCAGTCAACACGCCGACCGTTGGCTTCAGCATCGGTGAGGCCGGAGCGACGGCCGAGTGCCAGCTCCTGCCGAGCAACCCCGATTGGGACCCATGCGTCTCGCCGGCCTCCTACGACGCCCAGCTCGACGGCAGCTACACCTTCAGCGTCCGGGCCACTGACGCGGCCGGCAACGTGGGGACCCCGGCCGCGTACACCTGGCGGATCGGACCGCCGGACACGACGCCACCCACCGTGGTCACCCAGAGCCCGCAGGCGAATGCGACCGGCGTTCCACTCGCAAACGGCGTGACCGTGCGGTTCTCCGAGGCGGTGACCGGCGTGAGCGGCGCCTCCATCGTGCTGGACGACCCGCAGGGCGTCCCTGTGGCCGCGACGGTCACCTACAACCCGACCACCCTGACCGCGACGTTGCGGCCGACGGCCTCCCTGGCGAGCGGTACGCGGTACACGCTCTCCGTCTCGAACGCCATCCAGGACGTGTCGGGCAACGCCTACGCCGGGTCGACGTCGACCTTCACCACCGCCGACACCATCGCTCCCACCGTGACGTCGCGGACGCCGGCCAGCGACGCCACCGGCGTGGCGACCACTGCCGTCGTCACCGCGACCTTCTCGGAGCCGGTCACCGACGTGAGCGCCACCAGCTTCGTCCTCGTCGACCCGGCGGGCAGTGCGGTACCGGCGGCTGTGACCTACAGCCCGGCGACCCGCACCGCGACGCTCGACCCGGCGGAGGAGCTGGCTCCAGGGACGACGTTCACCGCCGAGGTGTCCAGCGGTGTCACCGACGCGTCGGGCAACCCGCTCACCCCCGCAACCTGGACCTTCACGACTGCGGTCGACACCACCGCTCCGTCGGTCTCGGCCCGTACCCCCGCGGTGAACGCCACGGGAGTCAGCCAGACCGGCAACATCACAGCGACCCTCAGCGAGCCGGTCACAGGCGTCGGCGCCACGACCTTCACGCTGAAGAACGCCGCAACCGGCGCCGCGGTGGGTGCCACCTCCGTCACCTACAACTCCACGACGCGGGTGGCCACCTTCGACCCGAACGTGACGCTGGCGGCGGACACCAAGTACACCGCGTCCCTCACGACGGCGATCAAGGACCGGGCCGGGCTCGCCCTCCCGGCCACGGGCTGGACGTTCACCACCGGGCCGGTGCCGACGGTGTCGGCGCGCACTCCCGGGACGAATGCCACGGGGGTGAGCCGGACCGGGAACCTCACGGTGACCTTCAGCGAGCGAGTCACGGGCGCCGGCGCCACCACCTTCACGCTGAAGAAGACCGCGACCGGCGCCGCGGTGGGCGCCACCTCCGTCACCTACAACGCGACGACCCGGGCCGCGACGTTCGACCCGAACGTGACCCTGGCGGCGGACACCAAGTACACGGCGACCCTCGGAACCGGCGTCAAGGACACCGCTGGCAACCCGCTGGCGGCCACGACCTGGACCTTCACCACCGGCCCGGTGCCCACGGTGTCGGCTCGGACCCCAGCGAACGGTGCCACGGGCGTCAGCCGGACGGCGAACATCACGGCGACCTTCAGTGAGCCGGTGACCGGGGTGGGGCCCACGAGCTTCACGCTCAAGAACGCCACGAGCGGCGCCGCGATCGGTGCGACGTCGGTCACGTACAACGCGACGACCCGGGTGGCCACGTTCGACCCGAACGTGACCCTGGCGGCGGACACGAAGTACACCGCGACCCTGACCACCGGAGTTAGGGACACCGGCGGCAACCCGGTGGCGGCCACGACGTGGACCTTCACCACCGGCCCGGCGCCGACGGTCACCGGGCGGACCCCCGCAGCCAACGCGACCAAGGTCGGCCGGACGGCGAACATCTCGGCGACCTTCGGCGAGGCCGTGACGGGCGTCGCGGCCACCACCTTCAGGCTGAAGAACGCCGCGACCGGCGCGGCCGTCGCCGGGACGGTCTCTCGAAACGGGACCACCAACCAGTGGATCCTCAACCCCGGTGTGACTCTGGCGGCCACCACGAAGTACACGGTCACGCTCACCGGTGGCGCCGGAGCAATCCGCGACACAGGCGGCAACCCGCTGGCCACGACGAGCTGGAGCTTCACGACCGGCACCGCCTGACCAGCACCACGTAGCGAAGCCCTCCCGGGACCCCGGGAGGGCTTCGCTGCGTTCACTGCACCGGGCGCGTACCGAGCCTTCGCCCGCCTCACCGACCCCCGGATGGAGGGTCGAGCCGGGTACTACGACGAAGGTCCGACTGCCCGCGGCGCCCCTCGCCCGGCTACCGTCGTTGGCGGGCAGCGCGATAGTGCGCGGGAGAAGTGTTTGCGGCGTGTTGACGCTCTCGTCGAAGGAAGCGTCCTGCGCGTCACGGTGGGCGGTGACCGCGGCCGCTGGCGAGCGGCGCAACCCCCCAATCTTGGGGACCTACATGATCCGTAGTGACTACGGTCCGCGTTTTCATGCTCTCAG
>DATFPQ010000276.1:0-12078 GCA_035264765.1 Actinomycetales bacterium | reverse complement strand
TCGCCGGCGGGTTCATCGCCGTCGCCGGTCGAGCACCAGGCAGCGCACCTCGTCACCGGCCTCGACCCGGGTCACCTGCTCCGGCACGACGACGAGCGCGCCCGCCCGGGCCAGCCCGCCCAGCACGTGCGAGCTCTGCTGCCCGGTCAGCCGGACGACCCGCCGCCCGTCCTTGGTGCGGCCCAGCTCGCCACGGGCCAGCTGCAGCTTGCCCGCCGGCGCCGTCCACGAGTCGAGCGCCACCGCCATCTCGCTGCGCCGGAACAGCCCCTGGTGACCGGCCAGCTTGCGGATCACCGGCCGGACGAACATCTCGAAGGACACGAAGGCGCTCACCGGGTTGCCCGGCAGTGTGAAGATCGGCGTCGCGTCGGGGCCCACGGTGCCGAAGCCCTGCGGCATGCCCGGCTGCATCGCGACCTTGCCGAACCACACGGTCCCGAGCTTGGAGAGGACCTCCTTCACGGTGTCGTACGCCCCCGCGCTGACGCCACCGCTGGTCACGACCAGGTCCGCGTCCGCGAGCTCGGACTCCAGCGCCTCCAGAAAGGCCTGGGCCTCGTCCCGCACCACACCGACCAGGCGCGGCCGGGCGCCGGCGTCGACCGCCGCGGCCGCGAGCATGACGCCGTTGCTGTCCACCACCTGGCCGAAGCCGGGAACGGTGCCTGGCTCGACCAGCTCCGAGCCGGTGGAAAGGATCACCACCCGCGGCGGTGCCTGGACCACCACCCGGTCGCGGCCGACGGCCGCAAGCAGCGCCAGCTGGGCCGGGCCGAGCAGCGTCCCGGCGGACAGCACGGTGTCGCCGCGCCGCACGTCGGCGCCCGCTCGCCGCACGTGCTGGCCCTCCTCCGCCGGCGCGCGCAGCTCCACCTGGTCGACGCCGCCGTCGGTCACCTCCACCGGCACGACGGCCTCGGCGCCGTCCGGGAGGGGGGCGCCGGTCATGATCCGGGCCGCCTGCCCGGGGGACAGCCGGAGCCGCTCGGTGGAGCCGGCCGGGACGTCCGCGACCACGGGCAGCCGCACCGGGGCGTCCTCGGAGGCAGCCGCGACGTCGGCGGCCACGACCGCGTACCCGTCCATCGCCGAGTTGGCGAAGCCGGGCAGGTCCAGCGGGCTGACGACGTCCTCGGCCAGCACGCAGTCCTGCGCCTCCAGCAGCCCGAGCTCGATGGGGTCCAGCGGCTGCACCGCCCGGACGCAGCGCGCCAGGTGGTCCTCGACGCTGATCACCCGCGGTACGCCTGTCCCTCCACGTGCTCGGCGAGCCACGCGGAGATGTCGGAGCCCAGGGCGGAGCGGCCGCTGGTCGTGGACTGCACGGGCGAGCTCATGCTGCGAAGGCTACAGTCCGACCCGCGAGGCGCCGCCCGGGGCAACCTGCCACTGGTCGCGCCCGGCGTGCTTCGCGGCGTACAGGCCCTCGTCCGCGGCGCGTACGAGCTCGCTGCTCGCCGTCCCGTGGATCGGCAGCGACGCCACGCCCACCGAGACGGTGACCTCCACGACGTCCGAGCCGATCCGGAACGGCTCCTCGCGCACCGTCTCGCAGATCCGCTGGGCCAGCCGCTGAGCCCCCTGGGTGTCGGTCTCCGGAGTGACGACGACGAACTCCTCGCCGCCGTAGCGGGCCACGGTGTCGACCTCGCGGACGACGCCCGCGAGCCGCCGGGCCAGCTCGCGCAGGACGGCGTCCCCCACCGTGTGTCCGTACGTGTCATTGACGTTCTTGAAGTGGTCGAGGTCGAGCAGCAGCACCGACAGCGGCCGGTCGAAGCGCGTCGAGCGCTCGACCTCGCGGGCCAGCGTGGTGGTCATGTGCCGAAGGTTCCCGGCACCGGTGAGCGGGTCGGTCACCGAGAGCCGCTGGGCCTCGCGGTGCAGCAGCACGTTGTCGACCGCGATGCCGGCCGGCCCGGCCAGCGACGTCAGCATCGCCTCGTCATCGGAGGTGAACGCGGGCCCGGCGGGCTCGCGCTCAACCACGACCACGCCGAGGACCCCGTTCGCCCGGCGCAGCGGCGCGGCGAGCGTGGGTCCGCCCAGCGCCGTGGTGCCGTCCTCATGACCGTGGCCGAGCCGGCGCGTCCGCCCGTCTTGCGCCACCTCGCCCGCGATGTCCACGCCGACCGGCAGCCGGCGGACCCGCGTCCGGGGGCCCCCCGCGGGCGTCGACACCCGAGCGACCACCGACTCCCCCTCGACCAGCCAGGCGGTGGCCCGCTGCGCCTCCGTGGCCGAGGCCGCGGCCTGCAGGACGGTGGTGAGCAGGCCGTCCAGATCGTGCGTGCGCTGCAGCGCGTCACCGAGCCGGGTGACGTTCTCCCGGAGCAGGTCGCGGCTGCGCTCCAGCTCACCGATCTTGGTCTGCAGCTCCTCGGTCATGTGGTTGAAGGCGCCGGAGAGCCGGCCAAGCTCGTCGCGGCCACCGGTGGGCAGCCGGCGGGTGTAGTCGCCGCGGGTGACCCGCTCGGCGGCCCGGGTCAGCGCGAGGATCGGCTCGGTGAGCGAGCTGGCCAGGCGCAGGACCAGAAGCCCACCGATGAGCACCACGAGCAGGATGAGGGCGACCGGAAGCGCGGGCCCGCGGCCGTAGACGCTGCCGAGCGTCCCGGCCAGCGCCGTCCGCGGCGTCCCGACCGCGACGCCGCAAGCCACGCTGAGGCGCTCGCGGTCGGCGGCCACCTCCAGCCGGCCGATCGACGAGGGGCTGCCGGTCGCGGCTGCAGTCCGCAGCTCGCTCGCGACGGGCTCGTTCGCCGTCGACACACCCGCGCCGCCGGGGCAGGCGAGGGCCACCACCTGCCCCTCGGTCAGCTTGAGCTGCAGCAGCCGCTCCCGGAAGGCGGTGCCGTCCAGCCGACGACCCACGGCCACCGTGCCGATGGGCTTGCCCTGCGCGTCGGTCGCCTGCACCGACTGGGCCACGACAGGAGGCCCGGTGACCGCACCACGGGCATCACGGGTGCCGTTCTGCACCGAGCACTGGAGCGAGGTCAGCCGGCTGGGGTCTCCCGGCGGCAGCGTGCCCGACGTCCAGGTCTTGCCGGAGGGGTCCACCACGACCGCGAAGGCCCGGCGCTGGCGGTCGATCGCGTTCGCCGCGGCCCGGCCCGGCCGGTCACCCGCGGTGAGGCGCTGGGCCAGGTAGCGCGCGGTCTCGCCGAGCGACTGACACTGCTCGGCCAGGTCGAAGGCGATCGCGGCGGCGGCCTGCTCGGACAGCCGCTGGGCGGCGGCCCGCTGCTGCCGGGGCCCGAGCACGCCGATCGCCAGCACGGCGAGGAGCACGGGGAGGAGCAGCGCCGGGATGAGCACCACGGCCAGCCGGCTGCGAACCGACCTCATCTCCCCCCTCCCTCCGGTCGGCGGCACGCGTGGTGCCACTGGCGTGGCATCGTGGCACGAATGCGGGGCCGCGGGCACGCCTGGCTCCTCAGCCGGCCCAACCCGTGACCTAACAGTCAGCGAATCCCCAGCCTGCGTGAGGGAGCATCCACCGCCGTGACCGCCGAGCTTCCGGGGTCGGTCGCGGGGCACAAGCGCGAACTGCGCGCCGTCGCCCGGGCCGCCCGCTCCGGCCGGACGCCGGACGACCTCGCGGCGGCGGGTGCAGCCCTCGCCGAGCGGGTCGAGGCGCTCCCCGCCGTCCGTGAGGCAGGGGCCGTGTCGGCGTACCTGTCGGCGGGACGGGAGCCGCCCACCGAGGCGCTGCTCGCACGCTGGCGAGCCCGTCACCTGCCAGTGCTGCTGCCGGTGGTGCTGGCAGACCTCGACCTCGACTGGGCCCTGGACGACGGACGGCGCCGCTCCGGTGTGCTGCGCCGGATCGACGAGCCGGCCGGCACCCCGCTCGGCCGGGACGCCATCGCGCGGGCGGACGTCCTCGTGGTCCCCGCGCTCGCGGTCGACACCGGCGGCCGCCGGCTGGGTCAGGGCGGCGGCAGCTTCGACCGGGCGCTCGCCCGGGCGCGCCCGGACGCCCTCGTCGTCGCGCTGCTGCACGACGACGAGGTGCTCGCGGGGCCACTGCCGGTGGAACCGCACGACCGTCCGGTCGACGTGGTGGTGACGCCGGCCCGCGTGCTGGTGGTCGGGCGGCCCTGACCGGCGTCAGCTGCGCGGCACGAGCCGCTGCTCGTCGTCGGCCGCACCCTTCGCCGCGGCCTCGCTGAACGGCCAGGGGTAGCCGCGGCCGTCCCGCCAGGCGCCGACCTGGTCGTCGTAGTGGCTGTCGTAGGGGTGCCCGGACACGCCGGTCAGGTTCACCCACGTCGAGCGGTCGAAGTCCCCGACGTCGACGACCATCCGCATGGACGGCCCGGCGGTCACGTCGTAGTCGCGCCCGGCGTTCCAGGTGAGGGCGTTGACGGCTCCCGACCCGCCGCCGACCTGGTACGGCCCCAGGTCGAAGAGCGACCGCACCGGACGCGGCACCTCGTCGCCGCCCAGCACCGGCGAGCGCAGCTCGAGGCGGTGCAGGCGTCCCCACTGCCAGCGCGAGACGTCCTTGCCCAGCGCGCGGGTCAGGTCGATCCGCGCTGCCACCATGGCGCGGCGGACGATCTCGTCGCGGTTCTCGACCGCACCGGGTGTGGCCTTGTCGTCCCACCAGGCGTCCGAGCGGCGCGGCAGCAGCTGGGTCACGACCTCGAACCAGCGCTCTCCACCCTCCGCGGCCAGTCCCTCGCCGAGCTCGTCGTCGAACCCGATCCGCAGCAGGTTGCTCCACACGGCGTTGTAGTAGGCGGCCGCGGCCGAGTCCGGCGGCTGGCTGAAGTCCCAGCCGCGGAGCAGCTGCTGCGCCTCGCGGGTGAACGGGTCGCGGCGCAGGTCGGTGCGCAGCAGCAGGGGCACCAGGGTCGGCGCCATCAGGTTGCGGGTGTCCCGTTGGATCGCGGCCATGTCGGCCGGGCCGACCTTGCCCCGGCGCAGGGCCGCCTGCAGCAGGTCGCGAATACGTTGCGACCGGTACCCGTACGCCCAGTCCGTGGTCAGGAACGGCTTGTCGCCCGCGGTCACCGCCTGGTTGGCCGTGACGACGAAGCCCTCCGGCGGGTTCTTCACCGAGGGCATCTGCGCGAACGGGACGTAGCCGGTCCAGTCGTACTGGCTGTCCCAGCCGGGCACCGGCCGGCGGCCGTCGGAGGCGCCCCGGACCGGGACCCTCCCGGGCGCCTGGTAACCGATGTTCCCGTCGACGTCGGCGTACACCAGGTTCTGCGCCGGGACGTCGAACAGGGCGGCGGCGGCGCGGAACTGGTCCCAGCCGTCGGCCTGGTCGAGCGCGAAGATCGCGTCCGCCGTCCGCCCGGGCGTCAGGGCGGTCCAGGAGAGGGCGACGTCGTAGGTCGTGCCGTCCTGGTCCTCGCCCTGGGGCTCGCGGCCGGCCTCGCGGACCGACGGCACCACGTCGGACAGGATCGGGCCGTGCCGGGTGGACCGCACAGTGAGCGGAACGTCCGCCCCGCCGCGCACGCGGATGGTCTCGGTGCGGGTGGTCAGCGGCTCGATGCCGCCGTCCCGCTCGACCTGGCCGCCGACCACGCGCTCCAGGTACAGGTCCGTGACGTCGGGTGCCAGGTTGGTGAAGCCCCACGCCACGTGCGCGTTGTGTCCGATCACCACCCCGGGCAGGCCGGCGAAGGTGAACCCGGTGACGTCGAACGGGCAGTCCGCGCTGGTGGTGCGGCAGTGCAGGCCCATCTGGTACCAGGTGCTCGGCGCCTGCAGCGCGAGGTGCGGGTCGTTGGCCAACAGCGGCCGGCCGGTGGTCGTGAACCGGCCGGACACCACCCAGGCGTTCGAGCCGAGGTCGCTGCCCCGGCCGAGCAGGGCCGGCACCGCGTCCAGCGCACGCCCGGCCGACCTCAGCGCGTCCGCCGCGGCCGGGTCGGTGGCGGACCACGAATCGGTGCGGGACGACGACTCGGTGCGGGACGACTCGTTGCCGGACGACCGGGTGGTGGCCGGCGCGGTCAACGCGGGCACGCGTGACGCGCTGCCGGCCGACCCGGTGTCCGCCGCAGCGCCCGTCTCAGCGTCCGTCTCAGCGTCCGCTGCAGCATCCGCTTCAGTGTTGGCCGCGGAGTCCGCCGCCGTGACGATCGGCTGGTGCCGGTCGAACGGGTAGCCCGGGAACAGCTTGTCGACCCGCCGGTCCGACAGGGTGCTCGACAGCCGAGCCCGGGTCAGCTCGGCGTCGTAGTTGCTCTTGAGATCCCACGCCATCGCCTTGAGCCAGGCCAGGGAGTCGACGGCGGTCCACTCCTCCACCCGGTAGTCGGGCAGCCGCAGCCCGAGGACGGCGTACTCCACGCCGAGCTGGGACGGCGACCGGCCGGCGACGTAGGCGTTGACGCCGTCCGCGTAGGCCTGCAGGTACCTCCGGGTCGTCGACGACAGCCGTGGCAGCTCCTGCTCGGCGACGCGGCGCCAGCCCAGGGTGCGGATCACCTTGTCCGCCTGCACCGCGGTCGCGCTGCCACCGACCAGCTCGGCCAGCCGGCCCGCGGTCACGTGCCGGCGGTAGTCCATCTGGAAGAACCGGTCCTGCGCCTGGACGAAGCCCTGGGCCATGAACAGGTCGGTCGCGCTGTCTGCGTACACCTGAGGGACGCCCTGGTCGTCCCGCAGCACGGTCACGCCTGCGCCCAGGCCCGCTACCTGCAGCTCGCCTCCCCGCTCCGGCATCGAGCGGCGCACCGCCGTGGTCGCGCCGATCGCCAGGACGACGGCCACGACGGCCACCGTCGCTGCCGCTACGAGGAGGACACGACGCAGCAGCAACAGGCGAGGCACGCCTGCGAGACTAAGCCAACCCTGGACGAAGGACGTGCCATGCCTCACCCGCCGCGGACCGACGGCCACAGGCAGTGACGGTCGAGCACCTCAACACGGCGCTCCTGATTGGTACCGCCGTCGTCCTCGTCGCCGTGGCCGCCGTCCGGCTGTCCGTGTTCTCCGGGCTGCCGTCGCTGCTGCTGTACCTCGGTCTCGGGTTGGCGCTCGGCGACGCGGGCGCCGGCATCTCCTTCAACGACCCCGATCTGACCCAGGTCCTCGGGTACGCCGCGCTGGTGCTGATCCTGGCCGAGGGCGGCCTGACCACGCGGTGGTCCGACATCCGGTCCTCGGTCGCTCCGGCCGCCGTGCTGTCCACCGTCGGCGTGGTCGTGTCCGTCCTGGTCGTGGCGGTCGCCGCGCACCTGCTGCTGAACCGGCCGTGGATCGAGGCGCTGCTGGTGGGCGCCGTGCTGTCGTCGACCGACGCCGCTGCGGTCTTCTCGGTGCTGCGGCGGGTGCCGATCCACCCGCGCCTCGCGGGGATTCTGGAGGCGGAGTCCGGCCTGAACGACGCCCCGGTGGTCCTGCTCGTCGTCACGCTCTCGGCGCAGGCAGCCGGCGAGGCCGGCCACGGCTGGCTGGAGCTGGTCGGGCTGGCCACGCTGGAGCTGGCGGTGGGCGGGCTGGTGGGCCTGCTGGTCGGGTTCGTGGGTGCGGCCGCTCTACGCCGGCTCGCCCTACCCTCGTCGGCGCTCCTGTCGCTGGCCGTGGTCGCTCTTGCGGTGGGGGCGTACGCCGCGGCCGCTCGGGTGCACGCCTCGGGGTTCCTCGCCGTCTACGTCGCGGCCTTGGTCCTCGGCAACGCGCACCTGCCTCACCGGGCCGCCGTCCGCGGCTTCGCCGAGGCGCTCGGCTGGCTGGCGCAGATCGGCCTGTTCGTCCTGCTCGGGCTCCTGGCCTCCCCGCAGGACATGGACAAGGCGTGGGTGGCCGCGCAGCAGCTGGCCCTGGCGTCCGCGCTGGTTCTGGGCCTGGTGCTGCTGCTCGTGGCTCGGCCGATCTCCGTCGTCGTGTCCGTCACCGCGTTCCGCCTGCCGTGGCGACACCAGGCCTTCCTGTCCTGGGCCGGTCTGCGGGGAGCCGTCCCGGTCGTTCTCGCGACCGTCGCTGTCTCGGCCATAGGGCCGGACGTGCGCTGGATGTTCGACCTGGTCTTCGTGCTCGTAGTCGTCTTCACCCTGGTGCAGGCACCGCTGCTGCCCTTCGTCACCCGCCGGCTCGGCGTCGGCAACATCGTGGACTCACGGGACCTGGACCTGGAGTCGGCGCCGCTGGAGACCCTGGACGCGGACGCGGTCCAGGTGCGGGTGGGTGAGACGTCGCGGATGCACGGGCTGGAGGTGTTCGAGCTGCGGCTGCCGCCGGGGGCCAACGTCACGCTGGTCGTCCGGGACGGCACCTCGTTCGTCCCGGACCAACGCACGGTGCTCCGGCGTGGTGACCAGCTGCTCGTGGTGGCGACGTCAGCCGTCCGCAGGGACGTGCTCCGCCGGCTGCGGGCGGTCAGCCGCGGTGGCCGGCTGGCAGTGTGGGGGCAGTCCGCCGAAGCGCCGCGGGGCACTCGGGCCATATCGCAGGCGGGCGGCTACGGGACGGCGGGGAGCCGGGTCGCCGGGGCGATCCGGGGCGTCCGGGGACGGCTGCCGGGCAGGTCCCCGGGAAGCACCAGCCGGCGCGGCGGCGGCACTTTACGCTGACCGCGTGAGCCGATCACGTGCAGCTCGACGCCGCGCCGCGGGTGCGACGTTCGTCCTCGCCCTGCTGACCGCGCTGTCGCTTGCCCTTGCCCCTGCGGCGAACGCCCATGACGAGCTGGTGTCGTCCTCTCCAGGCAGCGGCGACACGGTGGCACCGCCCGGCGCACTCACGCTCACGTACTCCGAGCGCCTGGTCGACACCGGGTACCGGGTCGTCGTCCGCGGCCCGAGCGGCGAGGTCCGCGGGGACGTCCGCGTCTCCGGCGACCAGGTGGTCACGCGGTTCGCCGAGCCGCTGGCCGCGGGGCCGTACGACGTGGTGTGGCGGGTGGTCTCGGCGGACGGTCACCCGGTGTCGGGCAAGCTGTCGTTCAGGGTGCGGGCCGTGGCCACGCCCTCGGCGTCCCCGAGGCCCGCGTCCCCGTCCGGGTCGGCTCGGACGTCGGCGACGGCGTCCCCCGCCACGACCTCGCCCTCCTCGACCTCAGCTTCTTCCTCGGCCGCCGCGCCGACGAGCGCGGCGTCGTCCAGCCCGACGACCGGCGCCCGGCCGACGTCCGGTACGGGTGGGCGCAGCGGCCTGGTGCTGGGGGTCGTCGTCGCCGCGGTCGTCGCCGCGGCGGCCGCCCTCGGGCTGTCCCGGCGGAACCGCGGCGCCGGCCGCTAGCCGAAGTCGACGACCTGGAGGTTCAGCGGCAGCTTCCGGTGGTGGCGTCCGGACAGCTGAGGTCCGATCGGAGCCGGCTCACCGGTAAAGAGCCGCTGCTCGTCGGTGACGGTTCCGACGCTGGTGAACCGGGTGAACTGGTACGGCCGGCCGTCGGAGTCCGCGTACGAGGGGCTGTCCATCACCTGGAAGTGCAGGTGCGGGTGGGTCGAGCTGCCGGTGTTGCCCAGTAGGCCCAAGACCTGGCCACGTCGGACCCGGTCGCCGACTTTCACCTTCAGGCCGCCTTGCAGGTGCGCGTACACAGCGAAGCGTCCGTGGCCGATGTCGGTCACCACCGAGTTGCCGGGAGCCGTCTCCAGGTCGAAGGGCGGCGGGGCGTTCGGGGGCGTCTGCTCGGGCTCACCGTCATGGGCACGGACCACCGTGCCATCGGCGACGGACAGCACGTCGGCGCCGTAGTACGCGTAGCTCGACAGGGCCTCAACCGGTCCGGAGAACAGCCGGCGGTTGCGGTCGATCCGCACGAAGTCGATGGCGAACCGCTCGGGGAGCTGCAGGCGTCCATTGACCGGCACCGCGCCGCCACGGTGATCCGTCCTCGTCGCGCAGCAACCGTTAACCGCTACCCAGCCGCTTCCGCGCAGCGGCGCACCGATGACCGGAGCATGGCGCCGGGCGACCCGCGTCGGCCCGGTGAGATAGGTCGTGGCGGCCACGATGCCCGGTGGGACCTGGCTCTCCTCGTAAGAGATGGAGAGCCGGTGCACCAGCGTGCGGGGCAACCGGCCACGCGGCGGGAGCGCGACGTCGAGGATGGCGATGGCGGTCAGGCCGGCGCCGATCTCTCCGGTGAAGTCGCCGCCCTCCGGTCGCTTGACCAGCGCGGTCAGCGCGGCGCCCTGTCGGGTCGCGAGCACCGCCCCGGTCCTGGCGTCGAGCGTGTCCACGCGGCGCAGGGCCACCGGGAAGAACCCAGTGTTGAGGAGCCGGAGCTCGTAGGGCAGGTGCCTGTGACGGTCGGCCCCCCGCACCACCCGGGGTGCCGACATGACGTTCCCCACCACGAAGGTGAAGGAGTCCCGGGCCGGCTGGGTCGCGGGCTTGGAACTGCGGTCCCAGGACGCCGCCGCCCTGGACCTGGTGGAGGGAGCCGCCGGTGCCGCCGCGGGTGCCGCCGCTGCTGGCTTTGCCGCCGGAGCGGCTGGGTGGCGCGAGACCGCGCCGAGGGTCGTGGGCGTCACCAGCACCATCGCCAGCGCACCAGCCGTGAGCCATGAGGAACGCATCTGGACCTCCGCTGCCGTGCAGCGGACGTTCTGCTGGCCGGACGTCCGGGTCAGGCCCCCAGGGACACCAGCGGAGCCGCGGTCGCCTGGTTGGCCCCTTCGGTCTGCCGACGCACCGCGACTTCTGCCACGATCTCTAGCCCGGCGACCTGGCCAGCATCCCCCGCGGCGTTACGCCAGGCAAGGATCCCGCCCGGGGCTCGGATGCTTGCCTGGGGCGGCTCAGCCGGTGGCCACGGCGACGGCCCGTCCCGTCTGCCGCCCCGAGAACAGGCAGCCACCCAGGAACGTGCCCTCCAGCGAGCGGTACCCGTGCATGCCGCCGCCGCCGAAACCGGCGACCTCCCCCGCGGCGTACAGACCGGGCAGCGGCTCGCCGTCCGAGCGCAGCACCCGCCCGGACAGGTCGGTCTCCAGACCGCCCAGCGTCTTGCGGGTGATCACCCGCAGCCGGATGGCGAGCAGTGGACCCGCGGCCGGGTCGAGCATGCGGTGCGGGGGCGCGGTGCGGATCAGCCGGTCGCCGCGGTAGGCGCGGGCGCCGCGCACGGCCGCCAGCTGCAGGTCCTTGCCGAACCGGTTGGCGACCTCGCGGTCGCGGGCGACCACCTGGCGCTCCAGCAGGTCGGGGTCGACGAGGTCCGCACCGGTCAGCGCGTTCATGCGGCCGACGAGCGCCCGCAGGTCGCGGTCGACCACGACGTCGGCGCCGTGCCTCACCAGGGCCGCGACCGGGCCGGGCAGGCCACCGCGGGCGCGGCCGAGCACCATCCGAACGTCACGCCCGGTCAGGTCGGGGTTCTGCTCGGATCCGGAGAGCGCGATCTCCTTCTCGGCGATCCGCCTGGTCAGCACGAACCAGCTGTGGTCGTGGCCTGTCGTCCGCAGGTGCCGCAGCGTCCCCAGCGTGTCGAAGCCCGGGAACAGCGGGACGGGCAGCCGCCGTCCGGTGGCGTCAACCCACAGCGACGAGGGGCCGGGGAGGATCCGGATGCCGTGGCCCGGCCACACCGGGTCGACGGCGGAGACCCCCTCGGTGTAGTGCCACATCCGGTCGCGGTTCACCACGTTGGCGCCGGTGGCCTCGGCGATGCTGAGCATCCGGCCGTCGACGTACGCCGGCACGCCGGTGAGCATCCGTTCCGGCGCCTCTCCGAGTGTCCTCGGCCAGGCGCCACGCACGAGGTCGTGGTCGCCGCCTATGCCACCTGACGTCACGACGACGGCCTGGGACCGAAGCTCGAACTCGGCGACCAAGGTGCGCGAGGACGGTGCCCCGCGGACGGCGTCGCTGGGCTCCAGCACCACCCCCCGGACGCCGTCCACCGCGCCGCCCGTCGTCGTCAGGGCGTCGACCCGGTGCCGGAACGCGAGCCGGACCTGCCCGCGCTCGGCCGCCTGCCGCACCCGCCGGGCGAACGGCTCGACCAGTGCCGGGCCGGTGCCCCATACGACATGGAAGCGCGGCACCGAGTTGCCAGGCCCGTCCGCGTGGAAGCCACCACGCTCGGCCCAGCCGACCACCGGGAAGAACCGCACGCCGTGCCGCCGCAGCCAGGCTCGCTTCTCCCCG
>DATFPQ010000275.1:0-4581 GCA_035264765.1 Actinomycetales bacterium | reverse complement strand
CAGCCGTCCGGCGTCGCCAGCTCGGCCAGTCGCCGCAACGCGGTCGCCTCGGTGCCCGGTGCCAGCAGCCTGAGCGCCGTTACGTCGCCGGCCAGTCCGTCGTACAGGGAGGGCTCGGTGCGAGTGCTCGCGCCGACGGAGAGCCGGGCGACGACCCGGCGCGCGAGCGCCTGCTCGGTATCGCGAAGTGGGCGGTACTGCGCGATCTCGGCGAGCACCGGCGCCAGGCCGGCGATGCCGGCGTACAACGAGTCCCGGTCTTCGGCCGGGGCCATCCGCGACCCGTCCGGCGGGACGAACTCGGGCAGCCACGGGCCGTCGTCCTCGCGTACCTGGGCCATGACCCAGGGCCAGGCTGCCTCGCCGAGCTCTCGGTACGTCCCGCTCGTCGACATCGCCCAAGGCTATGGCGTGGTGGACGGCCGGTCACGCCGCGTCAGCCCGCTGCCACAGCTCGGCGTCGATCGGCCGTCGGCGGGCGGTGCAATCCTTGACGTGCGACTACTTACGCGCCCGCCGTCCAGGCTCTATCGTCAGAGCGCCGGCCAGGGCGGCCGACGTCCTGGGGGGTACTGCTATGAAGCGGCCCGCTGCGCTTGTCCCCGTCACCGTCGGCGCGGTCCTGTGCGCCGTCCTGACCGTCTCCCCGGCGTCCCGGGCCGAACCGGCCTCCGGCGCCGAGCCGCTCCCAGGACCGGTCGACTGCCCAAGGCTGCTACCGACCGACCAGGCCGTGAAGGACCTGAGGGCGACCGGATGGACCGTCGACTCCGGCACCACGCCGGAGCCGTTCAGCGCCACCGTCCTGGGCCGCCTCACCGACGGCATCGCCCCGGGAGTGGACCTGATCATGGCCCGGCTGAGCTCGCCCGCCCTGACGGCGGCCGGTGGCGTGTGGGCCGGCATGTCCGGCTCACCGGTGTACACCTCCGACGGCCGACTGGTCGGTTCGGTCTCCTACACGCTGGCCCCGAACACGATGGTGGCGGGCATCACGCCGGCGCAGCAGCTCGGCACACTGCTGTCGGCCGACCCGGACGACCCCCGCCGGGTGGCCGGCGGTCGGGCGCGGATCCGGCCCGACGCGGCAACGGTCGCGGCCCTGCAAGCAGCCGGCGTCGCGCGAGCGCAGGCGACGCAGGGCTTCAGCCGCCTGCCCGTACCCGTGACGGTCTCCGGCGCGACGTCGCCGGGCGCCCGCCCGGTGCTGCAGCGCCTGGAGCGTCACATCGGCCAGCGGGTCGTCTCCGGCGGCTCGGCGGCACGAGGCACCGCGGCGGCGAGCGCGATTTCCGGGGGGAGCAACTTCGCCGCGGCGCTCTCGTCCGGCGACGCCAGCGTGACCGCCGTCGGGACGACGACCTACACCTGCAAGGGCCGGGTCGTGGCGTTCGGCCACCTGTTGTTCGGCTCGGGCCTCACGGTGATGGCGGCGAGCGCGGCCACCGCGGTGTACGTGCAGCCGGACGCACTCGCCGGCCCGTCCAAGATGGCCAACGTCGGTGGGGCGGTGGGCACCATCGACCGCGACCGGCCGATCGGCGTCCGCGCCAGACTCGGCGCGGCACCGCCGAGCATCGCGATCAGCTCGCGGCTGACCCGGGTGGAGACCAAGACCGCCCGCACCGGCCGGACGACGGTGTTCTACCCCCTGGTCGTCGCGGAGACGGCGGGGCTGCACGCCCTGACCAACGTCGACCTGGTCCAGGGCTCCTTCGTGGCCAAGGGGACCGGCCGAATCACCCTGACCGTCACCGGACGGCGGGCCGGCGGCCGGTCGTTCACCCTTACCCGCTCGGACGTGCTCACCGCGCCGACCGACGCTGAGGCTCTCGACCTCGAGGTCTCCGACCAGGTCGGCTCCACCGTGATGGCGCTGCGGGACCAGCCCTTCGAGGACGTGACCTTCCAAGAGGTCCGCCTCACCGGCTCCGTCTCGTCGCGTGCGTCCCTGTGGACCCGCCCGGTCGTCGAGGTGCGACAAGGTAGCCAGTGGGTGCGGGCGTCTCGCGCGGTCGTCGTCCGCGCAGGCACGACGCTGCGGACCCGGGTCCGGTTCACCCGGCTGCGGGCGCCGGCCGTCCACGGAACCCTCGAGGTCGCGCTGCCCGTGCCGAAGGCGGCGGCCCGGCAGCCGGTCGAGCTGACGGTGACGGGCGGGCTGGGGGACCTCGATGAGGGTGGCCCGACCGCCGAGGCCACCTCCTTCGACGCCCTGCTGACCCAGTTGAGGACGGCGCCGCGCGGCGACGACGTCGCGGTCAAGTTGGTCAACTCGGACAACAACCGGGTCTACGTGGCCCGCACCCGCCAGGCGTCGCTTGGCGTCGAGGGTTTCACGCAGTCCTTCCCGGCGAGCGTGCGCTGACAGGGAACGGCGCCTCGCCGTCCCCCACTTCCCCTTTGCTCCCGCGCGACGCCGATGCTCACGGGCAATGCCACGATCCAACGACAGCGGTGCCGTGGATGGCTCTGCTCGGGAGTAACGGCGCCTATGGCGAGCAACGCGCGTGACGATGCGGGGAACGCAACGGGGCCTCCGACCGTGCGTGTCCGCAGGTCGGAGGCCCCGTGGCTCGTGCTCCCGCGACTGGACTCGAACCAGTAACCGTCCGATTAACAGTCGGATGCTCTGCCGATTGAGCTACGCGGGATCGGGCCCGTGAACGATAGCAAGACCGAGGGCCGTCCTTCACATCGGCCGGCGCGGCCCGGACCCGAGGGGTCGAGGCGCACGTTCCGGGTGGCCGCATGGCCGCAGGGGTGCGGGGTAGGGTCGGGCTTCACGAGCTACGGGGAGGCACCGATGTCCGAGACCACGGGCGAGCGGGACGTCGTCGACGTCCTGACGAGCGACCACCGGCAGGTCACCGAGCTGCTCGGCCGGATCCAGACCGCCGCCGACCATGCCGAGCGTCGCGACATGGCGGACGTCGTGATCGCCGAGCTGGTGCGGCACTCCGTGGCCGAGGAGATGTTCGTGTACCCCGCCATGCGCGAGCACCTGCCGGACGGCGAGCAGGCCGTCGAGCACGACAAGCAGGAGCACAAGGAGCTCGAGCTGACGATGAAGGAGCTTGAGGGACTCGACGCCACGAACTCGCGGTTCGATGAGCTCGTCGGCCAGCTCGGCCGGATCCTCGAGGACCACGTCCAGGACGAGGAGCGCGAGCAGTTCCCCCAGCTGCGGGCCCGCGTGCCGCGCGAGCAGCTGGTCCAGATGGCGACCAACGTGGAGGCGGCCAAGAAGGTGGCGCCGACTCGCCCGCACCCGGGCGCGCCGAACAACGCCCTGTTCCACCTCACGGTCGGTCCCGGTGTCGGGCTGGTCGACCGGCTCCGGGACAAGCTGACCGGGCGGTCCACCGACGCCTGACCGGACCACGGCACTGCAGGAGTGCCCTCTTTCGGCGCAATCGCCGAGGTGTGGCTGGCGACGTCGGGGGGTCAATTTTTACCGTGGCGAGCAGACCCCTGCATCCGGAGCGGGGGACGCGGTCGCCAGGAGGTTCACGATGACCGAGGTGCTCGACGTTCGGGCCGTGCAGCACGGCTCGTGGTGGATGGTGAGCGTCCCCGGGATGCCGGGGCTGCTCGCCCAGGTCACCAGCCTGGAGCCGCGCCTGATCGGCGCCGCTCTGGCCACCTCGAGCGCGTCAGCCGACACCGCTGAGATCTCGGTCCGGCGGGTGGTCCAGGTCGGGCCGGTCCAGCCGGCGCAGCAGGCCGCGCTCGGCAGCCGTCAGCAGCCCGGCGCCCAGGGTGGGTCATCCGGCTGGGCCCAGCAGGCGATGAGGGCCACTCGGCTGGCGCCCCGGCGGGTCGCCGAGCTACTAGCGAGCTGACCGCTCGCCGGCGGCTCAGGCGGGGATCAGCGGCGCGGCCAGCGGCAGGTCGTCCAGCTGCAGCACCTGCACCGCCTTGCGGGTGGCGGCGTTCACCACGATCGGCGCCAGCAGGTTCGCCGTCGCCTCCGCCACGCTGCCACCCGTGGTGACTACCACGAGCACGAGCGCGTCCTCGGCCGACTCCAGGCCGATGGCAGCGGCGGTGTCGTCGTCGATCTGTGGCGCGTAGTCGGCGAAGAAGACCGGCGAGGCCGCGACCAGCAGCCGCAGGTCCGGGTCGAGCAGCGACTGCAACCGGTACAGGGCCCCGGTCTCGTCGAGCTGGACGAGGGCGCACTTGGACATCCCCGGCAGCCCGGGCATGTCGCTGACGAAATCGATCGTGGGCACAGCGTCGGTCGCAGCGTCGGGCGCAGTGTCGGTCATCGCAGGAAGTCCATCAGGGTCGGCTGGAGCACCTTGGCGGTGGCCGCGAGCGCGGCCTGGTAGGTGGTCTCCTGCAGCTGCAGGTCGATGATCACCGAGGGCAGGTCGATGTCCTCGACACCGGACAGCGTCGCCCGCAGGTCCAGGGCCTTGTTCTTCGCGGCGATCTGGGCCTGCTCGACCTGGTTGGTCCGGACCCCGACGTCCGTGAGGGCGTTCAGCACGGTGCCCATCCTGCCGTCAAGCGCCGTCAGGTCTAAAGCCAACGCGCTGGGGTTGCTCACCACATCTGCCGCCAGGGTGTCGA
>DATFPQ010000274.1:0-2003 GCA_035264765.1 Actinomycetales bacterium | reverse complement strand
GAGGCCTCCACCCACCACCGGCAGTGCTCCCCAGCGTCGCATCCGGCTGCGCCCGCAACCGAGCCGGCAGCGCCGACGGCAAGCCGACCGTCTTCACGGCCGGCGGGCCCGACCGCGGCGACTGCGCCAGGCTCCCCGTCTCCCGCTGCCGACGACGCCACCGCGTCAGCGTCGCCGTCGACACCCCGAACAGCCGCATCACCTCCGGCCGGGGCGTCCCAAGGTCCAGGGCATCGAGTGCCCGCACCCGCAGATCCCGCGAATACGCCTTCATGCCGTCAGTTTGACGAAACGATCAACTCTCCCGCAAGCCGCTGTATCCCGAGCGCTACGCTTTCAGTGGGGAGATTGACACCATGGCAGTAGCATCATCTGGGCACGGTAGCACCGCCAACAACGGTGGTCAGGCGACGCGTGCAGGCTGGCGTAGCCATTTGGGGAGCGCGCCGCGCTTTTTGATGGCGACGCCTGGGACGGGGAAGGCGAGGAGCTCGTCGACGGACCAGGGATGATCGGTGAGGCCGGCGGCCTGGGCTGGGGTCCGTTCGATCGAGCGAGGAGCGGAGGCCGGATGGTCCTGGCGTGGGAGTGGGAGGCTGCGATGGGGGTGGCAGAAGTTGTAGGCGGTGCCGAGCAGCCACATGCCGGCTTCGAGCGTGTCCCGGCGGTGGACGCCGGCGCGGGTGCGGCGGGTGAGCGAGGCGAGCCGGGCGCGGAAGGTGGCGTTGAGGCGCTCGATGTAGGCGGTGTTGATGACCGCCGTGGCGGCCCGCTGGGTGGCGCACAGGGTCGCGGCCACGGCCGCCTCGGCCCCGTGCACGACGCGCCGCTCGACCTCGACCACCCGCCGCCGGGCGTAGCGCTTGACCATCTGGGCGATCAGCAGCCCGGCCGGCAGGAGCATGCGGGGATGGCCGGACCGGCCGGTCCGCTCGGGGAATCGGAACACCCGCAGGGCCTGCTTCGGGTAGCTGAGCAGCCCGTCCGTGCACAGCAGCAGCGCCCGCTTCGTCCCGCAGGCCCAGACCCGTTCGAGCAGCGCCCGGATCAGGTGCCGATCGCGCGCCGCGCTCACGTCGCCCCCGAGCCAGAGCCGGCTCGCGACCGCGATCGCCGACGCCAGCCAGAGCACATCCCCGACCGCTCGCACCCGGATCTCGTCGGCCTGGACCTGCCCCAACTCGACCCGCCCGGCCTGGACCAGGTGCTCGTGGACGCGCCGACACTGCTCCCCGGCCCGCGACTGCCAGCGCGCGACCGTCCGCTCGTCCAGCCCGAACGCCGCCACGATCGCCTGGGCCGGGCAGCCGTACGCCAGCAGCGTCACCACCGTCACGACCTCCGCCCGCGCCGTCCGCAGCCGGTGCAGCGCCGTCCCGGCCGTCTCGGCGAACGTCCGCCGACACCGCTTGCACCGATACCGCCGCTCGGCCCGACTGTGGATCACCACGTGCCCCTCACCCTTCCGACCGTAGGCACGACAGGCCCGATTCCGACAGAATTGTTGCTGCGGGTCCATGAGTCCCAGGCTCCCGATGGTCTTCGACACCCATCGAGCTTGCCTCAGGACCCGCACCTTTTGTCCACTTCCTCACCGACCACGGCTTACGGGGGTGCTACCGGTGAGACCAATGCCACCCAAAAATCGCCAGCAGGTATTCCGAGTCGGCGACCGGGCTCGCAGCAAGCTGAACCGCCGCGTCGGGACCGTCGACGCCGTGGAGAGGATCAAGGGCCAACGGCGCTACGGGCTGCACTACGACGAGGCGTCGCAGGACCGGTACCTCACCCAGGCGGGGCGTGATGGAGCGCAGCTGCCGCCCGAGTTAATCGAACGCGTGTAGCGGAAGATTGGAGCCCCGGATGAACCGTGTGAGGGGCCGGGGCACGAGCATGATGCCGAGACGAGGAATGCTATGCAAACCACAGCCAGGCAGCCCGACACCATCATGGTGGTCGAGGATGAGGCCGCCATCTCCGACATAGTAGCGGCGGCGCTCGAA
>DATFPQ010000273.1:0-2720 GCA_035264765.1 Actinomycetales bacterium | reverse complement strand
TTGGCGGCCACCAGAGCCTTGCCCGCCGACTCGCCGGTGAGCTCCACGGGGCCGCCGCCGTTGTCGATCTGCGCGACACCGAGGTTGTTGTCCTTGGCGTAGGACCACTCGACGTAGGTGATGCCGCCCTCGGTCGACTTCACGCCGTCAGAAACGCCGGCCGACTTCTCCCGGCCCTCGCCGACGGTGCCGGCCCACTTCTTGGCGGGCTCGGTCTTCCATGCCGACGGCGCGGCGCCGGCCAGGTACTTCTCGAAGTTCTCCGTCGTACCCGACTCGTCGGACCGGAAGAAGACCTTGATGGCGGTGCTCGGCAGCTTCGCGTCGGGGTTTCCCTTGGCGATCGCCGGGTCGTCCCAGGTCTTGATCTTCCCGAGGAAGATGTTCGCGGTGACGTCCGGCGTCAGCACCAGCTTGTCGACCCCGGGCAGGTTGTAAGCCACGGCGATGGGCCCCGCCGCCATCGGCAGGTTCCAGGCCGGGTTGTTCTGGCAGCGCTTTGCGGCGGCCGCCACCTCGCCCTTGTCCGCGTTGAGCGCGGAGTCGGAGCCGGCGAAGTCGACCTGGCCGGCGTTGAACTGCTGGATGCCCGCGCCGGAGCCGGTCGGGTTGTAGTTGACGGTGGCGCCCTCGCAGGTGTCGCCGAAGGAGGAGATGGCCTCCTCGATGGCGTTCTTCTGCGCGGAGGAGCCCTCGGCGTTCAGGCTGCCGCTGCCGCAGTTCTCGGACACCGAGGTCCCGGCAGCGCTGGAGGAGCTGGAACCGCCGGAGCCCGCACCGGTGTTGTCGTCCGAACCGCAGGCCGTGAGCGCGAGGGCTCCGGCGAGGGCGACGCCGCTGAGGCGCGCCAGCCGCTTGATGCTCACTGTGTCTGTCTCCCGTGCAGGGCGTCGTGGACGGCGCGGTCGCACCGTCAGCGGCGACGCTAGGGAGCCCGGATGACTCGCTGGCAGGGCACGGGTGAACGGGGAGTGAACGGCGACGGACGCGTTGCGGACCTACCGCCGTCCGGGCGCTGAGCGCAGGGTCAACGGCCGGTCAGCGTTCGTCGTGGCGCTCGACGGCTACCACGCGCGCCGCTGGGCCGACGCCGCTGATGTGGGCCACCAGCACCTCGCCCTTGACCAGCCCGGGACCGGCCGACTCGCGCAGGGCGTCCGCCACGGCCGGCCGGCAGGCCCGGTCGGCCAGGCTCTGCAGCAGGACCGGCAGCACCGGACGGTGGCTGCACAGCGCCGCGGCCTCCGCCCGGTCCAGCGCCTTGTCGAGGATCACGTGCACCTGCCCCGGGTCGGCCTCGAAGGTGTCCTGGGACAACCCGTCACGCAGCCGCAGCCGCGCCCCGGTCGCCTCGGCGTACGGCGCCAGGGTGGCGGCGCAGCGCGCGGCGGTCGAGCTGACCAGCCGGGAGATGCCATACGCACGCAGCAGCGGGACCAGCGCACGGGCCCGGCGGGCACCGGAGTCGTCGAGCGGTCGGGTGACGTCGCCACCGCGCCAGGCCCGCCGCCGTACCGCCGAGGCGTGCCGGACGACGGCGAGGGGCCAGCTCTGCACCGCGTCGTCGGCCTCCGCGAGGATCAGCGCGTCGAGCTGCATCCGGTCACGGCGGTAGGTGAGCCGCCGGCGGGCGTCCTCCGGCGGCAGCCAGGCCAGGTCGTCCACCTCGTGCACCAGGTCGACATCGCCGTCGACCACCTGGGCGGCCCAGTAGCGCACGACCTTCGGCCGGAACCGTCCGCGGGCGCCGACGTCGTAGGACGCCGGAGGCAGCGGCATGCCGAGGTGCACGACCAGCCCGGTCTCCTCGTGGGCCTCGCGCACGGCGGCGGCCGCCCACGACTCACCGGGCTCGAGCTTGCCCTTCGGCCACGACCAGTCGTCGTACTTGGGGCGGTGCACCACGGCGACCTCTAGCTGCCCGTCGCGGAGCCGCCAGGGCAGCACGCCGGCCGCGCGGACGGTGGCGTCGACGGGTCCCCACTCGCCGAGCAGCGTCGCGGCCGCCGTCGGCGCCTCCGGGCGTCCCTCCGTCATCTGCGACGGGCCTTGCGGCGCATCCGGCTGCGCTGCTCGGCCACGTGGCTCTGCAGGTCCACCAGCGGACGCCCGTCGGCGTCACGGTGGTGCCTGGTCCAGCTGCCGTCGGCGCCCAGGTGCCAGGACGACGTCCCGTCGTCCATCGCCGTCGCCAGCAGGTTCCGCAGCTCGGCCACGTGCGTGGGGTCCTGGATCTGCACCAGGGCCTCGACCCGGCGGTCGAGGTTGCGGTGCATCATGTCCGCGCTGCCGATCCAGCAGGCCGGCTCGCCCCCGGCCTCGAACAGGAACACGCGCGAGTGCTCCAGGAACCGGCCCAGGATGCTCCGCACCCGGATCGTGTCGGACAGTCCCGGCACGCCCGGCCGGATAGCGCAGATGCCGCGCACCACGACGTCCACCGGGACACCGGCCGAGGACGCCCGGTAGAGCGCGTCGATGAGCACCTCGTCGACGATCGAGTTGACCTTGATCGCGATGGACGCCGGAGCGCCGGCCTCATGGTGCATGATCTCCGTCTCGATCTGCGCCACCAGCCCGTCACGCAGGGAGCGCGGCGCCACGAGCAGCCGCTTGAACCTCGTGCGCGGCGCGTAGCCGGACAGCTGGTTGAACAGGCGAGTGAGGTCCTCACCGATCCTATCGTCCGTCGTGAGCAGCCCGAGGTCCTCGTAGAGGCG
>DATFPQ010000272.1:0-12665 GCA_035264765.1 Actinomycetales bacterium | reverse complement strand
CCGACGATCGTCGGGCCGAGGTCCTGGCGACGGCCGATGTCGTCGTCAACGTGTCCGGGGTGTGGCGCGACCCCGTCCAGCTCCGCGAGCAGACCGACGCACGGCTCCTGTTCATCGACACCGACCCCGTTTTCACCCAAGTCAAGCTGGCGCGCGGTCAGGTCGACTTCCGTCGAGCGGTCGACGCGCACGACGTGCACTTCAGCTTCGGCGAGGCTCATTCGGATCGCATCCCGGCCACCGGCCACGACTGGCTCCCCACCCGGCAGCCCGTGCTCCTCGACGAGTGGCGGACGGACGATCCGGCGGGCGACCGGTTCACGACGGTCATGAACTGGACCAGCTACAACCCGGTCGAGCTCAACGGTGTGAGCTACGGGCAGAAGGACATCGAGTTCCGCCGGTTCCTCGACCTGCCATCCGCCGTGGACCCCATCCGGTTCGAGATCGCGATGAGTCCAGGCAAGAACCGGCAAGCGCCCCTCGGGCTGCTCCGACGTCGAGGATGGTCGGTCGTGGACCCGGCCGAGGTCTGCCCGGACATCGACTCGTACCGCCGGTACATCCTGAGGTCACGCGGTGAGTGGAGCGTGGCCAAGCACGGCTACGTGGTCGGCGCTCCAGGTTGGTTCAGCTGCCGGTCGGCCTGCTACCTCGCCGCCGGTCGACCGGTCGTGGTGCAGGACACCGGGTTCGGTTCCGTGATACCGACAGGCCAGGGAGTCCTCACCTTCCGCACGCCCGAGGAGGCCGCCGACGCCCTCCGAGAGGTGGACGGCGACATCCGACGGCACGCGCAGTGCGCACGGAAGATCGCCGCCGAGTACTTCGACTCCGCCCGCGTTCTCCACGACCTCCTGGCGAGGGTCCCTAGCGGGACTTCGGCATGAGCGGGGGCCGCGACGGGTGGTTACCGGGCAAAGTTCACCTCCTGCAAGAGTTTTGGGGCGCCGCAGCGAAACCCGGCAGCCTGACGTGGAAGACGTGCGGGTCGTGACCAAGCTGGTGCCGAACGGCCTGGCAGCGAGCAGCCACAACGCAGTGAGCCGAGCCAAGGAGAGCGGCCCGCTGGACGCATGGCGGGCCGTGTCCCGCACCCGCCCCGTTCTGGAGCGTGCGGAGCTGCTGCAGAAGCAGAAGGACAAGGCCGAAGTGTGGAGACTGTCGGGAAGGCCGAGGGGCGACTGTGTCATCGCGAAACGATGCCGGCTGGTCGAGGCCGATCGGGAAGAGCTGGTCTACAGCAGCGTCCTTCCGCGGATCGGAATGGCCACCGGACAGTACCTGGGCCGCGTCGACGCCGGCGACGGACGCACGGCGTGGTTGTTCGTCAAGGAGCTCCTAGGCGTCCCGTACGACGCCGAGGAACAACTGCACCGCGACCTCGCCGCGGCTTGGCTGTCGGCGCTCCATGCCGCGGCCCGCGAAGCGCCGGCTGTGACAGAGCTCCCCGACGTCGGGCCCCCGCGCTATCGGCCGATGCTGGAGGACCTCGTCCGGACACTCGCGCAGGCCTCGCTCAACGAGGAGCTCGGCAGGTCGGACCTCGAGGTGATCGACCAGGCGGCGAGCTGCTGCCACGAGGTGTTGGAGCTGTGGCCACGCATCGAGCGTGCCGTCCGACGGCTCCCGCAGACGCTGGTGCACGGGAGCTTCAGCCGGCGCAACATGGTGGTGATCCCGACGAGCGGCCAACCCGTCCTTGGCGTCTTCGACTGGGGCGCAGCCGGGTGCGGCGTCCCCGCTCGCGACCTCTTGAAGCTGGTCGACCCTAAGATCGCGGGCTCCGTCGCGATCTACTGGCGAAGGTTCCCCGAACTCGCGCCATCCGACCAAGATCTTCTCGTCGCGGTGGGACGCCTGGTCCGTGCCGTTGAGCACATGTCGTGGGTGGCGCCCGGGCGCCACCACCCGTCCGTCGAGGAGCCGATGCGGAGACTGGCAGCCCACGGGGCCCAGCTCGTCGCCGCGCGTGACGTGCTTCTACGGCTGGTGTGAGCAGGGAGCCGCGCTCGACAGCCGCCGGGCCAGGTTGCCGAGGCTTTCCCCGTGCCGCACCACCAGCACGGTCGCGGGGCACTGCAGGTCGCTCACCCGCCTCACGGTAGCGACGGCGTGCGACGATCTGCGGCATGCTGTCGACCTTCCGGCCCGACCTCCCGGACGACGACTTGCGCCGCCGCAGCACCCTGAAGTGGGCCGTCGCGGCCGACGGCGAGCTGCCGGCCTGGGTCGCCGAGACGGACTTCGGCCACTGCCCCGCCGTCGTCGAGGCCGTGCAGGCCGTGGTCTCCCGTGGCGGGCTCGGGTACCCGCCGCCGGACGATGCCACCGGTCTGCCACAGGCGACGGCCGCGTTCCTGGGCCGGCGGTTCGGCTGGTCCGTAGAGCCCGCCGACATCCGGCTCTGCGGGGACGTCATGTCCGGCGTCCAGCTGGCCCTGACCGCTCTGGCCGAGGACGCGCCGGTCGTCGTGCCGACGCCGACGTACCCCCCGCTGCTGGACGTCGTGCCCCTGACCGGCCGCAAGATCGTCCCGGTGGCCGCCCGCGTCGACGGCCGCCGCTACGCCCTGGACCTCGACCGCATCGAGGAAGCCCTGCGCGAGGGCGCGCGCACGGTCCTCGTCGCCAACCCGCACAACCCGGTCGGCCGGGCGTACTCGCGGACCGAGCTGGAGGCCCTGCGCGACGTGGTGCTGCGGCACGGCGCCCGCGTCGTCGTCGACGAGATCCACGCGCCGCTTGTTCTCACCGGTGCCACGCACGTCCCCTACGCCTCGCTCCCCGACACCCGGCAGCACACCACCACCGTGCTGTCCGCGAGCAAGGCGTGGAACGTGCCGGCGCTGAAGTGCGCCCAGCTGGTGCTGGGCTCGCGGGCGGACGCCCACGCACTGCGGGCGCTGCCCACCGTCGCCAACCACGGGATGAGCACGCTCGGCGTGGCGGCGAACCTGGCCGCGTTCACCGAGGGCGACGGCTGGCTGGAGGAGCTCGTCGCGCACCTCGACCGGGTCCGGGCCACCTTCCTGGCCGAGGTGGCGGAGCGCCTGCCGCGCGCGGGGGTGCTGCCGCTCGAGGCGGGCTACCTCGCGTGGCTGGACCTGCGCGCCTACGGCCAGGACGACCCGGCCGCAGTCTGTCGCCGGGAGGGGCGGCTCGTGGTCAGCGACGGGCGCAGCTTCGGGCCCGGCGGCGAGGGGCACGTGCGGGTGAACCTCGGCACCTCGCTGGACCGGACGCGCGAGATCGTCCGCCGGCTTGAGATCGCCTTCGAAAAGGGCTGACCTGGCGCGCGCCGGACGTCCCCTGCCCGTCCCGCCCGTCCCGCCGGTCCCCCGTCCCGCCGGGTCGAGCCGGTCCCGCCGGTCCCGCCGGTCCCCTCGGCGAGGCTCACCGTGGCAACGGCTGTCGTTCGAACGGTGCTGGTTGCCACGATCCGCCCCGCCCCGCCCCGGCCCGCGCGCCGCCGCCGCTAGGGCGCCGGCTCCGCGATGCCGGCGGTACCCACCCGCCGGAACCCCACCCGCTCGTAGACCCGGGCGACGGTGTCGTCCTGCGCCGAGAGGAAGACCGTCGTGACGCCGGCCTCGAGCGCCGCGCGGGCGAGCGCGCCGGCCACCGCCCCGCCGAGCCCCCGACGTCGAGCCGCGGGCAGGGTGGCCACACCGACGATCTCGGCGACGTCGACGGCCCGCTGGTAGCCGCCCGCCGCGAGCGGGCCGCACAGGGCGGGGTCGGACGGCGGGGTCCCCGCGGTGTCGGCAGCCGGATCCGGGCGTGGGTCCAGGGCGGCGACCACCCGGGCCGCCGCGGTGTCGGCACCTGGATCCGCGCCGGGGTCCAGGGTGGCCACCACCCGGGCCGCCGCGCCGTCGCGGATCAGCTCGCGCAGCCGGGTCAGCCGCGCGACCGGGACCTCCGACACCGCGCGGTCGCGCTCGGCGGCTCCGGCGGCACCGGTCCGCGTGCCGATGCCGGCTCCGAACCCGAGCGCGGCGACGGCCTCCGCCAGGGCCAGCTCCTCGTCGTCCGTGCCGAGCACGCGCGTGCGGACGCCGGGCGGCGGAGCCGCGGGGTCGCCGTCCAGCACCAGGATCGGGCAGCGCTGGACCGTCAAGCCGGTGCGCGCGGCCGCGTCGGACATCGTGGGCACCAGGTCGTCGACCCACTCCAGCGCCTCCGGCAGCCCCAGCTCGCGCTGCCGGGCGCGAACGGCCAGGACGTCGTCCGGCGTCACGACCACGCCGGGCGCGGCCGGCCGGGCGTAGTACGGCCACGCGTGCGGCTCGGGCAGGAACAGCCGCAACGGACCGTGCTCCTCGACGGCGGCCGAGCGGCGCGGCACGGCGTCGTAGAAGGTCTCCAAGCGGGCAAGGACCGGCTCCACCCGCCCATCCAAGCAGGGCCCGCGTACTCACGAGCGCTGCCGTTACTCCCGAGCAACGCCAAGACCCCGCCTGGCGCCGCCCAATCGTGGCGTTGCTCGGGAGGAATGGCGCTGTCAGGAGCACGGACAGCGGCGTCGGTGCGGCTCAGCGGCGGGCAGCGGCTCAGGAGCACGGACGGCGAGAAGCGGCGCCGGCGCTCCTAGCCCAGCAGCTCGTCCACGTAGCACCAGCGCCAGTGCTCGTGCGGCTCGAAGCTGCGGATCACCGGGTGGTCGGAGTGCCGGTGGTGGGCCGCCGCGTGCCGCTGCGGCGAGCTGTCGCAGCAGCCCACGTGCCCGCAGCTCAGGCACAGCCGCAGATGGACCCAGTTTGTGCCGTCGCGCAGGCACTCCTGGCAGCCGTTCGGCGTCCCGGGCCGGACCAGCGTCGGAGCCGCAAGCAGGTGGTTGCAGCCCTGCGCCCGGCGCGAGGGCGCCAACCGCTCGGCGATCCGCTCGCTGGACAGCTCGGTCCGGTCCAGCAGGGACTCCTCGGCGTCGAGCATGACGTTCACCGTCCGCAGCACCTCGTCGTCATAGCGCCCCTCGTCGCGAGCCTCGATCAGCGCCTCCCGCTCGGACTCCAGCATGGCCAGCCGCAGCCGCAGGTACGCCGCGGTCGGCGGCTCGTACTCGTCGTGTGAGCGGCCGAGCCGCTCCCAGGCCCGGTCGGCGCGGGCCATCGCCTTCTGCCGCAGCTCCTCGACGATCTCCTCGGGGACGTCCTCGGTCAGCTCCCGCTCCAGCCGCTGCTGTCCGGCCCGGGCGACGTCGCTCAGCAGCGCCGCCTGCGCGAGCGCGTCCTCGGCCGGGTCGGGGCCGGGCAGCCCCAGCCTGCGGGCCACCCACGGCAGCGTGAACCCCTGCAGCACGAGGGTGCCCACCACCACCGCGAAAGCCGCCAGCAGCAGCACCCCCCGCTGCGGCGTCTCATCCGGCAGGGCGAAGGCCGCCGCGAGCGTGACGACGCCACGCATCCCTGCCCAGCCGACGAGCACCGACGACCGCCAGGTCCACCCCCCTTCGTCGTCCATCGGCTTGCTCGTCACGACCCGCAGCGAGTACACGGACAGCACCCACACCATGCGGGAGACCAGGACGACTGCCAGCACCGCGGAGCACACCAGGACGAGCGTGCGAACGGGGAGCTCACGCATTGCCGAGTCGACCACGAACTCCATCTGCAGGCCGATCAGCAGGAACACTGCGTTCTCCAGCAGGAACTGCACCGTCCGCCAGTTGCTGGCCTCGGCCAGCCGGGAGGCGCCGGACTGCAGCAGGTGCGAGCGGTGGCCCAGCAGCAGCCCCGTGACCACGACGGCGAGGACGCCCGAGGCGTGGACCCACTCCGACTCCGCGACGATGTAGGCGATGAACGGCGCCACGAACGACAGCGTGGTGTCGGGCACGGGGTCGTCGATCCGCCGGCGCAGCTTGGCGATGACCCATGCCACGGCGAGGCCCACGAGCACTCCCCCGACGGCGGCCCGCGCGAAGTCGAAGAAGACGAACCACACGGTCACCGTGGTGGTCAGCGCAGTCTTCGCCGTTTTGAGCGCCACGAGCGCCGTGGCGTCGTTGACCAGGCTTTCGCCCTCCAGGATCGACACGACTCGGCGCGGCATCCCGACCCGACGGGCGACGGCCGTGGCGGCCACGGCGTCCGGCGGCGCCACCACCGCTCCGAGGCAGAAGGCCGCCGCCCACGAGAACGGCTCCGGCACCACCCACATCGCGGTGACCGCGACCACCGCGGTGGTGAAGAGCGTGGCGCCCACCGACAGCAGCGCGATCGACGTCCGGTTGGTCCGGAAGTCGACGAGCGAGGTGCGGATGGCCGCGGCGTAGAGCAGCGGCGGCAGCAGCCCAACCAGCACCACCTCCGGGTCCAGCTGGATGTCCGGGACGCCGGGCAGGTACCCCGCGACGACGCCGACCGCCACCATGAGCAGGGGTGGCGCGGCCCCGATGCGTCGCGACGCCCCCGCAACGAGCAGGACTACGAGAACGAGGACGACCAGCGAGATGGCGACGTGCACCGGCTCATTGTCGGGCCTGCGCGGTCGTCAGTCGCAGGCAGCCCCCATCCGTCACTGGTCGTAGGTGTAGAAGCCCCGGCCGGACTTGCGGCCGATGTCGCCCGCCGTGACCATCCGGTTGAGCGTCTCCGGCGGCGCGAACTTCTCGTCCTGGGTCTCGGTGTAGATGTTGCGCGTGGCATTGCGCAGGATGTCGACGCCGGTCAGGTCGGCCGTGGCGAGCGGGCCCATGGGGTGCCCGAAGCCGAGCCGGCAGGCCGTGTCGATGTCCTCGGCGCTCGCCACGCCGGACTCGTAGAGCCGCACCGCCTCCACCACCAGGGCCGACACCAGCCGGGTGGTGACGAAGCCGGCGACATCACGGTTGACGACGATGCACTCCTTGCCGGTCGACTCCGCGAAGTCCCGGGCCTGGGCCAGCGTGTCGTCGCTCGTCTTGTAGCCGCGGACCAGCTCGCACAGCCGCATCATCGGCACCGGGGAGAAGAAGTGCGTGCCCACGACCGACTCGGGCCGCGCGGTCACCGCGGCGATCTGCGTGATCGGGATGGCCGAGGTGTTCGTGGCCAGCACCGCGTCGTCCCGGCAGATCCGGTCGAGGGCGGCGAAGACCTCCGCCTTGACGTCCAGGCTCTCGAAGACCGCCTCCACCACCAGGTCGGCCTCGGCCGCGGCGTCCAGGTCGGTGGTGGTGGAGATCCGCCCGAGCGCGGCCTCGGCGTCCGGCTGGGAGATCTTGTCCTTGGCCACGAAACGGGCCAGCGAGCTCTCGATACCGGACGTCGCGCGGGTGAGGGCCTCCTGGGTGACGTCGCGCAGCACGACGGTATGGCCGGCCTGCGCGCTGACCTGGGCGATGCCGGACCCCATCAGCCCGGCTCCGACGACGACGATCCGCTGCGGCTTCGACATGGCAAGGGACTGTAACCAGTTCACGGCCGCTGCCGGGGCGGGCAGCAAGCGGCAGACTGGGGCGGTGGCCTCCTGGGGCAGCTACTCCTTCGTGTACGGCCCCGTCATGGCGCTGCTGGCCGTCGCGCTGCTCATGCTGCTGCTGCGCTGGACCTTCCGGCGCGGGAGCTCGCTGGTGGAGCGAGCGCCGCGGCAGGGTCCGGCGTCCGACTATGGCCTGCTCGTGGCCGTCGCGGAGCCGACGACCTTCGCCGAGGCGGAGCTGATCCGCGCTCGGCTGGTGGGCCAGGGGGTCCGGGCGACGCTCGCGCCGACGACCGACGGGCCGCGCGTCCTGGTGTTCAGCGAGGAGGCCGCAGTGGCCAGGGCGCTGCTCAGGAAACCGTGACGGGCGTCCGGGTGAGCTCGGGCACCGGCTCCCGTACGACGTCGGCACCGAGCGCGCGCAGGTCGGCGTCGAAGCTGGGGTAGCCGCGGTCGACGTGCCCGACCCCCTCGACCGTGGTGACGCCGTCCGCTACCAGGCCGGCCAGGACGAGCGCCGCGGCGGCGCGGATGTCGCTGCCCACCACTGGCGCGGCGGACAGCCGCTCCCGGCCGCGGACCAGGGCGTGGTGGCCGTCGACCCGGACGTCGGCGCCGAGCCGCGCCACCTCGGAGGCGGTGTGGAAGCGTGCCTCGAACAGGTTCTCGGTCACCATGGCGGAGCCGGTCGCCACGGCGTCGTACACGAGAGCGAACGGTTGCAGGTCCGTGGGGAACCCGGGGTACGGCAGGGTCATGACGTCGAAGGCGCGCGGGCGCCGGGGGCAGATGACCCGGAGCCCGTCCGCCATCGGCTCCACCACCACCCCGGCGTCGGTGAGCTTGTCGAGCACGAAGGTCAGGTGGGCCGCCTCGGCGCCGCGCACGGTGACGTCGCCGCGGGTCATCGCCGTGGCGAAGGCCCAGGTGCCGGCAGCGATCCGGTCGGCGACGACCCGGTGCTCCACGGGCCGCAGGCCCTCGGCGCCGCTAACCACGACGGTCGACGTCCCGGCGCCTTCCACGTCGGCGCCCATCGCGACCAGCATCTGGGCCAGGTCGACGATCTCCGGCTCGCGCGCGGCGTTGTCGATGACCGTCGTCCCGCGGGCCAGCACGGCGGCCATCAGCACGTTCTCGGTCGCACCCACCGACGGGAAGTCGAGTGCGACCGGCGCCCCCACCAGCCCGTCCGGAGCCTCGGCGACCAGGTACCCGTGGTTCACGTGGACCGTCGCGCCGAGCCGGGTCAGCCCCGAGGCATGCAGGTCGAGGCCGCGCGAGCCGATCGCGTCGCCACCGGGCACCGCGACGTCGGCGATACCGCAGCGCGCGGTCAGCGGGCCCAGGACGCTGATCGACGCGCGCATGGCCCGGACCAGCTCGTAGTCCGCCCGGTGGCCGGGGCGCTCGGGGACGTCGATCTCGACCCGCCCGGCCGCGACGTCGTGGGTCACCGAGCAGCCGAGCCGACGCAGGAGCTCGGCCATGATGGAGACGTCGACGATGTCGGGCACGTTCGTGAGCGTGCTCGTGCCCGGCGCGAGCAGGGTGGCGGCCATCAGCTTCAGCGCGCTGTTCTTGGCGCCCACCACCGCGATCTCGCCGCGCAGCGGCCCGCCGCCGACGACCCGGAACCTCTCCACGACCGGCAAGGCTAGTGTGAGCCGCATGGTCGTGCTCTCCCGCATCTATACGCGCACCGGCGACGACGGGACGACGGGGCTGGGCGACTTCAGCCGCACGGCCAAGACCGACGTCCGGCTCGCGGCCTACGCCGACGTGGACGAGACCGGCGCGGCGATCGGCGTCGCAGTGGCCTGCGGGGACCTGTCCGAGGACGTCGTCGCGGTGCTGACCCGCATCCAGAACGACCTCTTCGACGTCGGCGCGGACCTGTGCACTCCGCTGGCCCCCTCGTACGAGCACCCGCCGCTGCGGGTGCAGGAGCCCTGGGTCGTCGAGCTCGAGGCTGGGTGCGACCGCTTCGGCGAGGAGCTTGCGACGCTGCGTTCCTTCGTCCTCGCCGGCGGTACGCCGGGCAGCGCGTACCTGCACGTGGCCCGCACGGTCGCCCGGCGGGCGGAGCGCTCGACCTGGGCGGCGCTGGAGGCGTACGGAAGCGGCACGGACGGCGGAGTGAACCCGCTCACCGCCCGCTACCTGAACCGGCTGTCCGACCTGCTGTTCGTCCTCGCGCGGTACGCCAACCACGGCCGCGGCGGCGACGTCCTGTGGCAGCCGGGCGGCGGCCGCGCGGCTCCCCCGACCTCCTGACCACCCCGGCGGCCAGCCGCGCCCGCGTGGCCGTCACCGTGCCGTGCCGTCACCGTGCCGTGCCGTGCCGTGCCGTATGCGCGTCATCGTGGCAACGTCGTGCGCCCCAGCGATCCTCGTTGCCACGATGACGCGATATTCCGCGCAGCGAGGGCGGTCAGGCCACGGACACGTTCTGCCCGGGCGGCGCGGCCTCCAGCCAGGAGGCGAAGCCGGTGGACGCCTGCTCGCTCATGGCCAGCTCGACGAAGCGTCCCCGGTCGCGGCAGCGCAGGACGATGGAGCCGGGCATCACCGAGAAGGCCTCCGGCCCCTGCGGGTAGCGCCGGCCTTGCACCATCACGTCGCCGCGCCGCAGCACCCGGCTGGGACGCACCCGGGCCGAGAAGACGCGGAACCACTCGATCCGGTCGGCCTCGTATCGGGCGACGCCGAGCCGCCAGCCCTTGCCGAGGGACGCCTCCACGGTTCGCAACGAGCAGTCGAACGTCCCCAGTCCGCGGCTGAGCCAGCGGCGGCGGGCCACGACGGCGGCCGTCAGGACCACGACGGCCAGGAGCAGGGCGCCAACGACCTCCAGCGGGATCCAGAGGCCGCCCATGCCCGTAAGCTCAGCGAGCCTGGCCGGAGCCGACCTCGGCCGACTCGACGACGATCGTCACCCGGTCGTGGTCGACGGACAGGAAACCACCGTCGACCGTGGCCACCACGTCGGACCCTTCGCCGGCGATCCGCACCTCGCCCTCGACCATTACCCCGAGCAGCGGCGCGTGGCCCGGCAGGATGCCGATCTCACCGTCGACGGTGCGGGCGCTGACGCGTGCGGCCGTTCCGTCCCAGATCTTGCGGTCGGCCGCCACGAGCTCCACGGTCAGCGCCACGGAAGTCCTTCCTCGACGTCGTCAGCTGGTACCGCCCGGGGCGAACGCGGCATGCATGCGACACACAACCTGGCGGTACAGCACACCCTACCCGTTGCAACCGGTCGTACGCCTCAACGGGGACTGCCTCCGTGCCACCCGGCCAGGGCCCGAGCCACCGCCCCGGCGTTGGCGCTCAGCACCTCGCTCGCCGTCGCGGGCAGCAGGTCGTCCCAGATCGCCAGGCAGGTGCCGCGCAGCTGGGGGAAGCCCTCCGGACGCGCGAAGAAGAACACGTGCAGGTGCGCACCACCGTCGCCCCAGCGGCTGACGTGGCAGCGCGACACGTGCGGCAGCGCCTCGACGGCGCGGGCGACCGAGACGGTGAGCTGGCCGAGCTCGGCGGCCAGGTCGTCCGGGAGGTCGGCCAGGTCGTGGTGCGCAAGCGGCTGCAGCATGAGTACCAGCGGGGCACCGCTCTCGGGCCAGACCAGCAGCCGCCAGCGCTCGTTCCGCCAGATCTCGGCGTCGTCGCTGTTCCGCGCGTCCGCCCGGCTGCAGACATCGCACTCGTTGCCGCCTTCACCCCGCCGGGCCGGCTCCGGCAGAACGGGCGGCCGCAGCGGGACCACCCGCAGGCCGTCCGGCTCGAACGGGAAGACGTCCCACGCGGTCATCCGCGACAGCGGCAGCCGGCCCTCGTCGTCGGCGGCGGCCCGGACCCGGGCGTAGAACTGGTCAGGGGTCTCGGTCACGGACGGAAGGTAGCGCAGCCGCGGCCGCCTGAGCGCAGCAAGCGAGCGCAGACGACGAAGGCCGGCCGGACCCGTAGGTCCGGCCGGCCCGCCGTAGAGCTCCGCCGTTGTGCTGAGCCGTCAGAGCGACTTCTGGATGTCCGCCCAGTTGCGCTCGACGTCCTCCAGGCCACCGCACATGAAGAAGGCCTGCTCGGCGACGTGGTCGAACTCGCCGTCCGCGATCTTCGTGAACGCCTCCACCGTCTCGTCCAGCGGCACCGTGGAGCCCTCGATGCCGGTGAACTGCTTGGCGACGTAGGTGTTCTGCGACAGGAACCGCTGGATGCGACGCGCCCGGTTGACGAGGACCTTGTCCTCCTCGGAGAGCTCGTCGATGCCCAGGATCGCGATGATGTCCTGGAGCTCCTTGTTGCGCTGCAGGATCTGCTTGACTCGCACCGCGGTGTCGTAGTGCGCCTGCGAGATGTAGCGCGGGTCGAGGATCCGCGACGTCGAGGTCAGCGGGTCCACGGCCGGGTAGATGCCGAGCGAGGCGATGTCACGCGAGAGCTCGGTCGTGGCGTCCAGGTGCGCGAACGTCGTGGCCGGGGCCGGGTCGGTGTAGTCGTCGGCCGGCACGTAGATCGCCTGCATCGAGGTGATCGAGTGACCACGGGTGGAAGTGATGCGCTCCTGCAACACGCCCATCTCGTCGGCGAGCGTCGGCTGGTAGCCCACGGCGGACGGCATGCGGCCGAGCAGCGTGGACACCTCGGAGCCGGCCTGGGTGAACCGGAAGATGTTGTCGATGAACAACAGCACGTCCTGGTTCTGGACGTCGCGGAAGTACTCCGCCATGGTCAGCGCCGACAGCGCGACGCGCAGCCGGGTGCCCGGCGGCTCGTCCATCTGGCCGAAGACGAGAGCCGTCTGGCCGATGACGCCGGTGTCGGTCATCTCCTCGATCAGGTCGTTGCCCTCGCGGGTGCGCTCGCCGACCCCGGCGAAGACCGACACGCCGCCGTGGTCGCGGGCCACGCGGGCGATCATCTCCTGGATCAGCACCGTCTTGCCGACGCCGGCGCCGCCGAACAGGCCGATCTTGCCGCCGAGCACGTACGGGGTGAGCAGGTCGATGACCTTGATGCCGGTCTGGAACATCTCGGTCTTGGACTCGAGCTGGTCGAACGCCGGCGCCTTGCGGTGGATCGGCCAGCGCTCGGTGACCTCGAAGTGCTCCCCCTCCTTGAGGTTGAGCACGTCGCCGGTGGCGTTGAAGACGTGGCCCTTGGTGACGTCACCGACGGGAACCGAGATGCCGGCGCCGGTGTCGCGCACGCTCATCCCACGGACCAGGCCGTCCGTGGGCTTCATCGCGATGGCG
>DATFPQ010000271.1:0-3575 GCA_035264765.1 Actinomycetales bacterium | reverse complement strand
GCCTCCGCCCGCGCCACCAGGTCCTCGCGGGTCGCGGCGTCCGGGTGCGGCGGCAGGCCCCGAACGCTGGCCAGCACCGCGTCGGCGTGCGCCCGCGACACCCCACCCTCGGCCAGGGCGCGGCCGGTCGCCGCCAGCGTGGGGTCCTCGTCGGTCCGGGCGGGGCCGGTGAGCACCGGCAGCCCGGGCTCCGGGGCCGCGTCGGCGGCCGGGTCCAGCGCCCGGGCCGCCCGCACGTCGGCCGCCGCGACCCTGGGGTCCACCCGCAGCACCTGCGCCAACCAGGCCTGGGTCGAGGCCGCCCCGACCGCCGCGGCCCAGCCGCGGGCGTCCAGGTCGCGGACCAGCGCGAGGCGGTGCGCGTCGAGGCGGGCCCGGACCGCCTCGTACTCGCGCAGCCGGTCGACCAGGTCGTCCTCGCCGTGGCGCCAGGTCGGCTCGCCGGCCACCGCCTCGACATCGCGCAGCAGCAGGCCCCACGCCGAGCCGTCGTCCGGCACAGAGGCGATCCCGGCGCCGAGCGCAGCGCCCGGCACTGCGTCGGCCACGGCGCCCGGTCCGCCATGGCATACCGAGCCCATCCCGGCATCCGGCCTCGTGCCCAGCGCACCGCCCGGCACCGCGTCGGGCACGGCGCCCGACCCGCCGTCCGGAGGTCGCCTCTGATCCATGGAGATGACGCTAGCGGCCACCACCGACAGTCTGGCCCGACCCAAAACGGCTGCGCTGCAAGGCAAGCCTGTGGATAACGGACGCATGACAACCGTCAAATGTGCTATGCGCGGGTGTCGAAAGGACTCTCACTCCGACGGCGGACTCGCTGACGAGTCGCCGCTCTCCCCCACCCGCACCACCAGCACGGCGACGTCGTCGCGACCCTCGCCGGAGTGCCCGTAGCGTCGGACCTCCCCCACGATGGCACCGACCACGTCCGACGCGGGCAGGCCTCGGGTCGCTTGGAGCAGGTCGACCAGCCGCTCCTCACCGAACGGGACGCTGGCCCGACGGGTCTCCACGACGCCGTCGCTGAAGAGCACGAGCGCGTCCCCAGGGCACAGCCGCAGCGTGACGTCGTGCAGCTCCGGTGGGTCCACGATCCCGAGCAGAGAACCGGGCCGCCCGACCTCCACGATGGGACCGGTGGCGGGCACCAGCATCGGGCACGGGTGTCCCCCGAGCGACAGGACCACCTCGGCGCCCGACGGCTCAGGCTTCAGGCTCACGAGCGCCAGCGTGCAGAACCTGGGATCGGCTTCCGGCAGCTCGAAGGCCTCCTCCGCCGCGATGGCCGCGCTCACACCGGCGAGAACCCGGGACGGCGGCCAGCCCAGCACCGTGAGGGCCAGCGCCGTATGGCGCACCAGAGCCGTGAGCGTCGCCGCGCCGGCACCCTTGCCAACCACGTCGCCGAGCATGAGACTCCACTGACCCGACGAGCTCGGGCGCACGTCGACGAAGTCCCCGCCGATCGCTGTGTGCGTCTCCGCCGGGTCGAGCGCGGCCGACACGTCGATCCCCGGGATCCGAGGCAACTGTGCCGGGTACAGCCCGCGCTGCAGGGTGTCGATGATGCCCTGCCTCTCCGCGGCTAGCTCGCGCAGCCGTCGTTCCACCTCCCGCTGGGCCGTGACGTCGCGCAGGACGAACAGCCGCCCCGTCGGGGACGTGGCATCCGGCAACGGGCTCACCGTCACCGACAGGTCGAGGACGCCTTCCTCGGTGGCAATGGTGCATCCCCCGCCGATCTGCTCGTTCAGCGCCGCGGACCGGCCCACCTCTGCCACGGGCGGAAGCACGTCGGACAGGTCCCGGCCGATGATCGCCGCCCGGTTCGCGCCGCTCAGCCGGCCGGCGGCCGGGTTCGCGTCGACCACGACGTCGCGAGCGTCGGTCACCACCACGCCGTCAGGAATCCGCTCAACGACCTGGCGCCTGCCCACCGGCACGATGTCGAGCAGGCGGAACCGAAAGAAACCCCACACCAGGACGAAGCAGGCGAGGCTGAACCCCAGCGGGGTGGGGTCGATGTTCCCCGTGGGGAAATGCATCAGCTTGCGGCCGTTGTAGAGCGCGTTGACGGCCAGCGGGATGAGGACCGAAACCATCAGGGTCCACGCCTGCCGCGCGTACCGCGTCCGGACCCGCACCAGGTCCAGCACCAGCAGACCGATCGCCACCACGATGAGGCCGTAGCTGTAGCCCAGGTTGGCCCAGAACAGCGGGCCAGCTTCGACGAAGGCGTAGCTTCCGTACCGCGCGTCGTCCTTCACGTAGCGCACGAGGTCGTGAGTGGCTGGCAGCGCCAGCGCCAGAAGCAGCAGGACGGGCTCCACGGCCAGCGCCGCCAACCATCGTCGGCGGATGTGTCGGCGCCGGCCGGTGTACTGCAGGGCGAACGCGAGAAGAGCCGGTGGGAGGACCACGATGCCGATGTACTTGATGTCGCCCCAGCGCTCCTGCATCCGAGGATCGGGACGGGAGACCTCGACGACGTACAGCAGCGTCCATACCGCTGCGGACAGCAGGAGCACGGTGAGCGCGCGCGCCCCGACCGCCCAGCGGTGGTGCCAGACATAGGCAGCCACGGCCAGGTAGACCAGGGCGCCAACCCCGAGCACCCACGGGAGAACCATCGATTGACCTTTCTCGGTGTGGCAAGGGTAATGGCGGGGCGTTGGCCGCCGCATGGTCTCAACAGGGGACGTGCCAGCGTCTTGCTGGGGGTAGATGGCCTTCGCGCCGTGGCCACTCCGGACTTCGCTCTGCGAACGAACTCCGCGTGGCCACCGACCGAACGCCGTACCGGTTGCTGACGCCTGAGGGCGTCCCCACCATCGATGGGCCCGGCGAACGGTCGTTCCTGGACGTCGACCTCGAGGCGTTTTACGCCTGCTCGAAGCTGCTCGATCGGTACCGCGGCGTGCCCGCCTTACCATCTGGCCGTCGTGGTCGGCGGCACGAGCGCCGGTTCGCTCTGAAGCCCGCGAACTACGCCTCCGTGAAGAACCTGGACGATCTGCCGACGTCCGGACCTCCTGCGGGACATACGTTCGGGGTTACCCGGCTGGAGCAGGAGATCCTCGAGCTGAGGCCGCCAACTCGGCATCGGCGTCCTTCGTCGGCGAATACTTATGCCACGACGACCCGGTGGTGCTGGCTTCCCGGCACCGGCGGCTCCTGCTCACCGGCATCCAGTCACCGCGCGGCTGTGAGTGTCCGGCTCGCTCGTCGTCTCGCGCGACATCGCCCACGCCAAGATGAAGGAGCGCCTGGGCGCCGGAGACGCGATGGCGCAGTACGTCCGGGACCACGCCGTGTACGACGCCGGCTGGCCAAGACGCCGGACGGCTGCGCGTCGGGCTCCTTGGGGCCGACCACCGCGGGCCGGACGGCTCCCTCGCCGAGTGGTTGCAGGCGGCCGTGGGCTCAGGGCGGCCGTGGGCTCAGGACGTCCCTGCCTTCGTTCCAGTCGACGACAAGGGAAACGACTCCCTCGCCGCCACGTCGACACCCCTAGCGACCAGCATCCCCACCCGCCCTGACCTCTGGCCGCGCGCCACCAGAACGTCGACGTC
>DATFPQ010000270.1:0-3435 GCA_035264765.1 Actinomycetales bacterium | reverse complement strand
ACGAGCACCGCCGAGCGGGACATCGGCAGCGAGCGGAAGCGGTCGATGATGCCCTTGTGCATGTCGTCGGCCAGGCCGGTGCCGGTCAGCGTCGCCCCGAAGACCACGGTCTGCGCGAAGATCCCCGCCATCAGGAACTCGCGGTAGTTGACGCCGGGCACCTGGATGGAGCCCCCGAAGACGAAGGCGAAGAGCAGCACGAACATGATCGGCTGCAGCGTGGTGAAGACGAGCAGGTCCGGCACGCGCTTGATCTTGATCAGGTTGCGCTTGGCGACGACCGCTCCGTCGCCCAGCGCGGAGAAGGCGCTCATGCCCTGGCTTCCTGTCGGCCCGACCGATCCTTGACCGCGGGCACGCCGTCGTCGTCCGCGTCCTCGTCGTCGTCGCCGGGCGCCTCCGCCGCGTGACCGGTGAGGGTCAGGAACACGTCGTCCAGCGTCGGACGATGCAGCCCGACGTCCTGCACCACGACACCCATCTCGTCGAACCGGCGGAGGGCGTCGACGAGAGCGCCGGTGCCACCGTTGACCGCCACCGACAGCCGTCGGGCCCGCACCGCGACGCTCACCTCTCCCGCCCCCACGAGCGCCAGCACCGAGCGCACCTCGTCCAGCCGCGCGCCGTCCGCGATGACCACCTCGAGGCGCTCGCCACCGAGGCGGTCCTTGAGCTCGTCCGCGGTGCCCTCGGCTATCACCCGGCCGGTGTCGATGACGACGATGCGGTTCGCCAGCCGGTCCGCCTCCTCTAGGTACTGGGTCGTGAGCAGCAGCGTGGTGCCGCCCGCGACGAGGTCGGCGATGACCTGCCACATGTCCTGCCGGCTGCGCGGGTCCAAACCCGTGGTCGGCTCGTCCAGGAAGAGCACCTGCGGGTCGGCCACCAGCGCACCGGCCAGGTCGAGCCGACGGCGCATGCCGCCGGAGTAGGTCTTCACCGGGCGGTCCGCCGCCCGGTCCAGCCGGAAGCGCTCGAGCAGCTCGCGGGCCCGGTCGGCCGACCGACGTCGTCCGAGGTGGTAGAGGCGGCCGACCATGTCGAGGTTCTCGTAGCCGGTCAGGTACTCGTCGACCGCGGCGTACTGGCCCGAGAGGCCGATCCTGCGCCGGACCTCCCGGGGACGGGCGAGCACGTCGACCCCCGCGACTTCGGCCCGCCCGGCGTCCGGCCGCAGCAGCGTGGTGAGAACGCGCACGGTCGTCGTCTTGCCCGCGCCGTTCGGGCCGAGCAGGCCGAGCACGGTGCCCTCGGGCACGCTGAGGCTGAGCTCATCCAACGCGGTCACGTCGCCGTACCGCTTGACCAGGCCCTCCGCCACAACCGCGTCGGTCATGCGCACACCCTGACAGATGGGTCCGACAGCGGCACCGCAGGACAAGGCTTGCCAGCGGGACCGGACATGGGTGACCTCCTTGCTGGCGGCAAAGAGCCTGCTAGGGACGACGGGTCAGCCGAACAGGGGCGCGTACCCGGCGGCGCGCAACGTGGCCAGCACCGACTCGGCGTGCTCGTGTCCCTTGGTCTCGAGCTGGAGGGCGACCTCCACCTCGTCCACGTGCAGCTGGCTGCCCGTGCGCACGTGCTCGATCTCGAGCACGTTGGCGTCCGTGCCGGCGAGGACCGCGAGCAGCGCGGCCAGCGACCCGGGAGTGTCAGGTACCCGCAGCCGGAACTGCAGGTAGCGACCGGCCGCCACCATGCCGTGCCGGATCACGCGCAGCATCAGCAGCGGGTCGATGTTCCCTCCGGAGAGCACCGCGACGACGGGCGGTTCGAATGCGCGGGGATCGTCGAGCACCGCGGCAACACCGGCCGCGCCCGCCGGCTCCACGACCAGCTTGGCCCGCTCGAGCAGGAACAGCAGGGCTCGCGACAGCGCGTCCTCGTCCACCGTGCGGACCTCGTCGACCAGGGCCTCGACGAGCGCGTACGGGACTTCGCCGGGGCAGCCGACGGCGATCCCGTCGGCCATCGTGCTCATCCGCTCCAGCGGGACCGGGCGCCCGGCCGCCAGCGACGCCGGGTAGGCCGCGGCTCGTTCGGCCTGCACGCCGACGATCCGAACGTCCGGCCGGATGCCCTTGATCGCCGTCGCGATCCCGCCGAGCAGGCCACCGCCTCCGGTGCAGACGAGAACGGTCTGGACATCCGGACACTCCTCCAGGACCTCCAGCCCGACCGTCCCTTGTCCGGCGACGATGTCCGCGTGGTCGAACGGGTGGATCAGGACGGCGCCGGTCTCGGCCGCGTACTGCCGGGCCCGCACCAGGGCGTCGTCCACCGACAACCCGATGAGCTCCACATGGGCGCCGTACCCCCGCGTTGCCAGCAGCTTGGGGATCGGCGCGCTGGTCGGCATGAACACCGTGGAGGAGATGCCCAACAGCTGGGCAGCGAGGGCAACGCCCTGCGCGTGGTTGCCGGCGCTCGCGGCCACCACCCCCCGCGCCTTCTCCTGCGCGGAGAGCCGGCACATCCGGGTGTACGCGCCGCGGATCTTGAACGAGCCGGCCCGCTGCAGGTTCTCGCACTTGAGGTGCACCGGGCCGCCCACGCGCTCGGACAGGGCCCGGCTGTACTCCAGCGGCGTGGGGCGCACGACGCCGGCGAGCACCTCTCGGGCAGCCCGCACGTCATCCAGGGTCACCGGGGAGGTCGTCGTCGACATGGCGGGAGTCTCGCACCTGCCGGGCCGCTCCAGCAGAGCCGACATCCGCCCGCGGGGTGGACCCCGAGCCGACCCGCGTGGTGCGATGCGCCGATGACCCTGGGGAGCTCGGTGCACCGGCTGCGGCTGGGGACCTTCGTGCGGCCCGGCAGCGAGACGCCGGACGGCCGCGCCCGCGCCGAGGTGGTGCTCGCCTACCTGGTGCGCCACCCGGACGGCCTGCTGCTGCTCGACACCGGCATCGGGACCGTGGACGCCGAGACGGAGGCGCACTACCGCCCGGTGCGCCGCGACCTGCGCATGGCGCTCGCCGAGCAGGGTGCCGAGCTGGCGGACGTGGACCTCGTCGTCAACTGCCACCTGCACTTCGACCACTGCGGCGGCAACCGGCTGCTGGCCGGCCGACCGGTGCTGGCCCAGCGACGCGAGCTGGAGCTGGCGCACGAGGAGGGGTACACGGTGCCGGAGCTGGTCGACTACCCGCAGGTGCGCTACGAGGTGCTGGACGGCGAGGCGGAGGTGTGGCCGGGCGTGCTGGTGCTGCCGACACCCGGGCACACCGCGGGGCACCAGTCGCTGGCCGTCCGGCTCCCGGACGGGACGGTGGTGCTGGCCGGGCAGGCGCACGACCACGCGTCGGACCTGACCGCGGACGTGCTGGCCGCCGAGCTGAGGGGCACCCAGCCGACCGCCGAGCCGACCGCCGAACGGACCTCCGAGCCGACGTCCGGGCCGATGCACGAGCCGACGTCCGGGCCGATGCA
>DATFPQ010000269.1:0-18033 GCA_035264765.1 Actinomycetales bacterium | reverse complement strand
ATCCTCATCGCCGGCGGCGGTGTGCTCGCGGTGGCGGCCGCCGCCGTGCGTCTTCGGCGGGAGGCCCGCCTTGCTGACCTGCTCCGGGTGGCGGACGTGGCCCAGCGAGCGGTCCTGCCCCCCGTCCCCGACCGGGTCGGCTTGCTTCGGCTGTCGGCGCACTACGAGAGCGCGGCCCGCGAGGCGAGCCTCGGCGGGGACCTGTACGCGGCGCTGCCCACGCCGTACGGTGTGCGGCTGCTGATCGGGGACGTGCGGGGGAAGGGCCTCGAGGCGGTCCGGCTGGCCTCGGTGATCCTCGGCGCTTTCCGCGAGCGGGCGCACGAGCGTCCGGACCTGTGCACGCTGGCCGCCGACCTCGACCGTGCGGTGTCCCGCGTGTCCGGTCCCGAGGACTTCACCACCGCAGTCCTCGCCCAGGTGGACGACGAGTGTTGCCTCACGATCGTCAACGCGGGGCACCCCGGACCGTTCCTGGTCCGTCGCGGGATCACCGTGCAGCTCGCGCCCGCGCATGCCAGCCCGCCGCTGGGGCTGGGGACCCGCCCGGGGCCGTTGAACCTGGAGCTGGAGCCGGGCGACCGGTTGCTCCTCTACACGGACGGGATGACAGAGGCCCGCCGTCCCAAGGACCGGGTCTTCTTCCCGGCCGAGCAGCTGGTCACGCCGACGCTCGGCAGCGGGACGCTGCCGGAGGGCCTCGGCGCGCTCCGTGCGGCGCTCGTGCAGTGGGCCAACGGCCACCTCGACGACGACGTCGCGCTGCTCGCCGTCGAGGTCGACACCCGGGCCATCGCGTAGCTCCAAGGGAAACACGTCGTCACACGGGCAGGTCCGCCCACACCGACTTGCCACCATGTGCGACGTCGTGCCAGACGTCCCACGCGGCGCTCAGGGCTCCAACGAGCACCATCCCGCGCCCGCTCTCCAGGTCGGCCCCGGGCTCGCGCACGGTCGGCGAGCGGTCGTCGCCGTCCAGAACCGCCACGCGGAGCAGGGGACCACGACCCTCCAGGGTGACAGCACGCAGGCTGTCGGCGTGGCGGAGCGCGTTGCCCACCAGCTCGGAGACCACGAGGTCGAGGTCGTCCGCAAGGTCGACCCGGGTCGGCCGGTCGACCACCTCTGGCAGCATCCGGCGCGCCCACGCCCGGGCGGCTGCGACCGGGTTGCCCTCCGCGGGCGGCCGCCATCCCGCCGGACGCGGTCCCTGCTTCGGCGCGCGCCCGAGCCTGGCGGTGGCGGGAAGCGACCGGTCCAGGGCGGCCCCGATCCGCCGACCGAGCTCCTCGGCGTCCGCCAGGTCTGCGCGGGAGGCGGCGGCGCGCCGGGACCACACCAGGTTCAGGGCGCCGATGACCAAGGAACCGGCCACCACCGGTGTGATCACCGCACTGCCAAGGTCGAGCGCCTCCAGCAGCCGCAGGTTGTCCGGGTCCGTCGCGATGGCGCGCAGGTGCGCCGGGTCAACCTGTGAGGCCAGCCGGCTGACGCCGGTGGCCGTGACCCGTCCGGACCCGTACGGGTCCCCCACCCGCGGGGACAGCTGCAGCACCAGCCGGTGCAGGGCGACCTCCGGATCCGGTTCCCGGTGACGCAGGGCGACGATCGACAGTGGCTCCCCCGGTTCGGGCGCACCGATGTCCGCGTCCCGCAGCGTTTTTGGCCCGCCCGCCCGCACCACCTCCAGGACCGAGGCGCGCACGTGCACCAGGGCCCAGTCCGCGCGTGCGGGCACCAGCCGGTCACCCACCGACTCCAAGACGGCGAACCAGTCCGGCGCCCCTGCATCGCCACGGTCGGCGCCCTCCGGGTGCGTACGCACGTCCACGGCGCGCATTGTGCAGCATCGACAAAGTCCGCCGTGGCAGGACCGTCCTCCTCGCTGCTGCGGCGCGCGGAGACAATCTTTCACGGACGTCAGCCGTGCGGAGCTCGAGATCGTCAGCGCACGCACGAACCGTTACGCGTCGCGGGCTGGGATGCTCACTCCCACTCGATGGTGCCTGGGGGCTTGCTCGTGACGTCCAGGACGACCCGGTTCACCTCCGCGACCTCGTTGGTGATCCGGGTGGAGATCCGCGCCAGCACGTCGTACGGCACGCGCGTCCAGTCCGCCGTCATGGCGTCCTCGCTCGACACCGGCCGCAGCACGACGGGGTGCCCGTACGTGCGGCCGTCGCCCTGGACGCCCACGGAGCGCACGTCGGCGAGCAACACCACCGGGCACTGCCAGATCGCGCGGTCGAGGTCCGCGGCGGTGAGCTCCTCGCGCGCGATCGCGTCGGCCCGGCGCAGCGTGGCCAGCCGGTCCGCCGTCACCTCACCGATGATCCGGATGCCCAGGCCCGGGCCGGGGAACGGCTGTCGCCACACGATGCCCTCTGGCACACCGAGCTCGAGCCCGACGGCGCGGACCTCGTCCTTGAAGAGCATCCGCAGCGGCTCGACGAGCTCGAACTGCAGGTCCTCGGGCAGCCCTCCGACGTTGTGGTGGCTCTTGATGTTGGCCGCGCCCTCTCCGCCACCGGACTCGACGACGTCCGGGTAGAGGGTGCCCTGCACGAGGAAACGCACCGGGTGACCGTCGGAGGCGGCCTCGCCGACCACCTCGCGGGCCGCCTGCTCGAAGACCCGGATGAACTCGCGACCGATCGCCTTGCGCTTGGCCTCGGGGTCGGTCAGGCCGGCGAGCGCCTTCAGGAACTGTTCCTGCGCGTTCACGACCTTCAGGTCGACGCCGGTGGCCTCGACGAAGTCCCGCTCGACCTGCTCGGCCTCACCCTCGCGCAGCAGCCCGTGGTCGACGAACACGCAGGTGAGCTGGTCGCCGACTGCGCGCTGGACGAGCGCCGCCGCCACCGAGGAGTCCACACCGCCGGACAGCCCGCAGATCACCCGCGCGTCCCCGACCTGGGCGCGCACCCGCTCCACCAGCTCGTCAACGACGTTGCCGGTCGTCCAGGTCTGCTCCAGCCCGGCGCCGCGGGTCAGGAAGTTCTCGATCACGCGCTGGCCGAACGTGGAGTGCATCACCTCGGGGTGCCACTGCAGGCCGTAGAGCCTGCGCTCGTCGTCCTCGAAGGCGGCGACCGGGGCCCCGACGGTCTCGGCGGTGACCCGGAAGCCTTCGGGTGGTGCCTGCACGCTGTCCCCATGGCTCATCCAGACCGACTGCTCGTCGGTCTGGCCGTAGAAGAGCGTGGACTCGTCGGTCCGCACCCGCGCCGGCGTGCCGCCGTACTCGCGCTGACCGGTCTTCGCCACCTCGCCGCCCAGGCCCTGCGCCATCGCCTGGAAGCCGTAGCAGATGCCCAGGACCGGCACACCGGCCTTGAACAGGGCCGGGTCGACGGCGGGCGCGCCCTCCTCGTAGACGCTGCTCGGGCCGCCGGACAGCACGATCGCGGCCGGGTCGCGCGCGAGCAGCCGGTCCACCGACGTCGTGTGCGGCACGACCTCGCTGTAGACGTTGGCCTCCCGCACGCGGCGGGCGATGAGCTGGGCGTACTGCGCCCCGAAGTCCAGGACGAGAACGGGGCGGGACTCGAGGTCGTCGGGCGCGTCGGTCACCAGCCCAGGGTATCGACGGCCGCCCACGCCATCCTCGGCGCGTCAGCGGCCGTGGAGCTCCCGGGCCACCTTGCGCTCCATGACGAAGGAGAAGAACGGGACGACCCCGGCGAGCATGACGCCGACCATGCGCCCCAGCGACCAGCGCACGCGCATGCCGAGGTCGGCCGTCGTCACGACGTACAGCAGGTAGAGGACGCCGTGGATCGGGCTCCACCACGCCAGCGAGTCGTTGTCGAAGCCGTAGTGCAGCACGACCTCCAGGCACAGGATCAGCAGCCCGACGCCGACGACGAACGCCATGATCTCGAACCGGCGCAGAGCCGGGCCGACACCGCTGCCCGCACCCTTTCGCGTTCCGTCTCGCGTACCACTGACGCTCACGCCGTTCCTCCGTCGTCCATCCCGCCTCGCTCCGCGGCCTCTCGCTCGCGGGCGTCCTGCGCCACCATCTTCCACCACAGCACGAGTGCGAACCCTGCGAACACCCACCACTGGACGGCGTAGGCCACGTTGCGCCAGGCCAGTCCGCTGGGCTGCACAGTGGGCGGCGGCACGCGCTGCGGCCCTGCAACCATTCCCGTTGGCTGCCCGGCCGTCTGCTGGACGCGCTGCTCGCCGGTCAGGACCAGGAACCCGTTGTAGATCGGGGCGCCCCAGAGGTTGACCAGCTCCGCGGCGTCGAGCGCCCGCAGCTGCTCCGGCGGCCGCGCTGAGCCGCTGCCCGCGCCGGACTCCGAGCCGACGGGCGCGGCGCCCTCGGCCGGCGGGTCGTCCGGCTGCAGGACTCCCTGCAGCAGCACCGGTCCGGTCGGGACGCGGTCGGCGGACACCGCGGGGTCGCTGGGCGAGGGCACCCAGCCACGGACCACGGGGAGCCAGGCCCCGGCCGAGGTCCGGACCGCCGTGACGACCCACCAGCCGCTGACCCCGTGTTGCAGCCGGCCAGAGACCAGCACGTGCCGGCCTGGGTCGTACTCGCCCCGGACGCCGACCCGACGTCCGTCGGCGACCACGGGGAAGCCCTGCTGCGGCTGCAGCACCTGCTCCAAGGGCACCCTGGGGCTGGTGGCGACCTCGCGTCGGGCCTGCTCCGCACCCTTGTCCCGTGCAACGCCGAGCTGCCAGGAGCCCATCCAGCTGAACGCCGCGCACACCAGGAGAACCAGCGCGAGCAGCGCCAGCCAGCGGGGGCGCAGGGCGTTCCGGAGCACGGGACGACGGTACGTGGCCGCGGTCGTGGCCCGCTGTCGCGCCCCTCAACGGCCCCGGGTCGGCCCGGAGAGCAAACGCGTGGAGGCCTGTCGGTGCCAGCCCGTAGCGTGAGTGACCGTGCGCGAGCTCCCCTACGACGACCCGGGCGACCCCGACCTGAGGGGGCCGTGGCACTTCCTGCTGTGGATCGGGCGTCAGCAGAAGGCGGACCTGGCTCTCGGGATCGGCTGGGGCATGCTGTGGATGGTTGGCCAGGCGCTGGTGCCGGTGGCGGTGGGACGCGGGGTCAACGAGGGCGTCGTCGCCGGCGACGGACGAGCGCTGCTGCTGTGGTCGGCGGCGGTGCTGGGGCTCGCTGCCCTGCAGGCCGGCGCGGGCGTGCTGCGGCACCGCGTCGCCGTCAGCAACTGGCTCCAGGCCAGCTTCCGGTGCGTGCAGCTGCTGGGACACCACGCCGCTCGCACCGGCGAGGCGCTGCCCCGAACCGTCCCGACCGGCGAGGTGGTCGCCACTGTCACCAACGACGCCATGCGGCTCGGGCGCGTTCGACGCCACGGCGCGCTTCGCCGGTGCCGTCGCCAGCTACGCGGTCATCGCCGTGGTCCTCGTCCGCATCTCGCTGCCGCTCGGGCTGCTCGTGCTGGTCGGGGTCCCGGTGCTCACGGCCGCGCTCGGCGTCCTGGTGAGGCCGCTGCAGCGTCGCCAGGCGGTCCAGCGGGAGGAGTTCGGCCGGCTGACCACCCTCGGTGCCGACACCGTGGCCGGCCTGCGGGTGCTACGCGGCATCGGCGGCGAGGACACCTTCGTCGCGCGCTACCGCCGGCGGTCCGAGCTCGTGCGGCGCTCCGGCGTTCGGGTGGCCGGCGTCCAGGCGACGCTCGACGCCGCACAGGTGCTGCTGCCCGGGGTGTTCGTCGTGGTCGTCACCTGGCTGGGTGCCCGCATGGCCGTGCGCGGCAGCATCGACGTCGGCGAGCTGATCACCTTCTACGGGCTGTCGGCGTTCCTGGTGACCCCGCTGCGGACGGCCACCGAGATGGTCGACCGGGTGACGCGGGCCGTCATCGGGGCGGGCCGCATTCTCAACGTGCTCCGTGTCGGTCCGGCGGTGGTCGACCGTACTCCGGGCCGTCGGTGGGATCCCCAGCCCGCGGCGCCGCTGCACGACCCGACCACGGGCCTGACCGTGCAGCCCGGGCGGCTCACCGCCGTCGTCTCCGAGCACCCCGAGGAGACCGCGGCGCTGGCCGACCGGCTCGGTCGCTTCGTCGACGTGCCCGCCGCCCCAGTGACCCTCGGCGACGAGCGGCTCGACCTGATGCCGCTCGCGTCGGTGCGCGAGCACGTGGTCGTCAGCGAGAGCGAGCCGCGGCTGTTCACCGGCCCGCTGCATGAGCAGCTCGCCGGGCCGCGCGGGGCGGACGACGAGACCGTGCTGACCGCCGTCCGCGCGGCGGCGGCCACCGACGTGCTCGATGCCCTGCCCAACGGCCTGGACAGCCACGTCGAGGAGCGCGGACGCTCGTTCAGCGGCGGCCAGCGGCAACGGTTGTCGCTCACGAGGGCGTTGCTCACCGATGCGCCCACCCTCGTCCTCGTGGAGCCGACGAGCGCCGTCGACGCGCACACCGAGTCCCGGGTCGCAGCCGGGATCCGCGAGCACCGCGCCGGACGCACCACCGTGGTCATGACGGCCAGCCCGTTGCTGCTCGACCACACGGACCACGTCGCGTTCCTGCACGGCGGGCGGGTCGTGGCCGAGGGAACCCACCGCGAGCTGCTTGGCAGGAACCCCGCTTACCGGCGGGTTGTGATCAGGGGGGAGGACGAGTGAACGAGACGAAGCTGCCCGTCGCCGGGCCGCAGCTGGTGCGCCACGAGGCGCGCGCACTGGTGCGCGACCACCGCCGGGCGCTGGCGTGGGCCCTGGCGTTGCACGGCCTGGCGGCGCTGGCGGCTCTGGTGGGCCCGGCCGTGATCGGGCGGCTGGTCGACCTCGTGCGTGGGAACGCAACCATCAGCGACGTCGACTCCCTGGCCGCAGTCCTGGCCGTGGCCGTGCTCGCCCAGACCGCCCTGACCTGGGCCGCGCGGCGGCAGTCGTTCGTGCTGAGCGAGCGGGTCTTCGCGCAGCTGCGTGAGCAGTTCGTGGAGCGCGTCGTCGCCCTACCGCTCTCGGTCGTCGAACGGGCCGGTACGGGCGACCTGCTGACCCGAACCACCAGGGACGTCGATGCCCTTTCGCACACCGTGCGGTTCGCCGTCCCGGCGGTGCTCGTAGCCGTGGTGTCCACCCTGCTGACGACCGGCGCGACCTTCGCCGCCGGCTGGAAGGTGGCGCTGCTGCCCGTCGTTATGGCGGTGCCGCTGCTGTGGGTCAGCTCGCGCTGGTACCTGCGCCGTGCGCCTGCGGGATACCTGGCCGAGGGCGCGTCCTACGCGGTGCTCAACGGCACGGTGACCGAGACGGTCGACGGCGCCAGGACGGTCGACGCGCTGGGGCTGGGGGACGAACGGCGCCGCCGCGTGGACGCCGACCTGCGCGGCTGCTACCGCGCCGAGCGGTACACGCTGTGGCTGCGAAGCGTCTGGTTCCCCTCGGTCGAGTTCTGCTACGTCCTGCCGGTCGCGGCCGCCCTGCTGTGGGGCGGCTGGCTTGCCTCGAACGGGCAGGCCACCGTGGGCCAGGTCACCGCGGTCACGCTGTACGTGCTGATGCTGATGGGACCGGTCGACGAGCTGCTGTCCTGGCTGGACGAGGTCCAGATCGGTGCGACGTCGTTCGCGCGGATCGTCGGCGTGGGCGACGTGCCGGACGACCGGACGGCCACCGGCGCCGTGCCGGCGGACGAGCGGATGGCGGCCCACGACGTCCGCTACGCGTACCGGGAGGGTCACGACGTCCTGCGGGACGTCTCGCTGCGGCTCGTCCCGGGCGAGCGGCTCGCGGTCGTCGGGCCGTCGGGGGCCGGCAAGTCGACGCTGGGCCGGCTGCTGGCTGGCATCCACGGCCCGCGCACCGGCCGGGTCGAGGTCGGTGGCGTGCCGCTGGTTGATCTGCCCCTGGACCATCTGCGCGGCCACGTCGCGCTGGTCACCCAGGAGCACCACGTGTTCGTGGGCACGCTGGCCGACAACCTCCGGCTGGCTCGTCCGGGCGCGTCCGAGGAGGAGCTGCGCGGCGCGCTCGCCGCCGTCGACGCCCTGACCTGGGCGGACCGACTCCCCGCCGGGCTGGACACCGAGGTCGGGTCGGGAGCCAGGGAGCTGACGCCGTCGCAGGCCCAGCAGCTGGCGCTCGCCCGTCTGGTGCTGAACGACCCGCACACGCTGGTCCTCGACGAGGCCACCTCGCTGCTGGACCCGCGCGCGGCGCGCCACCTCGAGCGGTCGCTGTCGGCGGTGCTGAACGGGCGCACGGTTGTCGCCATCGCCCACCGGCTGCACACCGCGCACGACGCGGACCGGGTGGCGGTGGTCGAGGACGGCCGGATCAGCGAGATCGGCCGCCACCACGAGCTGGTCGAGGCCGGCGGCCCGTACGCCGCCCTCTGGGAGTCGTGGACCGACGCGCCGGGAGACGACGCCAGGCCGTCGCGCGCCTCCTGACGCCGGCCGAGGGGCGTGTCACGGTGCGCCCGTGACATGCCCCTCGCGCCGCGCGCTGCTCCTGGCGTGGCCGGGTCAGGGGGTGACGGTGACGTCCTTCCAGAACGCGACCCGGTCCTTGATCTCCGTTGCCGCCTGCTTGGGCTCCGGGTAGTACCACGCGGCATCCTCGCTGCGCTGCCCGTCGAGCTCCAGGCTCAGGTACGAAGCCGTCCCCTTCCAGGGGCAGACCGTGTGGGTGCTGCTCTCGCGCAGCACGTCGTCCCGCACGGCCGAGCGCGGGAAGTAGTGGTTGCCCTCGACGACGACGGTGTCGTCGCTCTCGGCAACGGTCAGGCCGTTCCAGATGGCGGTGGCCATGGGTCCTCCTTGGTGGGTGAAACGGGTGGTCGACGAGGCTCAGGACGTGGGCACGTGCGAGAAGTCGTACGCCACGCCGGTCAGCTGACTGGACCGCTCCCACAGCGCCGCCGCGACATCCGGGTCATACGCCGGGCCTCGGGCGACCGTGCGGGCGGGGTGGCCCCGCGTACCGCCGAGCGACCCGGGGCCGAAGAACTCGGCGCCCCGCACACCCGGGTCGGTGGCGGCCAACAGCGTCGGCCACGCCCCGGCCTCGGCGGACTGCGCGACCAGCCGGTTTCCGGCGTCCAGAACGGTGCTCAGCCACCGCGGCCGGCCGGTGCCCGGGCCGGCGAGCACCAGGTTCGTGGCCGACCAGCCGGGGTGCGCGGCCACGCTGACCAGGTCGGCGCCCGACGCGTCCGCCCGCCGCTGCAGCTCCATCGTGAACAGCAGGTTGGCGAGCTTGCTCTGGCCGTACGCCTTCCAGGGTGAGTACTCGCGCTCGGACTGCAGGTCGTCCAGCGCGATCCGGCCCATGCGGTGCGCCATGCTCGACACCGTGACGACCCGGGAAGGGCCGCTCAGCAGCGCCGGCAGCAGCAGTCCGGTGAGGGCGAAGTGCCCGAAGTGGTTCGTCGCCAGCTGCCGCTCGAAGCCGTCCACCGTCGTCTCGCGCCGGGGCAGCGCCATGACGCCCGCGTTGTTGACGAGCAGATCCAGCGAGTGGTGCGCGGCCACCACGGATGCCGCGAAGGACCGCACCGACGACAGGTCGGCGAGGTCGAGCACCAGCAGCTCGACGTCCGGCTCCCGGCCAGAACCCGCGGCCTGCATCCTGACCTGACGGACCGCCTCGTCCCCGCGGTGCGGGTCGCGGGCGGTCATGACCACGTGCGCACCGTGCCGGGCCAGCTCCAAGCTGGTGTGCAGACCGAGACCCGAGCTGGCACCGGTCACCACCGCGGTCCGGCCGCTGAGGTCGGGGATGTCGGCGGGCGTCCAGCGCGAGCGGCTCATGTCCGCATCCTCGCAACCCGAGCGTCCGCTGGCGAGCCCGGTCGGCGTCCTGGCACGGTCCTCAGCCGGCCTCGCGAACGGGCGTCCGCAGCGCGCCAGGAGCGGACGCCGGCACCGCCGGACGCCTCGGTGGCACCGGCGAGACCCGGCGGTACGGGTGCCCCTGCGCCGGGCGCGGGTCGGCCTCACCCGCGTTGGGCCACAGCGAGAAGGCGCGCTCGGCCTGAGCCGCGATGGTGAGCGATGGGTTGACGCCGAGGTTCGCCGACACGGCTGAGCCGTCCACGACATGCAGCCCGGGGTACCCGTGCACCCGGTGGTAGGGATCGATCACGCCGCGCTCGGGCGTCGGACCGATGACGCAGCCCCCCAGGAAGTGGGCCGTGAGCGGAACGTCCAGCAGGTCCCCCAGCGTGCCTCCCGCGTCGGCGGGCAGCCCGGTCGACTCGGCCAGGCGCCTCGCGAGCCGCCGGGCCGCCCGGTGGCCCGCCGGGATCCAGGTGGGGTTCGGCCGCCCGTGCCCCTGCCGAGACGTCAGGCCCACCGGGTCGAGTCCGAGCCTGCGCAGGAGCGGATGCCGGCGTCCGGACACGACGATCGAGTTGTCGACCGACTGCATCACCAGGCTGATGACCGAGCGCTCGCTCCAGCGTCGCACCGACAGGCTCCGCAGCACGACGTCCGGGTGCCGCAGCCCCTGGCCGACGAGCTTCAGCCACCGCGGGAGGCGGCCGCCGCCGTCCACGAGCAGCGTCCCCAGCATCGCCATCGCGTTGGAACCCTTGCCGTACCGGCAGTTCTCCACGTGGGTGTCCGGGTCCGGGTGAAAGGAGGAGGTGATGGCGACACCTCGGGTGAGGTCGACGTCGGGGACTCGCCGTGCCGTGGCGCCCACCAGGGCCTCGCTGTTGGTCCGCGTCAGAACGCCGAGCTGGTCACTGAGGCCGGGCAGGCCACGTACCAGCCGCATCCGGTGCAGGAGGCGCTGCGTTCCCCACGTCCCCGCGGCCAGCACCACCTGCTGCGCCGTCGTGGTCCGCCGCTGCTTGCGCCACCACGCGCCCGTCCGTTCGGTCGTGACGGCGAAGCCCTTGTCCAGATCGTCCGCGTCGAGCGGGCGCACGTCCACGACGGTCCGCAGCGGCTGAATACGCACACCCAGCCGCTCCGCCAACGCCAGGTAGTTCTTCGTCAGCGTGTTCTTCGCTCCGACCCGGCAACCCACCATGCAGTTGCCGCACTCGGTGCAGCCCGTACGCGCGGGGCCGGCGCCACCGAAGTACGGATCGGCAACCGTTGTCCCCGGTTCACGTCTCGGCACGCCGTTCCCACGGTCGCGTCCGAAGAAGATGCCCACCGGTGTCTTCCGGAAGGTGTGGCCAACGCCCAGCTCGTCTGCCACGGCGCGCATGATGGCCTCGACGGGTCCGTCGCAAGGGTTCTCGACGACGCCCAGCATCCGGCTGGCCTGCTCGTAGTGCGGAGTCAGCTCCGCCGCCCAGTCGGTCACGTCGGCCCACTGCGGGTCGTCGAAGAACCGCTTTGGCGGCACGTACAGCGTGCCGGCGTAGTTCAGCGACCCGCCGCCGACGCCGGCGCCCGCCAGCAGCACGACGTCGGGCAGCCGGTGGATGCGCTGCACGCCGTACCAGCCCAGCCGTGGGGCCCAGAGGAACCGACGGAGGTCCCACGAGGTGCGAGCGAACTCCGCGTCCGCGAACCTCCGGCCGGACTCCACAACGACAACGTCGTACCCCTTCTCCGCCAACCGCAGCGCCGCCACCGAGCCGCCGAAGCCGGAACCGACCACCAGCACGTCGACATCCGGCTGCGCTGTGCTCCTCTGAGGGCCGCCGGTCACCTCAGACCCACGCGCTTCATCAGCCTCAGGGTCGTTGTCATGGTGCGGGTGAACTGTTCCGGGCTCATCCCGGGCGGGATGCCGAGGCCCAGCAGGTGCTGCGCCGTGACGTTCTGCGCCTCGGTGAACCGGTGGATGCCCTCGGCGCCATGCCTGCGGCCGAGCCCGCTGGCGCGCATGCCACCCATCGGCGCCGCGACGCTCCCCCAGGCGGCGCCGTAGGCCTCGTTCACGTTCACCGTGCCGGCGACGACCCGCGCCGCGATCCGCCGTCCCCGGGCCACGTCCTTCGTCCAGATGCTCGCGTTGAGGCCGTAGTCGCCCTCGTTCGCCCGCGCCACCGCCTCGTCGTCACCGGCGACCCGGTAGACGGAGGCGACCGGGCCGAAGGTCTCCTCTCCGTAGCACGTCGCCGTCGGGGGGACGCCGTCCAGCACGGTCGGCTCGTAGAACAGCGGCCCGACGTCGGGCCGCGGCCGGCCGCCGGCCAGCACGCGCGCCCCATGGGCCACCGCGTCCTCCACGTGCCGGGTGACGACGTCCAGCTGGCCCCGTGTGGTCAGCGAGCCGACGTCGGCGGAGAAGTCCAGTCCGGTCCCGAGCCGCAGCCGCCGCACCCGCGCCAGGAAACGGTCCAGGAAGGCGTCGGCGACCTCCTCGTGCAGGAGCACGCGTTCGATGCCGATGCACAGCTGTCCCGTGTTCGCGAAGCAGGCGCGCACGGCGCCCTCCGCCGCGCGGTCGAGGTCGGCGTCGTCCGCGACGTACAGAGAGTTCTTGCCGCCCAGCTCCATGCTGGCGCCGATGAGCCGGCGTCCGGCTCGCTCGGCCACCTGGCGCCCGGTGCGGGTGGAGCCGGTGAAGGCGACGTAGTCGGTGGCGTCCACGAGCGCCGAGCCAACCGTGGGCCCGTCGCCGAGGACCACCTGCACCAGCCCCTCCGGCACGCCGGCCTCGGTGAGCAGCTCCAGCCCGCGCAGGGCGGCCAGCGCGGTCTGCGTGTCGGGCTTGATCACGACGCCGTTCCCGGCCACGAGCGCGGGCAGCGCGTCGCTGATGGCGAGGGCGAGCGGGTAGTTCCACGGGGCGATGACGCCGACGACCCCCTTGGGGTGGCGCAGCTCCACCGGTTGCGTGAGGAGCGGTATCGCGCCTGCGCGACGGCGGGGGCGCAGGTACGACGACGCGCGCCGGGCGTAGTGCCGCGCCACGACGGCGACGTCGAAGACCTCCTCCAGCGCGTACAGCCGGGCCTTGCCGTTCTGCAGCTGGATCAGGTCCAGGAGCTCAGACTGGGCGTCCAGCACGAGGTCATGCAGGACCAGCAGTGGACGGGCCCGCTCGGCCACCGAGCGCCGGGACCAGGCGCGCTGGGCGGCGCGGGCGGCGTCGACGGCTACCGCCACGTCGTCCGGCGTCGACAGCGGCAGCTCGGCCAGGGGGGCGCCGGTGAACGGCGCGACGGTGATGGTGGTCGCGGCGCGGGGCCCGGCCACTACTCGCCGGGCCAGCCGCCGCACCACGGCGGGGTCGACCGCGTACCGTCCACCCGCCTCGACCACGGTGTCGGTCATGTCGCCAGCCTAGGACCGCCGCCCCGCCGTCCGCGGCACCTCTGGACGAAACCGCCTCCGCGCGGCGGGCTGCCCTGGTAAGCCGGCCTCCGCGCGACGGGCTTACCGGGCAGTTCCGGACGACCCGCCGTGCATCCGCCGAATCGGGGCCTCTTGCGCGAACCGCCCGGGGTCAGCGCGGCTGGTACGGAGCGACCACGACCTCGACCCGCTGGAACTCCTTGAGGTCCGAGTACCCACAGGTCGCCATCGCGCGGCGCAGGGCGCCCACCAGGTTCGTCGATCCGTCGGCGGATCGTCCGGGTCCGTCGAGGATCTCGCCCAACGTCCCCAGCGTGCCGACGTGCACCCGCTCGCCCCGCGGCAGCTGCGGGTGGTGCGCCTCGGGTCCCCAGTGCCAGCCGCGTCCCGGAGCCTCCACGGCGCGGGCCAGGGCCGCGCCGAGCATCATCGCGTCCGCGCCGCACGCGACCGCCTTGGCGAGGTCCCCCGATCGGCCCATGCCGCCGTCCGCGATGACGTGGACGTACCGACCGCCGGACTCGTCCATGTAGTCGCGCCGGGCGGCTGCGACGTCCGCAACGGCGCTGGCCATCGGCGCGTGGATGCCCAGGGTGGTCCGCGTGGTGTGCGCCGCGCCGCCCCCGAACCCGACGAGCACGCCCGCCGCGCCGGTGCGCATGAGGTGCAGGGCCGCCGTGTACGTGGCGCAACCGCCGACGACGACCGGCACATCGAGCTCGTAGATGAAGCGCTTGAGGTTCAGTGGCTCGGCCCGGCCGGACACGTGCTCGGCGCTGACCGTCGTGCCACGGATGAAGAACAGGTCGACGCCGGCGTCCACGACGGTCTTCCACAGCTGCTGCGTCCGCTGCGGCGACAACGCTCCGGCCACCGTGACGCCGGCCTCGCGAACCTGGTGCAGCCGCTCGGCGACCAGGTCAGCCTTGATGTCCTCGGCGTAGATCTCCTGCATCCGGCGGGTGGCCTCGGCCTCGTCCAGCGCCGCGATCTCCGCGAGCAGCGGCTCGGGGTCCTCGTAGCGGGTCCACAGCCCCTCGAGGTCCAGGACGCCGAGCCCGCCGGCGCGGCCGAGCGCGATGCAGGTCGCCGGCGACATCACCGAGTCCATCGGCGCCGCGATGACCGGCAGCTCGAACCGATAGGCGTCGATCTGCCAGGCGACCGAAACCTCCTCGGGGTCGCGCGTGCGCCGGCTGGGCACCACGGCGACGTCGTCGAAGGAGTAGGCGCGTCGCCCGCGCTTGCCGCGTCCGATCTCGATCTCGCTCACCGGGAAAGGCTACCGGGGACGGCTCCCGTGAATCCGGGCACCACCGGCCGCGGCGCAGGAGGTCAATTCACCGGGCTTCAGAGGTCGCCCTCCAGGAACTGGGCCCGCCCAAGGCCGAACGACCAGTCCGCCCGGGTGTTCTCGCTCACCGACACCACGAGGTCGGTCGACGCAAGGCCGGTCTTGTCCTCCAGGCGCGCGGCGAGCGCCGCGTACAGCGCCTGCTTCTGCTCGGTGCTGCGTCCCTGCTGGACCACCGACACCAGCACGACCTTGTCCGTGCGCTCGAAGCCGAGCCCGGTGTCCTGGAGCACCAGTCGGCCGGGACGGTGCTCGGTGATGACCTGGTAGCGGTCGCGCGGCGGGGCGGCGAACACCTCCTCCATCACCTCCTGCACCGTGTCGGCGACCGCGGCGACTTCCTCGTCGGTGCGGCCCTCCACCAGGTCGATGCGAACCAGCGGCACGGGTCACCAGTCCTTCGTGTACGTGGCGATGCGCTCGCGCATGAACAGGCTGGACTCGCGGGCGCGGTCCTCCCAGGCGAAGACGCAGACGGTCATGACGGCGTCCTCGCGGTCGCCGAAGCCCAACCGCCCGAGGGTGCCGAAGAAGGTGTCCCAGTCGACCTCCCCTTGGCCGATGTCCAGGTGCTGGTGGATCCGGGCTGTGGAACCGGGCGGGTTGACGATGTAGCGGAGCCCGGACGACGCCCGGTGGTCGAAGGAGTCGGCCACGTGCACGTGCGTCAGCAGGTCGCCGGCGTGTTCCATAATTCCGGCGATGTCGCCGCCCATGTGGAAGGTGTGCGGGGCGCAGTACTCGAACGTGACGTTCGGTGAGTTGATGCCCCGGATCATGTCGACGGCGACGCGGCCGTCCTCGACGAAGTCGTCGGGGTGCGGCTCCAGCCGGAGGTTGATCCCCTCGCGCTCGAACACCGGGAGCAGCTCGTCCATGGACTTCCAGAACTGCGCCTCGCTGAGGCTGGCGGCCTCGGGGCGGCCGTTGAACTCCGAGATCATCACATCGCAGCCGAGCTCGACGCTGACCTCGATCGCGCGGCGCCAGTAACGCACGGCGGCCCGGCGCTCCTCCTCGTCCGGGCCGGACCACCGGTACAGCGGCAGCACCGACGCCACCTGGACGCCGGCCGCCTCGACGGCGGACCGGAACGCCGCCACCGTGGCCCGGTCGACGCGCGGGTGCTTGAAGAAGGGCAGGAACTCCTCGTGCGGCGCCATCTCCAGGTACTCGTAGCCCAGGTCGGCGACCAGGCCGGGGATGTCGTGGAGGGGGACGGTGCGGAAGAACATCGTCGGGTCGAGGGCAAGCTTCACGGCAGTCCTCCGGACGTGTGGGCGGGCGTGTGAGCGGGCCTGTGAATGGGCGCGGCGCGGTCGGTCACTGGGCCTTGGCGTACAGGTCGGGCCGCTCGCGGAGGTGCACCGGCATACGGTTGCCCGAATGCAATGCTTCGACGGCGGCGTCCGAGACGACGGCGGCGGCGTAGCCGTCCCACGAGCTCGGGCCGCGGCACTCCCCGGCCGCGCACGCGTCCACCCACTCCTGGATCTCCACGTCGTAGGCGCGCAGGAACCGCTCGCGCCAGTCGACCGGGACGGCCGACGTCGCACCGCCGTCTCGCCGGACGACGACCGGGCTGGACTCACCCAGGGCCGCAGTGCCGTCCTCGCCCACCACCTCGCCGCGGATGTCGTACCCGTAACGGATGTTGACCGACGTCTCGACGTCGACCAAGGCGCCACTCTCGGTCTCGAAGAGCAGGAACAGCGGGTCCTGAAGGTCGCCGCCGTGCCTGCTGCGACGCGGCGTGAGCACCCGCGCGGCCACGATCTCCTCGCCGAGCAACCAGCGCACCACGTCGATGTCGTGCACCGCGGTGTCGGTGATGGCCATCTCGCGGGTGTAGTGGGACGGCACGGACGGGTTGCGGTGCGCGGAGTGCACCATCAATGGAGCGCCGATCGCGCCGCTGTCGACGACCGCCTTCAGCGCGCGGTAGGCGGCGTCGTACCGGCGCATATAGCCGACCTGAACGAGCCGCCGGCCGGCGGCGACCTCGGCGTCCAGGATGCGCAGGCAGGCCTCCTCGGTCGTCGCAAGAGGCTTCTCGCAGAACACCGGCTTGCCGGCCGCGATCGCCGCCAGCACGTACTCCTCGTGCGTGGGTCCCCACGAGGCGACCAGGACGGCGTCGACGTCCGGGTCTGCGATGAGGTCCTCACCAGTGGCGTGCACGCGCGCTCCCCCCAGGCCCCCGCCGACCTCCTGGGCCCGGGCCGCGTCGACGTCCGTGACCGCGACCACCGCGCAGCCTGACAGTACGGTCGTGATGCGACGGATGTGGTCCTGCCCGATCATCCCGACGCCGATGACGCCGACCCGAACGGTCATCTGTCGAGCTCCTTGCTCTCGTGTGCGGGCGCGCCCGAGGCGTTGTCGTCCCGTGCTGCGCTCATGCGCGTCGGGGTGTGGGGCCGAGGCCGCAGCTGTTGAAGTACTTGCGGGTTCGCGTGGCGATGGGTCCGGGGACGTCTGGCTCCACCGGGTACAGGTCGTGCTCGACGATGGCGAACAGGTCGGCGTCCAGGGCCCCCAGCTCGGCGAGCAGCGGCTCCATGGCCGGAATTCCCGTGGGCGGCTCGACCATCGCGCCGAGCTGCACCGCCTCGGCGAACGACAGGCCCTCCTGGCGGGCCCGCCGGGCGACGTCGGGGTTGATCTGCTTGAGGTGCACGTAGCCGATGCGGTCCGGGAAGGCGCGGATGATGGCGATGTTGTCGCCGTCGCAGTAGGAGATGTGGCCGGTATCGAGGCAGAGCGACACCCACGACGGGTCGGTGTCCTGAAGGAAGCGCTCGACCCGCGCCTGGGTGTCGACGTGGGTGTCGACGTGCGGGTGGAAGACCAGCGAGACGTCGAACTCCTCGGCGAGCGCCTTGCCCAACCTCGACATCCCGGTGACCAGGTCGTTCCACTGCTCGGGGGCGAGCTCGCCCGGCTCGGTGACGTCACCGGTGTGCATGTCCGTGTACTGCTCCGGCAGGAGCACCAGGTGGCGCGCGCCCAGCGCCGTCAGGAGCCGCGCCTCCACCCGGCAGGCCTCGAGTGCCTGCTCGTACGCGGCGGCGCCCCGGTGCAGGCCGGCGAATACCGCGCCGCCCGTCAGCTGCAGGCTCCTGCTGGCGAGCTCGTCCCGGAGCTGCTCGGCGTTCGTGGGAAGGTAGCCGTAGGGCCCGAGCTCGGTGCAGGTGTACCCGGCCTCCACCACCTCGTCGAGGTACCGCTGCCAGCTGACCTGGTGCGGGTCGTCCGCGAACCAGACGCCCCAGGAGTCCGGGGCGGTCCCCAATCGCAGCCTCGACAGGGCCGGGGAGGTCTCGTGCGTCGTCATGCGGGCTCCGCGTGGTCTTCGCGACGGTGGGCGTCGGCGAACCGGTCGCCCCGGCGGTGCCGTGCCGGCGGAGCCGCACGTGCCGCAACGTCGGGGCACTGATGTCGTCCGGCGGTGCGCGGACCGC
>DATFPQ010000268.1:0-66399 GCA_035264765.1 Actinomycetales bacterium | reverse complement strand
CTGTACCTGCGGATCGGGTTCCGCCTGACCGCCCTGGCCGGCTCGGCGCTGGCGGTTGCCGGGACCCTCGCGGTGACCGTGGCAGCATCCGTCCAGAGCCTGGCGGCGCTGGCGGCGGCCTGCTTCGTGGTCGGCGCCGGGCTCGGGTTCATCGCGAGCCCCACCCTGATCGCCGCCCAGGCCAGCGTCGGCTGGGGCGAGCGCGGGGTTGTGACGGGGAGCAACCTCTTCTGCCGGGCACTCGGCAGCGCCGTGGCGGTCGCCGCGCTCGGAGCCGTCGCCAACGCGGTGATCGACGGCAAGGGTGGCGGAGGCCAGCCCTCCGGTCCCGTGCTCTCCGAAGCCTCCGGCGCCGTGTTCACCGCCGTCGCCGTCATCGCCGTTCTCACGGTGGCGGCCATCGCGGCGATGCCCGGCCGGTCGGCCGAGACGACGCGGCCGGGGCTCGAGCGCAGCTGAGCCGCCCCTCAGGCCATGGCGAACGCAGGCCGCCGCTCAGCGACGCCGGCTCACGGCAGGGTCCGTTTCGAGCTCCTCGGCGGGCCTAGGACGTGCGATGTGCAGGCCCTGTGCGCCGTCGCAACCGAGGCCTGCGAGATCGTCCTCCTGCTCGGCGGTCTCGACGCCGTCCGCGAACGTCGAGAGCTCCAACGCGTGGGCCAGGTTCAGGACCGCCGCCACGACCGTGGCGCTGCGCGGGCCCTGACCCAGCGAGCGGGTGAAGGCGCCGTCCAGCTTCATTCCGTCGACCGGGATGTGCTGGAGCGCGGTCAGGGACGAGGAGCCGCTGCCGAACCCCTGCAGGGTCACGTGGACCCCGCGTTCCCGGATCGCGGCGACCGTGGCGACGGTCGCCTCCAGGTCCGCGACAGCCGCCTGCTCGGTGATCTCCAGCTCGATCTTGCCCGGGTCGGCACCTGTCCTCGAGATGGCGTCCCCGAGCTCGGACACGAACCCCGGTTCGGCCAGCTCCGTGGCGGAGACGTTGACCTGGACCCCCAGGTCCAGGCCGGCGCGTGCCCAGGCGCCCGCCTGGGCCACGGCGGTGGCGACCACCCAGCGCCCGAGCGGGACGATCAGACCGGTGTCGTGCGCGACGTCCAGGAACGCCTCGGGTAGCCGCGGGCCACGGTCGGGATGGTCCCAGCGCAGCAGCGCCTCGGCCGAGACGAACTGGCCGGTGCGCAGGTGCCGCTTGGGCTGGTAGTGCAGGGTGAACTGGCCGCGCTCGAGTCCCCGGCGCACGTCCGACTCCAGCCGAAGCCGGGCGGTGACCGTCTCGCGCAGCTGGTGGCTGAACAGCTCGACCCGGTGCCGGCCGCGGCGCTTGGCCTCGTAGAGGGCGGTGTCCGCCTCGCGCAGCAGGTCGGTCGCCGTGGAGGACGCCCCAGTGGAGATCGCGACGCCGATGCACGCGCCGACATGTACCGGTTTCGACGCCCCGGTGAGCCTGTAGGCACCGGTGACCGCGGCCAAGGCGCGCTCGGCCAGGGTCGACGCGTGCCGGGCACCGGACAGGTTCGCGCACAAGACCGCGAACTCGTCACCGCCGAACCGGGCGACGGTGTCCCCCGGCCGGACTGCCTGGCGCAGCCGCTCGGCGACCTGACACAGCAGGTCGTCCCCCGCCGGGTGCCCCAGGCTGTCGTTGATCACCTTGAACTCGTCCAGGTCGCAGAACAGCACCGCGACCGGCTCGTCGGGATGCCGGGCCGCGCTGCCGAGGGCCAGCTCGAGGTGGTCGACGAACAAGGCCCGGTTGCTCAGCCCGGTGAGGACGTCGTGCGTGGCGGCGTACTCCAGCTGGGTGCGCAGCTCGCGCGGGGTGGTGATGTCGCGCCAGTGCACCACGATCCCTCTCACTCCCGCGGTGTGCAGGTGGTTCGACGCCGTGCCGTGCAGCCAGTGGGTCGCGCCGTCCCGATGCCGGAACCGGAACTCCCGTTCGATCGTCGTGCCGGTCGGCGCCGAGACGAGCTGGGCGAACCCGCGCTCCAGCTCGGGTAGGTCCCGAAGGTCCACCACCTCGCGGAAGTGCCGGCCCATCAACGCCTTGGGCGGGTATCCCAGCACGGTCGCCGCGCCGGCCGTGACGAACCGCGTCCGCCCCGAGCGATCCAGGACCAGCAGGACGCCCGGTTCGCAGTCCAGCAGGACCCGCACCGAGACCTGCGCCGGGGCCGCCACGTAGTCTTCCGGATCGTCGGCCGCATCGTCGGCCGGATCCTCGGCCGGATCCTCGGCCGCGGCCTGCGCCACGGCACCGGCATCGGCACCGGCATCGGCACCGGCCACGGCCGAGTCGGTGCCAGCGTCCTCCCCACGAGCCTGATCGGCCATCGCTTCGTCCCCCGACGTTCTCCCCCGTGCAATGCCCCCCGCGCCGCTCAGCCTGCCACTCCGCAGCAGCACCCGCGACGGCGTGTTCCCGCCAGCAGGCTGAGGGTCGGCTTCGTGGACGGGCGTCCGGGCAGCGATGACTTTTCGTTCGCTCGGGGGTCCTTGTTGTCGGGCCGGACGAGTAGCGTCACGGCCGACCTGGTCTACGGAGGAACAGCGCATGGGCGGCACACGCGTCTTGGTCGGGACCCGCAAGGGCGCCTTCGTCCTCACCTCGGATGAGGGGCGGACCGACTGGAAGGTGGACGGCCCGCACTTCCCGGGGTGGGAGATGTACCACGTCAAGGGGTCGCCGCTGAATCCTGACCGGGTCTACGCCTCGCAGACCAGCGGCTGGTTCGGCCAGGTGATTCAGCGCTCGGACGACGGCGGGGCGTCCTGGGAGCCCGTGGGCAACGACTTCAGCTACGACGGGGTCCCGGGCGAGCACCAGTGGTACGACGGGTCGCTGCGCCCCTGGGCCTTCACCCGGGTCTGGCACCTCGAGCCCTCGATCCACGACGCGGAGACCGTCTACGCCGGGGTCGAGGACGCGGCGCTCTTCAAGTCCACCGACGGCGGTGTCGGGTGGGCAGAGCTGTCGGCGCTGCGCGAGCACGACACCGGCCCGCAGTGGCAGCCCGGCGCCGGCGGCATGTGCCTGCACACCGTGCTCGAGCACCCCACCGACCCCGATCGGCTCTATGTCGCGATCTCCGCGGCCGGCGCGTTCCGGACGTCCGACGGCGGCAAGAGCTGGCAGCCGATCAACCGCGGCCTGCGTTCTGGTGAGATCCCCGACCAGGACTCCGAGGTCGGTCACTGCGTGCACCGCATCGACCTGCACCCGGCCAACCCCGACGTCCTCTACATGCAGAAGCACTGGGACGTCATGCGCAGCGACGACGGCGGCGACAGCTGGCACGAGGTCAGCGGCAACCTTCCGTCCGACTTCGGGTTCCCCATCGCCGTGCACGCACACGAGCCGGAGACCGTCTACGTCGTCCCGATCAGCAGTGACTCCCACCACTTCCCGCCCGATGGCAAGCTTCGGGTCTACCGCAGCCGCAGCGGTGGGAACGAGTGGGAGGCGTTGACCACGGGCCTGCCACAGCGCGACTGCTACGTGAACGTGCTGCGGGACGCGATGGCCGTCGACCAGCACGAGTCCTGCGGCGTCTACTTCGGCACCACCGGAGGCCAGGTCTACGCGTCCAACGACTCCGGAAGCTCCTGGACGCCGATCGTCCGCGACCTCCCGGCCGTCCTCTCTGTCGAAGTGCAGACCCTGCGATGACGGACGCCATGACCGGCTCGGTGCGGGTGATCCTGCCGGCACACCTGCGGGCGATGGCCAAGGTCGACGACGAGGTCCGCGTCGTCGTCCCGGGTGAGGTCACGCAACGATCGGTGCTCGACGCCGTCGAGGCAGCCTTCCCGATGCTGCTCGGAACGATCCGCGACCGGGCGACGGCACAGCGGCGTCCGTTCGTGCGGTTCTTCGCCTGCCAGGAGGACCTGTCCCATCAGCCGCCGGACACGCCGCTTCCCGAGCAGGTCGTGCAGGGTCAGGAGCCCTTCATGGTGGTCGGTGCGATGGCCGGCGGCTGATGCGTAGCGACAGCCACCCCGGGTGGACCATCCTGGTCCTCCGCCGCACCTGTGTCCCGACGAGACGGAGACCGAGATGGAGCTCACCGCACTGATCGACAAGGCCCTGCCAGGCGCCGGAAGCCTTCTGGACCGGGTGTCGCAAAAGGTCCAGGCCACGGTGCACTCAGCCGTGCAGCGGCCGCCCGTCAGGCCGGTCGCCACCGTGCTTCGTGGCGACGAGTGGCTCGGCCACCCGCTCCACCCGGTCGTCGTCGCCTGGCCCATCGGGGCCTGGCTCACCTCGGGCTGGTACGACTCGCGCAGCGTCCGGACAAGCGAGCTGCGCGACGAGCAGATCGCGGACGCGGCGCTGCGAGTCGGCGTCGTCGGGGCACTGCCCGCCGCGGTCACCGGCGTGGTGCAGTTTATTGACGCCCGCGGTCAGGCCCGACGCGAGACCGCGGTCCACGCGGCGCTCAACAACGCCGCACTTCTGCTGTACGTCGGGTCCCTGGTGCTACGGCAGCGCGGACGGCGCCCACTCGGCCGCAGGCTGGCAACCATCGGCCTCAGCGTCGTGAGCATCAGCGGATGGCTCGGCGGCGACATCGCCTTCCGGCACGGCGTCGGTATGCAGTCAGGGACGACCGGGCAAGGGAGCGACTCAACCCCGTAAGAGTGAGCCGCTCCCGCCGCCGGAGCCGTCCGCGGTGTCAGGTGCCTGCCGTGCTGGACCGCCCCACGCGCTGTTCCGGGGGCCTAGCGTGGGCCCCAGGGAGGTGCACGGAACCGAGCTCGTGACAGCAGCCGAGGGATTCGGTCTGGGCCGACGCCCTTCGCTGAGCCGGCCAACCCCGAGGAGACGACCATGGTCCAGCCAAGCCACGCGCAGCAGGGCCGTGGATCAGAGGTCGATCGGCGGCATGGCAGCGGCGACGTCCTGAGCGAGTCCGTGCGGGAATTCATACGACTGGGCCGGTTCCGTCCGGCCGCGTCCTACCAGCGCTTCGCGTACGTGTGTTCCGGCCTTCTCCTGGCCAGCGGGCTGTTCCATCTCGGCGTCTTCCTGGTGGACGGCGGGCCGTGGGAGGGTCCGGTGTCCTGGCGCAAGCCGGTCGTGTTCGGGCTGTCGTTCGGGATCACCCTCGCCACGGTGTCCTGGTTCATGTCCTTCCTGCGGCCGAGGAAGTCCGTCGGTTGGCTCGTGATCGGGACCTTCGCCGTGGCGTCGCTCGCCGAGGTCTTCCTGGTGTCCATGCAGAAGTGGCGAGGCGTCGCCTCCCACTTCAACAACGACACGGCCTTCGACGGGATCGTGTTCTCGGCGATGGGCTCGCTGGTCACCGTCCTGGTGCTGCTGACGGTCTTCATCACCGTCCGGTCGTTCCTCGCCCTCGACGCCCCCGTGGCCCTGGCGTGGGCCATTCGGACCGGACTCGTGCTGATGCTGGTGAGTCAGGCCGTCGGCGTCCAGATGATCACTGAGGGCGGCAACACGTTCGGGGCCGCCGGTGCACTCAAAGTGCCGCACGCGGTGACCCTGCACGCCATCCAGGTCCTGCCGGCGCTGGCGCTCCTGTCGATGGCGGCTGGATTCAGCGAGCGCCACGGGTTGCGGATGGTGGCTCTCGGGGCCACGGGCTACGGCTGCGTCATCGCCGGGACGATGGTGCAGACGTACAGCGGGCGCGGGCCGCTCGACGTCGGCCTGATCACGTCCGCGTTCGGCGTGCTCGGTCTGGGGCTGCTGGCCGCGAGTGCGCTCGTGTCGCTCGTCGGACTCAGATCCGCGCACGTCGCTGCGCGCGCCTGAGGCAGGTCGGCCGGGTCGGTCACGGGCTCCGCGCCCGGCAACGGCGAGCAGGTCGGCGGAAGGGCGCCGAGGAGGCGTCGCAGTCCCGGCTGCCCGGATGCGGGCGGAGGACGTCCCGGCCCACAGCCGGCCCGGCCGGCACCTACCGCCTGTGGGCCCAGTTCCGGCTCGCCGACGGACGCGTCGTCACGGCGCCCTTCACCATCAGGGCGTCGTGAGCGACGTGCCTACCACCGACCCCAGTGCACGACCTCTTCGAAGGACCGCCGGTCCGGCCGCCGCAGCGGCCGCAGCGGCCGGTCGGCCGGGTAGCCCAGGGCCAACAGGTAGACGCAGAAGTACCCGTCCGGAAAGCCGAGCACGCGCTGCGCCTGCTCCTGGTCGGCCACCGCCGAGTGCCCCGAACCGATGTCGAGGTCGGCCGCTGTCAGCGTCATGTTCGCCGTCGCCTGCCCGAGGTCGTACTGCAGCCAGTCACGGTGCATCCCGTCCTCGGGCTCGGCGGCCACGAGCGCGACGGTGGCCGCAGACCGCGCGACGTGCGCAGCGTGCTGCCACACCTTCGCCAGGTCGATCAGCTGGGTCGGGTCGGTCACGACCACGAAGTTCCACGGCTGCCAGTTTCTCGACGACGGTGCGCGTCGGCCGGCCTCCAGAATCCGCTCCAGCTGATCTCGAGGGATCGGCTGGTCGGTGTAGTCGCGAACGTTGCGCCGCGCGCGCACCGCATCCCAGGTCTCCATGGCCAGCCTCGCGTCACTGCACGAGGCTGGCCGGCTCGGACCGGTGTGCCGGAAGCGCCGCGACCGCCGTCTCCACCGTGATCCGAAGCGCCTGGGTGATCATGTCCAGGGACATGCTCGGCTGGTGGTCCACGCGGTTCAGGACCTGCTCGTGGACGTAGGGGACGTGGACGAAGCCCCCCAACAGGTCCGGCCGCTCCGTGGCGATGTGGTGCATCAGGCCGTAGAAGACGTTGTTGCATACGTAGTTCTCGGCGGTGGAGCTCTTGGCGGCCGGGATCCCCGCCCGGCGGAGCGCATTCACGATGTCCGCGATGGGCAACGTCGACAGGTACGCCACCGGCCCACCGGCCACGATGGGCTCGTCCACCGGCGCTTGGCCGGCGTTGTCCGGGAACGGTGCGTCGTTGACGTTCACCGCAGCTCGCTCCGGCGTGATGGCCACCCGGCCGCCGGCCTCTCCGACGCAGACCACCAGCTCCGGGTCGTGCTCGGCGATCGCCGCCTTGAGCGCGTCGATGGCTTTCCCGAACACGACCGGAAGGAAGGTGTGGCCGAGAGCTCGACGCCCTCGATCCGCGGGCCCTCCAGAAGCCGCTGAGCCGCCTGCTGGGATGGGTTGATCTTCTCGCCGCCGAACGGTTCGAAGGCGGTCACCAGCACTCGGGTCATCGGGTCTCCTATCGGAAGGCGAGGACGTACATCAGCGCCATGTTGCACGCCAGCAACGGAACCGCCGTAGGCAGCTGCTGGCGGATCACGGCGTAGTCGCTTCTGAGCTCCAGCAGTGCCACGGGGACGATGTTGAAGTTGGCGGCCATGGGGGTGCACAGGGTCCCGCAGTACCCGGACAGCATGCCGATGGCGAAGACGGCCGGCGCGTTGCCGTGGAAGTGCTGGATGAGCAGCGGGTAACCGATGGCCGCCGTCATCACCGGGAAGGCCGCGAACGCATTGCCCATGATGATGGTGAACAGCGCCATGCCCACGCAGTACAGGACGACGGCCGCCAGCAGCGAGCCTCTGGGGAGGATCTGCCCGGCGGAGTCGCCGATCGCCTTGCCCACACCCGCCGTGGCGAACACCAGCCCGAGCATGGCCAGCAGCTGGGGCAGGACCGCGGCCCAGCCGATGTTCTCGGTCAGGCGGCGTCCCTCGTGCAGCGGCACGGCCGGGTGCGGCGTGCGAAGCACCCACATCCCGACGACCACGGCGACCAGCGCCGAGGCACCGAGCCCGATCACCGTCTCGCTGAGCGGCTCAAGCACGGGGTTGCCGCCGATGGAGACCTTGGTGCCGAACGTGGCGAACAGGCCGGTCACCACGGGGATGATGAGGACGGGCACGAACAGCTTGTTGCCGAACCGGTCCGCGAGCCGCTGGCGTTCCTGCGGGCTCGTGGTCTTCTCCTGGGTGCCATGGGCCAGGCCGTGGAACCCGGCGATGCAGGCGATGGCCACGACCGTGAGCCCGACAGGCCACGCCGGCAGCGTCTTGGCGACCACGAACGAGCTGTAGGGGAAGCACAGCCCGAGCAGCGCCCAGAACAACGCACTGGTGATCCGGCGGGGGTTGGTCCGGTCGCGGGCCACCATGTAGGCGACGGTGAGGAAGAACGCGGCGATCAGCCAGTAGAACCACTCAACCTTGATCACGGACGCACCTCCTCCCCGGCCTCGGAGCCGCGGTCCGTCGCTGCCCCGGCACGCTCACCGCGTGCTGTCTCGACCCCGACCGCGCGGGCGATGTTGCGGTCGAGACGAAGGCATCGGAACCCGTGGATCAGCAGCGCGCAGACCGCGGTGGGGACGGCCCAGAGGGCCACGTCCAAGGGTCGCAGCGTGAGCTTGTAGGTCGTGTCGACGAAGCTCGTGATCAGAAGCACGGCTCCAACTGCGACGAAGATGTCCTCACCGAAGAACGCACCCACGTTGTCGGTACCGGCCGCGAACGCTCGGATCCGCTCGGACAACCGGACGGTCAACGGGCCGTGCCGCTTGACTGCCGCCGCCTCGGCCATGGGCGCGACGATGGGGCGCACCGACTGCGCGTGGCCGCCGATGCTGAGCAGGCCGATGGCGCACGTGCCCTGCCGCACCAGCAGGTACAGGGCCATGACGCGACCGGTGGTCAACCGGGCCATTCGCCCGATGAGCCGCCGGGCCTGCTCCTGCAGCCCGTTGCGTTCCACCAGCCCGATCACCGGGAGCACGAGCAAGAAGATCACGATGGACCGGCTCCCCGCGAAGCCGGTCCCGAAGGCGTCGAGGATCTCTAGCGGCGACATCCCGCCGAGAGCCCCGGTCACCAGCCCGGCCGCGGTCACCACCAGCATCGGGTTGAGCCGCAGAGCGAAGCCCACGATCACCAGAAGGACGCCGAGCAGTACCAGCATGGTCACGCCTTTCGCCGAGCCAGCCGACCCTGTACGCCGGGTAAGGTACGGGTTTGTCCAACAACTACACAAGAGCCCGGGTTGGACCGTAACGTCCCCGCAACCGGGGTTCACGCTCGCAAAGGTTCTCGGCACAGAAGGAGGAGCCGCATGCCGCAGCCGTCGCTCAACGCCGTGGCCGTGCTCAGCGGTGCGGGTGCCGGCCTCCGGCGGCCCACCACCGCACAGCGCGTCGCCGAGATCCTCCGTGAGCGGATCCTGCTGGGCGAGCTGCCGTCGGGAACGTCGTTCCGCGAGCAGCGGCTGACGGCGGCGTTCGGCGTCTCCCGGCACACCGTGCGCGAGGCCTTCCAGATCCTGGTGGCCGAGCGACTCGTCGTGCACGAACCCCATCGGGGGATCTTCGTCCGACGGCTGGCCCCCGCCGACGTCCGCGACATCTACAGCTTCCGACGGCTCGTGGAGTGCGCCGCCCTGCTGCGTCCGGATCGGTCGGACGCTCTCGCCGACCTTCGGGCCGCGGTCACGCAGGGCCGGAAAGCCGCGGAGCGGGGGAACTGGCAGCAGGTCGGCACGGCCGACGTCCGTTTTCATATCGCCGTCACCGCATTGAGCGGAAGCGAGCGGCTCAACCGGGCCATGCGGGCGGTTCTGGCCGAGCTGCGGCTGGCCTTCCAGCTCGTGCCCGATGCCCAGGCGCTGCACGCCCCGTTCCTGGACCTCAACATCGAGATCGCCGACCTGGTCGAGGGGCGACGTCCGCCGGAGGCGAGCAGCCGGATGGAGGCGTACCTCGACCAGGCGGAGACCGCCGTCCTCGCCGCGGTGGCGAGCGGCGAGGAGTCCTCGGGCACCATGGCCCGCTGATGCCATTCCCTGACCCCAGGGTTGGAGGGCGGTGTGAGGGGTGAACCCGTCAGTGGCATCGAGCGAGCCATGATCGGGACCGCCGATCGCGACCGGATCGACGCCTGGCTGGTCGAGCAGCTGCGCAGGCGCCGGTCCGCTGAGGTGTCGGCCGTCCTCCTCCGATCCGGGCGGGTCGCCGCCGTCTACGGCCTCGAGCTGGACGACAGTCACCGCGTGGCCGTCGAGGTGCACCGCAGCCCGGCGGACCTGAGCTACCTCGCCGCCGCCACCAGCGCCTGCGCTGGTGACGACCTGGCTCGCCGTCCAGGTCGCCTTCTTCCCGGACGCCCTCGAAGGCGGCGCAGCGTCCTGCGAGCCCAGAACCAGGGCCTTTCACGGGCGCGACCGCGGCGGCCGAGGCACCAGCGTTGACGCCACCACACGCCTGCCGGAAGGAGCCCTCCAATGGACTACGACGTTCTCGTCCTGGGCGGGGGTTCGCCGGGCGAGCACTGCGCCGGCCACCTCGCCGATGGCGGGCTGCGCGTGGCGATCGTCGAGCGCCAGCTGCTCGGCGGTGAGTGCTCGTATTGGGCCTGCATCCCGTCGAAGACCCTGTTGCGTCCCGGCGAGGCGCTGGCAGCGGCCCGACGGGCACCTGGTGCGGCGCAGGCCGTCAAGGGCGGGGTTGACACGGCGGCCGCGTTCGCGTGGCGCGACTTCATGGTCTCGTCCTACGACGACTCCGGCGCGGCGTCGTGGGCCGCGGGCAAGGGGATGGAACTGATCCGTGGAAGCGGCCGGCTGGACGGGCCCGGCCGGGTTGCCGTCGACGGTTCCACCTACAGGGCCCGGCACATCGTGCTGGCCAACGGCGCGGATCCCTTCGTCCCGCCCGTGCCGGGCCTTCGCGGGCTGCCCGGCATCTGGGGCAGTCGAGAGGCGACCAGCATGAAGGAGGTCCCACGCCGCATGCTGGTGCTCGGCGGCGGGCCGGTCGGAGTCGAGATGGCACAGGCCGTCGTCCGGATGGGCGGATCGGCAGCCATCGTAGAGCGGATGGCCCACCTGCTGCCGCGCGAGGCGCAGCCGCTGGGTGAGGGGCTCGCGAAGGCGCTCACCGCCGACGGCGTGGAGATCTATCTCAACCATGAGACAACCGCCGTTCGCTTCGAGGACGGCGAGTACGTGGTCGAGCTGGCGGGCGGTGAATCCCTGCGCGGCGACAAGCTGCTGGTGGCGACCGGCCGGCGCCCGCGGGTGGAGGGAATCGGCCTCGAGACGCTGGGCATCGAGCGGCTCTCCGTCGACTCACGGATGAACGCCGGCGAAGGGCTCTGGGCCATCGGTGACGTCACGGGCCTCTGGCCGCTGACCCATGTCGGCAAGTACCAGGGACGCGTGGCCGCGGCGAACATCCTCGGCCAACCGCGGGAAGCCGACTACTCGGCGGTCCCTCGGGTCGTGTTCACCGACCCTTCAGCTGCCGCCGTCGGGGCGCTGGACGGACCGGTGACGGTAACCGTGCCGCTCGCCGGTGTGGCGCGCACGGCCACCTACACCCGCACCTACGACTCAGAGCCCGGCTTCATGACTCTGATCTCCGACGGGACACGCCTGACGGGAGGGTACGCGCTAGGGCCGGAGTCCGGGGAGTGGCTGCAACAGGCGACCCTTGCCATCCGCGCGCGAGTGCCGCTCGAGGTGCTGAACGACGTCATCCAGCCCTTCCCGACGTTCTCCGAGGTGTTCCTCAACGCGTTGCTGGAGTTGTGCGCCAAGGTCCCCGCACACGCCTGAAGTATCCCGTTTGACAACTGTTGGAGCTTAAGGCCCGCCCAGGCGCATGCGCTAGAGTTCGAGGACGACGGCTCCGTCGGGTCGCGAACAGCACACGAGCACCTCGCCGGCGTCCGGCTCGGTCAGCGGCGATGGCGCGTAGGTGACCGAGCCGGACAGCAGCGCGGTCACGCAGGTGTGGCACACCCCCGTGCGGCAGGACCACCGGGTCGGCACGCTGCAGGCTTCCGCCATCTCCAACAGGCTCGCCTTGCCCTCGTCGTACGCGACGGTGAGCCCGGCGCGTGCGAAGGTGACCATCGGCCCGGTCCCCGGCGTAGGTGGGGCGTGCGGCGCTTTTCCGTCCCCGGCAACCACACCGGGGTTGATGGCCGACAGTGACGCGAACACCTCCGTGTGGATCCGGCTCGGGGCGAGACCAAGGTCGGCCAGCGCCGCGGTCATCGCCTCCATGAAAGGGGTGGGTCCGCACACGTAGGCGGTGGCATCGGTGGGCAGACCGAGCTCGGCGAGGGCGAACCGGTTCAGACGCCGCCCGCGCGCCAGGCCGGTCGCGGCCGGGCCTGTGTCGTTCGACGTGTAGAACACGTTGCTGCGCCCGGCTGGAAGCGAGTCGACGAGCCGGCGCGCCTCCTCGGCGAGAACGTGGGTCGCCACCCCTCTGGTGGTGTGCACCCACCAGACTTCCCGACTGGTGTGCGCGGCCGCGAGGGCGTGCAGCATCGCGAGCACGGGCGTGACGCCGATGCCGGCCGACAGCAGGACCACCGGCTCGTCGCCGTCGTCCAGGATGAACTCGCCGCGGGGCGCGGCCACCTCCACGACGTCACCGGACACAAGCGTTGTACCGATGTAACTGCTGGCCAGGCCGTGGGCCTCGCGCTTGACACTGATCCGGTAGCCGTCGACGACGGGCGCGGACAGTGAGTAGCTGCGCACCGGCGGGGGGTCGCCGGCACCAGGAAACCGAAGCGTCAGGTACTGCCCCGGCAAGGCACGGGGCAGCACGCCTTCCGGCACCGGCTGGAGGTACACAGAGGTGACGAGGTCGGTCTCGTGCACCAGCCGAACCGCGCGCATCCTTCGGAACCCGTCCCAGGCCGGGGCCGGTCGCGTCAGGGGCTGCGTCTGTGGAGAGTCGGACTGGTCGACGAGGTCACGGAAGGAGCCCCGCCAGCCTGGGCTCAGGGCGTCCACCGTCAGCAGCCGGCGCATCGTGTCGACGTCACCGTTCGGGAGGTACAGCAGCGCGTCGGTTGCCGCGACGCTGATCTGCCCCGGGCCAGCGGCGATCTTGAGAATGTCGTCTCCGGCCTGGACCTGGCCCTCCCGCAGCACCCGGTAGTAGAAGCCCGGCCGATGGTGGGACACCAGCAACGCGGGCATCCGATCGTCACCGAGGCGGAGCCCGACCCGGTAACAGGTAGTTCGGGGCTGGGTGACCTCGAACTCGGCCTCACCGATGCGGTACCGGTCACCGATGCAGACCTCGTCGTCGGGCAGCCCCTCGACGGTGAAGTTCTCCCCGAAGACCCCCCAGCCGAGGTCGGTCCGGTTCAGGTGTCGGCGCCAGTGCTCGTAGGAGTCCGCCTGGTACACCATCACGGCACGTTGCTCGCCGCCGTGCCCGTTCAGATCGCCCTGCCCGTCGCCGTCGAGGTTCAGCCGCCGGGCCGTCACCGGCCCGTCGACAGGTTGCTTCCAGATGCCGGTGTGGACCATCCGGTCGCGCCAGGGGACGTCCCGCGGCCTGCCGACGTTCACCGACAGCAGCGTGGCCATGGCTCGGCCTTCCCCTGAGGCGCTCGAGACCGACCTAGCCAGCATCGCACCGTCGGGCTCCTGCGCCTATGGGCTACTGAGAGGCTGGGCGCGAGGGGTTCGGTTCGGCGCAACGGAGTACAACCGCCTGGCCTGGCGCTGGCGCCGCGGTTTCGATAGGCCTGAGCCTGGTACGCCGTCCGATACACACTCCGGAGGCAACGATGGGCACGAGAGTTCAGGTGGTCTTCGACACGGCGGAGCCGCACGCGGTGGCGCGGTTCTGGGCGGAGGCGCTGAGGTACGACGTGGAGGACCACAGCCGCGTGGTCGGGGGGCTGCTGGCGTCCGGCCGACTGGATCCCAGCGAGGTCGTCGAGGTCGCGGGCCGTCGCGCCTTCCGCGACGTCGCGGCCTGCTCCGACCCGGACGGCACGGGTCCCCGCCTGTTCTTCCAGCGCGTACCGGAACCGAAGACGGTCAAGAACCGGGTCCATCTCGACCTCCATGTCGGCCCCGAGCGCCGTCAGGAGGAGGTCGACCGCCTGCTGTCGTTGGGCGCCGCGGTCGCGTGGACGACGTCCGGCCGCGGTCCGGAGGTCACGACCATGCGCGATCCCGAGGGCAACGAGCTCTGCGTGAGCTGACCCGCGCGGCAGTGGATGCCAGGAGCCAGCGTCTGTGTCGCCCGCTTCATATCGCCCGCTTCATCGCAACATGTCCGCGACGGCGATGCGCGCGGACGAAGGGCAGCCCTTGGTGAACCCGAAGAAGGGGCCGAAGTCGCGGGTCGACGAGAACCCGGTCACGTAGAGACCGGGTAGCGAGGTCTGGAAGCCTTCGGTCAGGTCGGGGAAGCCGTCCGTCACCGACACCCGGTCCAGAACTCCGGCAAGGTAAGGCACCCGGTTGAAGTCAGCCGTATAGCCGGAACCGAATACGACGTAGTCCGCGGTCAGCGTCGCGCCCCCGGACAGCGTCAGGGTCATGGCCTCGCCATGCACGGCCACTGAGACGACCTCGCAGCCCGGATGGCTCGTCACGACATTGGGTGCGAGCCGCGGCACGAGCCAGGGCTCGAGGGTCAGCCGTCCGACCTCCCAGAACTTGTTGGCGATCTCGTGTCGCTGGTGGGCAGAGAGCCCCCGCCAGAACCCGGGCGTCTTCAGCGTCTCGTCCACGTACTGGTCGACGAAGCTCCAACTGACCTCGGCGAACCTCGGGATGCTGTGGCGGTGCACCACGTCCACGCGCTCGGCGCCGTGGTCGCACGACAGCGCCGCCCACTCGTACGCGCTTTGTCGCCCGCCGATGATCACGACCCGGGCACCTGCGAGCTGCCCGAATGAGGTCACGTCGCTCGTGTGCGCGCGGCGTGCCGCCGGGACCTCGGCGTACCAGCTCGGCAGGTTGACGAAGCTGGCGACCCCAGGGGCGGCCAGCACCTTATCTGCGGTGATCGTCGAACCGTCTTCCAGCGTCGCCACGAAGTGGCCGTTCGGCGCGGCCAGGTTGTGCACGAGGCGTGCGTCGACGTCGAGCGACTGTCGCTCCCGGAACCACTCCGTGTACTCCAGAAAGGTCCCGATGGGTGTCGGGCGCAGCTCGTCCGGCCGCATGCCGCGGTCCTCGAAGAACGCCTCAAAGGTGTGCTGACCATGTGCGTCGAGGTGCCAGTCGGCTCCCGACCGCAGGTACATGTCAGCCGGCATGTGCTCCCGCCAGAACGCCATCGGAGATCCGACGAGGTGGACGCCGATGCCGTTGTGGCGCGCGAAGGCCGCCGCGGAGTACGCGTAGGGGCCGGCGCCGATGACGAGCAGATCCGTACGGTTCGCCATCGCGTCTCCCCACGGTGAGCCAACGGGCCGACGCTACCTCCGAGGTCCGCGTCCGGAAATGGCTACGACGGCCGGGTGGGGGACGAGGCGCTGGAGAGAAGGCGGGTCCCCCCATCTGGCGCAACCTTGGGTAAGGACCGATGTACTCGTCCCATCGGCGGCCGAAACAACGTCATGGCCGCAGCGAAGAACCGCTCCGGGAGCCGGCAGCTCCGGCCCGCCGTCGTGGCCGGCGCCGTGCTGGCCGTGCACCTTTCCGCTGCGGCTCGCCATCGCCTGAAGCTGGACCAGACGCGGCGCCTCTACGACGAGAACGGGGACCCCTACACGTACTCCACGCGCTCCTTCGATACCGGCAGCTACGGGGGCGCAACCACGGTCTGGTCCTCATCCCACGACGAGCCCGGACACGCCGTCCCGTCCGAGCGCGCCATCACGGCCGTGCGCGCGCTCTTCGAGGACGACCTGGGTCTGGGTGCCGACGACTGGCACTTCGACGTGCGGCCAGCTGAGCACGGTCGCCGCCCAGCCGCTGAGAAGGCGCAGACCTTCGTCTCGGTGGACCCGGTCGTGGACGGGCGGCCGGTGATCCAGAACGAGGGCGGCGCCGTCGGCGGACTGGTCACCGTGGACTCCACGGGGATCCGGAATCTCGATCTGCGCCTTGCCACGCTGGTCCGCGACGGTTCGACGCCGATGGTGACCGCCGCCGAGGCGTGGGACCGGGTGAAGCACCACAGCGGCCTGGAGGACGAGGAGTACGTGGCGGACGAGGAGTACCCGGTGGCCACGCGAGACGCCTTCACGAGGGCCACGCCAGGCGTCGAAGTGCGGCCCGATCGAGACGGCCGCGGGGCCTTCAGCGTTCCCACCTGGACCTTCACCGACACCGGTGGTCGCTGGATCACCGTCTCGGCGGAGTCGCGCTGACCGACGAAGGCGCGCTCTTCGCTGCGCCCGCGAAGCTCGTTGTCGCGTCCCTGACCGGACGACGACCACGACGTGGATCGGTACCGTTTGCCGCATGTCTTCGCCCGCGCAGGAACCGACGCCGACAGCCGCGCCCACGACCCGAGTGGCCCCACTGCCGCTCCGCGACGTGACCATCGACGATGCCTTCTGGTCGCCTCGCATCGAGACCGTCCGGAAGAAGACGCTGCCGTTCCAGCACCAGCAGCTGCTCAGCACGGGGCGGATGGACGCCCTCCGGCTGCAGTGGCGTCCGGGCGACGATCCCGTGCCACACATCTTCTGGGACAGCGACATCGCCAAGTGGATCGAGGCCGCCAGCTACAGCCTCACCACGCAACCCGACCCCAAGCTCGAGGCGCAGGTCGACGAGGCCATCGAGCTGCTCGCTGCGGCGCAGCAGCCGGACGGCTACCTCAACAGCTACTTCAGCGTCGTCGCCCCGGACCAGCGCTTCACGGACCTACGGGACGCGCACGAGCTCTACTGCGCCGGCCACCTGATCGAGGCCGCCGTCGCGCACGTCGAGGCGACCGGCAAGCGGACCCTGCTCGACGTCGTGTGCCACTACACGGACCTCATCGAGAAGCGGTTCGGCCGCGAGCCCGGACAGCTGCGCGGCTATGACGGGCACGAGGAGATCGAGCTGGCGCTGGTCAAGCTCTACCGCGTGACCGGCGAGGATCGTTACCTGCGGCTCGGCCAGTACTTCGTGGACGAGCGCGGCCAGCGGCCGTTCTTCTTCGACGAGGAGACCGAGCGGCGCGGCACTCCGGGCTTCTTCGGCGACCACTTCCGGGACCGGGACGAGAACCCCGAGAAGTACCGGGAGTACATGCAGTCCCACCTGCCCGTGCGGGAGCAGACGGAGGCCGTCGGGCACAGCGTTCGCGCGATGTACCTGTACTGCGCGATGGCCGACCTGGCCGTGGAGACCGGTGACGAGTCGCTGCTCGCGGCCTGCCGGACGCTGTGGCGGCACCTGACGACACGACGCATGTACGTCACGGGCGGCATCGGCTCGACCGCGGAGATCGAGGGCTTCACCGAGGACTACGACCTGCCCAACGAGAGCGCCTACGCGGAGACCTGTGCGGCGATCGGGCTGGTCCTGTGGGCCTCCCGGATGACGCACATCGACCGCAACGGCGCCTACGTCGACGTGCTGGAGCGAGCGCTCTACAACGGGGTCCTCTCCGGGGTGGCCCTCGACGGTGAGCGCTTCTTCTACGACAACCCGCTGGCCAGCCGTGGCGGGGTGGAGCGACACGAGTGGTTCGACGTCGCCTGCTGTCCCCCCAACATCGCCCGGCTGCTCACCTCGCTGGGTCGATACCTGTATTCGGCCGGACCCGAGGAGCTGGTCGTGCATCTCTACGCCGCCGGCACCGCGCGCTTCGCGCCTCAGGGTGTCCCCGTGGTGATAGAGCAACGCGGCGGCTACCCGTGGGACGGGGAGGTCCGCTTCACGGTACGCACCGACACACCGGTCGAGTTCGCGCTGTCCCTGCGGATGCCGGGATGGTCGGCGGCCAGCACGTTGACCGTTGCCAATGATGCCGTCGACCTGGCGGTCGCGACCGTGAACGGGTACGCGTCCGTGCGTCGACAGTGGGCCGACGGCGACGAGGTCGTGCTGCAGCTGGAGCTGGCCGGGCGCCGGGAGTACGCCCACCCGGCGGTCGCCGCCGACGCCGGCGCGGTGGCGCTGACGTACGGCCCGTTCGTCTACTGCGTGGAGGAGGCGGACAACGGCCCGGCCCTGCACGACCTCGCCCTCCCGCGGGCCGCGGCCCTCGACGTGGCGCCGTCGCCGGCCGGCCTGGCCGGAGTCACGGCACTGACGGCGGCAGGACGTCGGCACACGTCGCAGGAAGCGGACCCCCTCTACAGCACGGGCCCGTGGAACAGCACGGACGCGCAGCTCGTGGCGGCGCCGTACTACGCCTGGGCCAACCGCGGAGCAGGAGAGATGCGGGTGTGGGTCCGCGAGGAGGCGGGCTGACGCGACGCCGCGCCGATCGGCTTCCGGTCGCCGCTGTCAGGGCCTATCTTCCCGGTGTGGAGCTGGGGGCAGGTGTTTACGTCGGACCGCCGTTCATTGTCTTCGGCGTCCTGATCATCCTGCTACGGCGTCCCCTGGGAGCGTGGCTCGCCCGTCACCGGCCCGGTGCCGAACTGGCCGGGCCAGATGGAGCAGTCGGCATCGGAGCCTCATCGATCCTCGCCGGCGGTCTGGGTCTCCTCGCCGGGCTGGATCTGCTGCCAGACCTCCTGCCGTGGCTGCCGTTCTGACGACTCACGCGTCCGGCAGCTGTGGGTCCTCCGCGAGCACGAGGTAGAGCGAGCGGCGGGCGTCGGTGAGGATCTTGGCCGCGGCTGCGCGCTGGGCGTCGGTGCCGTCCCGGCCGACCTGGCGAACCGCGCCGTGCAGCTGCTCGAGCAGGCCGCGCAGGTCTGCGCCCGGTCCGGTCGCGTCGAAGCCGGCGAACGGGTCGGTCCAGGCGTCGCGGCCGGCATCGACGTGCTCACGGCCGGCGTCGGTGAGGCTGACCAGCTTGCGACCGGAGTCGGCGGTGACGGTGACGAGGGCCTCGTCCTCGAGCTGGTTGATGGTCGGGTAGATCGCCCCGGGGCTGGGGGTCCAGCGTCCGCCGGTGCGGTCCGCGATGGCCTGCATGAGCTGGTAGCCGTGCATCGGCTGTTCGGACAGCAGCAGCAGGACCGCGGCGCGGACGTCACCGCGCGGTACGCGGCCGCGCCGGCGAGGACCTCGAGGCAGTCCCTCCACGGGTCCGGGCCCACGGTGTCCGGCGCGGTGGTGGCGGGCGGCGTCGTGGCCGCCGTGTTCTCGAAACGGGTTCATGAGTTGTCCTCCAGGGACGTATCGGAGAACAGTCACGATATATCTTTACTGTGCGGTGTCAACCCCCCACCGCATCGCGCTCGCAGCGGGACGGGCAACCGTCGGCGCCTGCCCCATTGCCTGGCAGGCCGCGATCTCCAGGAGTCGGTTGAACGCCGTTCCGATCCGCTCGTCCGGCTGGGTCGGGAGCCCCACCGTGATGCCGCGCCGTCCGGATTCGTCGTTCCAGGCGATGGTCACGTAGCCGGGGATGCCGCCGTCGTGACCCCAGATCCGTCCGCACGGCGTAGGCAGGCTGTACAGGCCGAGGCCGTAGCCGAGCCCGTCCCCGACCGGTACGAGATTCTTCATCTGCGCGAGCTGCGCCGGCCTGAGCAGTCGTCCACCGAGCAGCGCCCGGTAGAACCGGCGCAAGTCACCGACGTTGGACACCAGCGCGCCCGCCGTCCACGCCAGGGTGGGCGAGATCCGGGTGAAGTCGACGTAGCCCTGACCGGTGACGGATGGCGGCAGGTAGCCATGGGCGTGGTATCCGCGGATAGCGGGCGAGCGCTCAGGGAGGTACGTGTGCCGGAGGCCGAGCGGCCGGAGAATGCGCTGCCTGAGCAGCGTGGACACCGGGCGATGCGTCACCCGCTGCAGGATCAGCCCCATCACGATGTAGTTGGTGTTGGAGTAGCTCCAGCTCGTGCCCGGCGGGAACACCGGTGCGTGGGCGTTGGCCACGTTGATCAGCTGCTGCGGGGTCACGGCGCGCAACGGGTGGGCCAGCAGCTGCTGCACGAACGCCTCGTCGTCGGTGTAGTTGAAGATCCCGCTCGTGTGGTTCAGCAGCTGCCGGATGGTGATGAAGCTGCCGCCGGGTACCAGCCCGGGCTGCCACCGCTCCACCGTGTCGTTCAGGCTCAGCCGGCGCTCGGCAACGAGCTGCAGAGTGACGGTGGAGACGAAGGTCTTCGTGATGCTACCGACCCGGAGCCTCGCGGCCGGGCGCATGGACCGCGCCGGCTTCAGCCGGGCCTGCCCACTGGCCAGCCGGTAGCTGTGCTTGCCGTCGTCCACCCGGAGCGTCATCCCGCTGGCACCAGCGGCGACGACGTCGTCGAGCGCTCGCTGGAGCTCGCGACGGACTGCGCCCTGGCCGTGCTCTGCTGAAAGGACGGACGCTCGAGTCGCGGCAGCTGGTTGCGCGTACGCCGGCCCGGCAAGTCCCGCAACCAGGCCCGCGGCTCCGATAACCGCAATGGCGACCCGGAGCCGGGCCGTAAAGGGAACTGTGGCGCACCGACTGAAACACTTTGATCTTAACATGACACAACCTTTACTGGCACGCTACGCCGGTGTGCCTACGCGCCGCAAGGCCGGCTTCGCAACCTCCGAAGTCCTCGTCCCGCGCGCTCATGCCATCTGGGCGACGAGGTGCCGCCGCCCGGTGAGCAGCGCCAACCCGTAGAGGACAGCGACCACGACCAGCAACGCGTTGAACCCGAGGATCAGGGCGAGGTACTCCAGCGCACCGCCCACCATGGCACCGAGCAGGTTCGCACCGAAGGCCACCGTCGAGGACCCGACGCCCTTGAAGCGCACCGCGAACAGCAGGTTGGCAATGAAGATGGGCAGGAACGCGATCGTCACGCCGGCCACGAACCTGGGCGCCAGCGACAGGTCGAGCAGCGCGTCCTGGGGAATCAGCCACGCCGCGGCGAGCGCGGCGAGCAGCCCGGCGTAGAGCAGGATCGGTCGGCGGATGGTCACCCGCCGGGCAACCTCGATCGCCGCGAGCACGCTGAGCAGCACACCGGCGAAGACGGCTGCGTTCACCGCCCAGGTGGTGCCGAACAGCAGCGCGAACTGGACGACGTTCTTGGTCTCCAGCAGCAGGAAGGCTGCCCCCATGAAGAACAGGTCGGCGTACGGCCGCATGGTCCGCAGCGGACCGGCGACAGCACGCACCAGCAGCACCGAGGCGAGCAGGACCAGGGCGAGCATCCACAGGTAGAAGGACGGGATGGCGCGCGTGCCGAGGTAGGGGAACGGCCGGTCGTCCATGGACGGCTCGAGGGCGGCGGTCCTTGGTGACCAGGTCGTCGTGCAGCCGCCCGTGCTGGCGTCCTTGCGCAGGGTGAGCACGGCCTGCTGCCGCGTGCCGTAGCTCGGGCCGAGCTGGACGCAGGGCGCCGTGTCGTAGACCGTCCGTACGGTGTTGGCGTAGCGGTCGAGCAGCCACGGCTCGTAGTAGTTGTACATCGCGAACGTGCCGTCCGGCTTGAGCAACGAGCGCGCCTGCTCCAGCGCCTGCGTGGTGAACAGGTAGTTCTCCAGCCGCAGCGCCGCCTGGCCGGTCACGATCGTGGCGGAGTCCGGCAGCGCCAGGAGGATGAGGTCGTAGCGCCGGTCGGTCCGCTCCATGAACGCCCGTCCATCGTCGACGTGCGTGGTCACCCGCCGGTCGGAGTAGGGGTGGTCGGGATGCCGGTCGCGTCCGATCTGCAGCAGGGCCGGGTCGATCTCGACGGCGTCGACGCGTCGCGCGCCCTGGTCTAAAGCGACGGCCACGTCGTTCCCCGTCCCGGCGCCGATGACCAGCACGTCGTCGCGGGACCCGGCGTACGTGTAGGGATAGAGGTAGAACTGCGAGCTCCGGCGAATCTCCTCGACGGGTAGGGCGGTCTGCAGCGGTGTGTTGTTCACCTCGATGCGGACCAGCCCATGGCGCAGGTCCTGCGTCTGAATCTTGTAATAGGGCGACCACTGGAAGCTGCCGAGCACGGACTCCGCGCCCAGCAGCAGCACGAGGACGGCGAGGGCAGCGACCGGCCAGCGCCTCGCTCTGCGGCCCAGCAGCACGGCGAAAACGATTGCCGCGACCACGGCCCAGCCCAGTGGCGGCAACCGCAGGAAGGACAGGCCCGCGAAGGTGACGATCCCGGTGAGGCTGCCGAGGATGTCGAGCCGGTAGGCCTCCAGCGGCTCGAACGTCGCGAAGGTCCTGGCGACCTCCTGTGCCAACGCCATGAGGGTGGCCACGGTGAGCAGGAAGATGACGGCCAGGCTGAACGACCGCGGCAGCGGCGGCAGGCCGAACAGCCCGACGAGCTCCCAGCGACCGCCCGGACCTGTGCCCGTGCGCACCGGGAACGCGAGCACGAAGCCAACGGTCGCGGCGAGCAACACGGGCGCCAGCGGGAAGAGGTCCCGGCCGGCGCGTGCGCGCAGGAACCCCAAGCCGATCCCGAGGAAGCTCGCCAGCAGGACGAAGTTCGTCAGGTGGACCAGATAAAGGTTGTTGGACGACGTCCAGCGGATCAGGGCCAGCTCGACGAACAGCATGAGTGCGCTCGCGAGTACCAGCCGGGTGCGGTTGCCCGGCGTCAGGGGCCACGGACCGGGCGGCACCACGGAGCGGTCGGCTCCACGAAGCTGGTCGGGCTGGTGGTCCTGGCGCATCGTCGTCCCCCGTCAGCCCTCAGGCACCGAGGAGCGAACCGTAGCAAGGCACTGCCGCGGCGGCCAGGACGTGAGAGCGGAGTCAGGACAGCGTTTCGCGAAGCCTCGAGGCGAACGCTTCGGGGTCGTCCATGAACCCACCGTGGTGCCCCGGGAAGGCCGTGGTCGGGATACCGAGCTGCTCGGCGAGGGCCCTGGCCGAGCGCGCCGCGACCTCGCCCCTGGACATCTCTCCGACGGCGATGAGCACTCGTGGGCGTCCGGACCGAAGGGCGTCGACGTCCGGCTCGTACCGGGTGAACGGCTTCAGCATGCGCAGGAAGAACAGCTCGTCGTCGGCGAGCTGCTTCTGCGACGGCTCGGGAGGGGCCTGACCGGTGTCCTGGCCGGCCGACTTCTCGGCGCCGCCGGAGTCCGCTCCCCCAGGCGGCCAGCTGGCCGGCGGCACACCGTCCGCGGTCACCAGCCCGTCGTGCATGACGAGCGAGACGAACTTTCCCCAGGCCGGGGCGTTGCCGCCGGCGCGGTAAGCCTCCTCGATCTCGTCGACCAGCGCGCGCACGTGCTCGGCGTCGGGCAACAGCTCGGTCACCGGTGGCTCGTGCGCGACGAGCAACCGGACCTGGGCGGGGTGCCGAACGGCCAGCGCCAGGCCAGTAACTGCACCGCCGCTGCTGGCGAACACATCTGCAGGGCCGCCACCGACTGCGTCGAGAAGGCGGGCCAGGTCGTCAGCCTGGATCTGCGGTGTCACGTCCGATGACGGGTCCTCCACCGTGCTCTGGCCCAGCCCGCGTGGGTCGTAGGTCACCACGGTGTGATCGGCCGCAAGCAGGCCTGCCATCGGGCCGAACGGCTCACTGGTCATCGGCTGCCCGATGACGAGCAGCAATGGTCCCGAGCCGCGGACCTCGTAGTACAGCTTCGCTCCTGGCACGTCCAGTAGATCGGTGGTGAGGGAATCGGGCATCGTGGCCTCCACGTCGGTCGATGAGACTGACAGGAAGACCGCTCAGGTCACCGATACTCATCGGCTCCGCTGTCAGCCGGATGGGCTGTTCAACGAGCGGGACTATGGTCGCGGGATGCGCCACGGCGAGTTCCTGCACCCCCGGCTGGTCGGCGTGTATGACGCGGCGTTCCCGTGGTCCCGCGAGGACGACTTCTTCGTGGCCCTCGTCGAGCAGGTCCCGTCCGACAGGGTCCTCGACCTCGGCTGCGGCACCGGGCGCCTTGCGCTCGGCCTGGCCGCGGCAGGGCATCGGGTGACCGGCGTCGACCCGGCAGCGGCGTCCCTGCGGGCGGCTCGGGGCAAGCCCGGGGCGGACCGGGTGACCTGGATCGAGGGCACCTCGCGGGTGCTGCCGGAAGACGCCTTCGACGTCGCCGTGATGACCAGCCATGTGGCGCAGTTCTTCGTCTCCGACGAGGACTGGCGAGAGGTGCTGGGCGACCTCAACCGGGCGCTGGCGTGGGGCGGGCGTCTTGTCTTCGACACTCGCGATGCGAGGGCTCGCCACTGGGAGCGATGGAGCCCAGCGGAGACGCGGCGTCACGTCGTCCTTGGTGACGGCACTGTGGTCCTGATGTGGAGTGAGGTCACGGACCGAGCGGACGACGTCGTCACCTCGTGCCAGTACTACGCGTTCGCGGACGGTGAGGAGCTGTTCAGCGTGGTCACCCTACGGTGGCGGTCCGAGGCAGAGGTCACCTCGTCGTTGCAGGAGGCCGGGTTCACTGTCGAGCGGATCTACGGCGGCTGGCGCGGGGAGCCGGTCACCAAGGGGGATGGCGAGCTCATCGTGGTGGCCCGCAAGGAATGAGCTGCTGCAGATCGTGAACTCAAGGGCGGCCGAAGCTCAGCGCTGCCGCCGCGATGAGGTTGGGGCGCTTGTACGGTCTACTGCACGATCGGTAAGCGCGACCAACAGAACGGGAGACAACGCATGGCCACGATCACGGCCAGCCTTTTCACGGCGCTCGACGGCGTCGTCGATCCCGGCGTCGGCAACTGGCACTTCCCGTACTTCAACGAGGAGATGGGTGAGGCAGTGACCGGCACGCACGACGCCGACGTGATGCTGTTCGGCCGCGTGACCTACGACAGCTTCGCCGGCGCCTGGCCCGAACGAGAGGCTGCTGGTGGGGAGGACGCGCCGTTCGCGAAGCGGCTGGGCGACATGCGGAAGATCGTCGCGTCACGCCGTCCGCTGGAGCTCAGCTGGCGCAACTCGGAGCAGCTGCAGGGCGACCTCGTCCAGGCGACCACGGCACTCAAAGACGACCCGACGGTGGGGCGGATCGTGCTGAGCGGGTCCGTCTCGGTGGTACGGCAGCTGCTCGACGCCGATCTGCTCGACGAGCTGCACCTCTTCGTCCATCCAGCGACCGCCGGGTCGGGGCTGAAGCTCTTCGAACAGGGCGGGTCTGCTCGACACCTGAGGCTGCTCTCGGCGCAGGCATTCAAGACGGGCGTGGTGTACCTGGTGTACAAGCCCGCCTCGGAGCCGCCGACCGGTTCCTATGAGGAGGCGAAGGAGAACCTGCCGCACGACTGAGGGAGTCGACGACCGCGGGATTTAAGCGATTGACCTCAGGTCCACTCGAGCTTGCACGATGGGACGCAGGCATCCGGCGCCTAGGAGCTGTCATGACCGAGACCTCGCCCGCGCTGGACCTGCGGACGGGCCCGCAGCGGACGTTCCTGCACGTCCTGCTCAGCACCCTGGTGGTCTCGGTGATCAACTTCACCCTCTGGTTCGCGGTCACCTTCTGGGTGTACCTCGAGACCAGGTCGGTGTTCGCCACGGGACTGATCTCCGGAATCTTCCTGGCGTCCACCGCAGGCACCGGAATCTGGTTCGGCAGCCTGGTCGACCACCACCACAAGAAGACCGTGATGCAGTGGTCCGCGGCGGTGTCGCTGCTGCTGTACGCAGCCTGCCTGGCGATCTACGTCACCACCCCGGAGGCCTCGTTCCGCGACCCCGGCAGCGTGCGACTGTGGGTCTTCGTCGTGCTGCTGATGCTCGGGGTGGTCACTGGAAACCTGCGTACCATCGCGATGCCGACCCTGGTCACCCTGCTCATCCCTGCGGATCGCCGGGACAAGGCCAACGGGCTGGTAGGCACGGCCACCGGAGTGTCGTTCCTTGTCACGTCCGTGATCAGCGGCCTGCTGGTCGCCGCTGGAGGGATGTACTACGCGCTGTTGCTGGCGATCGGTGTGCTCGCACTCGCGTTGCTGCACCTGGGCTCGGTAGACGTGCCAGAGACCCGGCCGGTGCGTCTCGCGCGCGGGGAAGCCGGTTCCGGTGTCGACCTGCGGGGCACCATCCGGCTGGTCGTGGGCGTGCCCGGGCTGGTCGCGCTGATCGCGTTCTCGTGCTTCAACAACTTCCTGGGTGGCGCCTTCATGGCGCTCATGGACGCATACGGGCTGTCCCTCGTGTCCGTGCAGGTGTGGGGGCTGCTCTGGGGAGTACTCAGCGCGTTCGTGATCGTTGGCGGCCTGGTGGTGGCGCGCGTGGGACTCGGACGGAACCCAGTGCGAACATTGCTGCTCATCAACGTTGTGTTGTGGACGGTCACCGCGCTCTTCCCGGTTCGCAGTTCCATCGTGCTGCTCGCCCTCGGGATGGCGGTGTACATGCTCATGGTGCCCTTCGCCGAAGCAGCCGAGCAGACCGTGCTTCAGAAGGTCGTGCCGTTCGAGCGGCAGGGCCGCGTGTTCGGCTTCGCCCAGAGTGTCGAGCAGGCCGCGTCGCCGCTGACCGCCTTTCTGATGGGCCCGATCGCCCAGTTCCTTGTCATTCCCTCCATGACCGACGGCTGGGGCGCCGACACCCTCGGCCCGTGGTTCGGCACCGGCGCGGAGCGCGGGCTCGCGCTCGTCTTCATGGTCACCGGCATTCTCGGGCTGCTGACGACACTGCTCGCGCTGCGCAGCCGCTCCTACCGTCGGTTGTCCCAGTCCTTCGCCGGTCCGCAGCAGGACATGGACGTCGGCGCAGACGCGGTCGTCGATCCAGCCGTCAACCTGGTCGCGCCCGATGCCTCGCCGGAGCGGAGCTGAGCCGGGAGGCGTGACGTGCGGCGTCGTGGACCGCACGGCGACGAGTCGACCTCTCCCCTGACGGGTGGTTCACCTCTGCGCGAACCACTCCCCGGTGCAGTAACCCTTCCCCTGGTGCGTGGGTGCTAGCGAGGAGCTCATGCGTCCAGCCTCGGAGCCTCCGGCGGCTCGACGAAGTGCAGGAGCATCAGCCGTGGCGTGTCACGTGCGTTGGGCGCGACCGCGTGCATCAGCCGGGGGTGCATGAGGAATGCGTCGCCGGTGTCACCGGTGAGCTCCGCGATCTGGAGCTCGATGTCGTCGATCCGGTACGTCTGGCCGAGCAGGCGGGCCGTGCGGTCGGGCTCGTCCCCTTCGGTGAGGAGGTCGCGGAACCATGCGTGGTCGCTGCCGAGGCGGTCGCGAACCTGGGCGGAGCGCAGACCGGAGTACCGGCTCCCTGGCCTGGTGAGCCGGTGCGACCCCGTGACCACGAGCGTTCCCCCACCTGCCGGACGAACGGGCGCGAGACAGGCGAACACGACGAGGACCGGATCGCCGGGTCGGTCGCTGGAGTCCAGGTGCCATCCTCTGGCGGGCAGCTGCCATTGCGAGTCCTGCGGAAAGGTCACGAGCGGGCGACCCCAACGCTCGGGCGTCCGCCAGCCCTTCCGACCCAGCAGCCCGTCGATCGCGGCGAAGACGGGTGGTGCGGCCATCGCGTCGAACGCTCCGCTGCGAGTGAGGGACTGGAAGTGCGCAGGTGCCAGGACCGGCCAGGTGTCCGGACGAGCAGGTAGAGCACCGTGGGTCTGCTGCAGGTGCTGCCAAAGCCGATTCCGCATCTTTTCGGCGTCGTTGGCCGGCACCGCGCTCGGCAGCCGCAGCAGCCCGCGCCGGTCGAACTCGTCCCGCTGGCTCGGTGAGCCCACTCGTCCTCCCTCGTCGGGCCCGGTCTTCCGCACACCACCGGGGCCGCTGCGTCGATGCCCCACGCCGAACGCGAGCGAGGTGTGCCGCCGGCGCTGCCCGTAGCTGCCAGGCCCGTGCCGCAGGCTACGACGCCAAGAGGACGGGCGGCAGCGGGTTTTGCGGCCTGCGAGACGGTTCCCTGTACTGCATCGACTGCCGATTTCGCGTGGGGTGTCGATCCGGGGCTGCCCCGTTCGACCTGGGAAGTGAGAGGGTCGAGAGGCGACCCGATCGCAAGGAGATCGACGATGGCGAAGTACATGCTGATCATGCGAGGCACGGACGGCTCCGTCGCGAAGATGATGGAGACACCCTTCGAGGAGATGCTCGAGAGGATGGGCCGCTTCAACGAGGAGCTGATCCGGGCCGGCGTGCTCGTCGCCGCCGAGGGTCTCGACGACCCGGCCCACGGCGTGGTGGTCGACTTCAGCGGCGAGACGCCGGTGGTCACCGACGGCCCGTACGGCGAGACCAAGGAGCTGTTCGGCGGCTACTACCTGCTCGACGTGGCCTCCAAGGAGGAGGCGATCGAGTGGGCGAAGCGACTCCCGGCGATCTCGGGGACCAAGTGCGAGATCCGGCGCGTGCCGAGCATCGACGAGTTCCCGCAGGACAACGAGTGGGTTATCAGGGAGCGGGCGTGGCGCGAGCGGACCGGCCAGCTCTGACGCCCGGCGCCGGGGCTCACATGAGCGCGGCGTCGGCGCGGCGCGCCGTCGAGGCCGTGTGGCGGATCGAGTCCGCCCGGATCGTCGGCGCGCTGGCCCGCTACACCGGGGACTTCGGGCTGGCCGAGGACGTCGCGCAGGAGGCGCTGGCGGAGGCGTTGGTCACCTGGTCGCGCGACGGAGCGCCGTCCAACCCGGTGGGCTGGCTGCTCGCGACCGCGCGGCGGCGCGCCATCGACAGCTTCCGCCGCCGGTCGGCGCTCGACGAGCGGTACGCGATCCTCGCCGGCCAGCTCGCCGAGGGTCAGGCGAGCTCGGGCGCGGTGGCCCCGCGGGACCGGCCGGACGACCTGCCCTGGGATCCCGACCAGGTCGACGACGACGTCCTCGCGCTGATGTTCGTGGCCTGCCATCCGGTGCTGTCGCCGGAGGCCCGGGTGGCCCTGACGCTGCGCGCGGTCGCCGGCCTGGCCAGCGAGGAGATCGCCCGGGCGTTCCTCGTGCCCGTGCCGACGGTCCAGGCCCGGGTCACCCGCGCCAAGAAGACGATCGCCGCGGCGCGGGTGCCGTTCGAGGTGCCACCCCGCGAGCAACGGCGCGAGCGCCTCGGCGGTGTCCTGAGCGTGCTCTACGTGATCTTCGCGGAGGGCTCGACGGCGACGTCCGGCGACCGCCTGCTGCGTCCGGCTCTGGCGTACGAGGCGATCCGGCTGACCCGGATCCTCGCCGCGTTGCTGCCCGATGAGCCGGAGGTGTACGGCCTGCTCGCGCTGTTCGAGCTCACGGCCGCGCGCTTTCCCGCCCGCACCGGGCCCGATGGTGAGGCGGTGCTGCTGGAGGATCAGGACCGGCGCCTGTGGGACCGGTCGGCGATCCGTCGCGGGGTGGCCGCGATGGCCCGCGCCTCGTCCCTCGGGCGCGGCCTGGGGCCGTACGGTTTGCAGGCAGCGATCGCCGCCTGCCACGCGTCGGCGTGCTCGGTTCCGGACACCGACTGGGAGCGGGTCGTGCTCCTGTATGAGGCGCTCGGCCGGGTGGCTCCCTCACCCGTCGTCGAGCTCAACCGCGCCGTCGCGGTCGCGATGGCCAACGGCCCACAGCCGGCGCTCCGCATCGTCGACGAACTCGTGGCCTCGGACCACCTGTCCGGGTCGTACCTGCTCCCAAGCGTGCGCGGCGAGCTGCTCGGCCGGCTCGGCCGCACGACGGAGGCACGGGCCGAGCTAGAGCTCGCCGCCCGGCTCTGCCGCAACGTACCCGAGCGGTCGGTGCTGCTGCGCAAGGCGGCGGCGCTGGGGTGACATCGGCTCGCTTCCGGCTGCCTGCGGACGGCGGAGCCGACGCCAGGTTGCCAGGGCGCGGCCTGGCCAATCCGCGGGCGTGGTCAGCGAGGCACCACGGCCGCCGTCCCGGCGTCCCGGACGGCGGCATTGGTCGCCTGCCGCAGCCGCCAGTCGTATCCGTCGGTCCGCAGGGTCAGTACCAGCACCCCGGGGACGCCGGTCACCGTCTTCTCGCTGGTGGGTTCGCGGGGGCCGACGCCCTTCAGCAGGTGCCCGCCGAGTCCGGAAACGAACTCGCGCGTGCCAGAGGCTGCCTGGTTGCCGTTCTCGTCCAGCGTCCCGAACCGTTCGTAGTGGTGGTCGTGCCCGTTGAGGACGATCGTGGCGCCGGCTCGGACGGCCGCCGCCCACAGCGGCTGCATGCGGGGGTTGGACCCGTGCTCGCCGCTGGAGAACCGGGGCTCGTGCCACTGCACCAGCAGCGGCCGACCGGGGTTCGCCGCGGCGTCGGAGGTGATGAACGCCGCGGCCGCCGATGCGCTTCGGTACTGGTCCACCGAGATCACGTGCCAGCCGCAGACGTCGAAGCTGTAGTTGGCTGGCACGCCGAAGTACCCGTAGTAGCCCGCCGCCCCCCGCGACCCGTACTCGTGGTTGCCAGGAGCCGGGGCCGTGACTGCCCGGAAGTCGCCCCACGTCGCGTCGTAGTAGCGCGTGAACTCGGTGGGCGTCCCATTGCTGTAGGCCAGGTCGCCGAGCGCCAGAACCCGCGCCGGGCCTGTGGCGGTGAGCAGTCCCCCGGTCACGGCCGCGCCCGTGCGGAAGTCCTGGACGCCCGCGACGTCGCCCGCCGCCGCGATGGTGCACGCTCCGGCCCCGGACTCCCCGCGGTAGGTGGCGGTCGCGAACACCGTGCCGAAGCGCAGGCCGGTCGTGGCTTCACCGGAGAACTCCACGGTGCGCGGCGCTCCCGTCCCGGCCGAACGGCCGTACGCGAGGCCGGCGTCCCGTACGGCGGCAACGTCCTCCCCGGGCACGCCGATCAGGGGTTCGGTGGTGTCGTACGAGCCGGCGGCCGTGGTGTCGTAGCGGTGCCGGATGCTCAGCGACGCGCCGACCTGGTCCCCGGCCTCCACGGTGCCCGGCAGACCGCTGCCCTGTGTCAGCGACGACCAGGGGCACGACGGCGCCGCACACTGGCCCTCCACCACCACCGAGCCGGCGTCGGCGACCGTGCCGACGTCCTCGCCGGGTATGCCGATGACGTAGCCGCGCCCCTGCTCGGCGGCGTAACGCACGGCCACCGAGGCGCCGAACCGGTCACCGGCCTCGTCATTGCCGGGAATGCCGGGGGTGCCCTGCGTGAGCAGAGGCCCCGGAAGCAGGCGGGACGTTGGGCAACCCCGCAGCGTCTGCACGGCACCCGCGTCCTCGAGGGGTCCGATGCTCTCGCCCGGCACGCCGATCAGCATCGCGCAGGGGGCCAGCGCGGCACCGAATCGGTCACCGGCCTCGGCGGCCCCCGGAATCCCGGGTGTGTTCTGGGTGAGCTGTGCCTGCGCCACGTAGGTGCCGGAGGACGGCCCGATCAGGACAACCATCCCAGCGTCCGCCGCCGAGCCGACGTCCTCGCCCGGGACGCCGACGACGACGCCGAGGCGGTTCGGGGCCAGGACCTCGCCGAAGCGGTCGCCCGCCTCCGCCGCCGTCGTGGGCACCGCCGGCGTGCCCTGGCGCAGCGTGTCGACGTGAGTCGCCGCCACCGGGCCGGCGCCCGAGGGCAGCGTGAGGCGGAAGTGCTCCACTACGCCCGCGTCGGAAGCGCTGCCGACGTCGCGGCCCGGAGCTCCGACCCACAGCTCCACGTGCGAGGAGTCCCCCGGCGTCGCGGACGGCGACACAACCAGCGAGGCACCGAAATCGTCGCCGGCCGCACCCGCCGGTGCCTTCACCGTCCCCGCGGAGACGAAGCCGTCGCCGGTGTCGACTGCGAGGAAGACCGCCCCGGTGCCATCGGCGCCGGGGGCACCGATGGCGAGCACGGCGCATCCCGCGCCGGTGCGCTCGAGCGCGAGCGTGCTGCCGAACCGGTCACCAGCGGTCGCCGCACCCGCCTTCAGCGAGGAGCGGGTGACCACGAGAGCCGGCCTGCCCGCCTGGCGGACGTCTACCGCGCCGCGGGAGGCGTCATGACGCGGGGCACCGGCGAACACATCGTTCACGTCGGCCGAGCACACGGCCGCCGCGGAAGCTCCGGGCGCGGCCCTAGCCGTCGCAACCGGCAGCGCTCCGGCCAGCAGAACGGCGATGACCAGCGAGGTGCCGCGTTGCCCGATGGCGGCCGATCTTCTCATGAGAAGCCTCCCGGAACTGGGACGGATCCGCTGGCGAGCTCTGTCGGCGTACGTCGACCTCATCGGCAAAACGTACCGGTATGCCAGGGGAAGTCGACCGTACGCGACAGGCCGCACGTGCGGCCCTGACCCTGGTAGGGCGCCGGCTTTCCACGGGAGCTCACCGACAGGCGCGTCGTTGTTCCGCGGCGTACGTCACGCACGAAGACGTCGGGCGTGTCTTCGCTGTCACCGGGTACGAGCTTCGAGGCGCAGGAGAGGCCCTCGCAGCAGTTGTTGTGGTCGTTGGCGACCAGGTTCGTCCATTGCAGGTGAACGCGACGTACCGGCCGTCACCGAGATGGCGGGTTCGAAGGACGCCGGCTGGCCCTGCAAGCGCGGTCGTCGGTTGCTGCGTCTGCTGCTCTTGGGGATCAACCGATACCCGGCGCGTGACACCGGCAACAACGTCGCCGACGAACACGTCGAAGACTCCGTTGGTGTCCTGCAGCACCAAGGTTGGTCGCCGTCGACGAGAAGGCGACGAGCCGCCGGTCGTCCGAGAAGTCCGGCTCGCTCGAGTTCCCTCCGTGCCGATCGTTGGCCCCCGGGAGGGCGTCCATCCCCACCGACACATTCAGGGTAGAGACAGTCCTCGGCCATGCTCGGCAGGCCGAACGGGGTCGCCAGCTGCGCGCAGTTCGAGCCGAACGTCGTGGCGTTGCGGACGTCGGCCCAGCGCGGTGCCGGCTGGGGCGGGCGCCACCGGAGCCGGCCTACGGGGGGCTGGGCTCGCTTGCCGCCACCGCGACTCGCTGGGCGGTGGTCGGCTCGGTACCAAGGGGGTGGAGCTACACCCGTGGGGCGCTCGGTGCCGCCGGTTCCGGCCACGCCGGCGTCGACCGGTCAGAGTTTCGGGGCTCGGTCCCGGTCACCCCTTCGACGGTCTGCTTGGGATGGCTACGAGACAGCGTCGCGGTTCCGGCTCGAGCGATCAGGGCTGCGGCGGCCAGGGCCAGCATCCCGACGAAGATCCAGTAGGCGGGGAGGACACGCCGTTCAAGCGGGGCGTACACGACGGTCAGCGGCAGGTTCGTGGCGGCGTGCAGAAGGACGGCGATGAACAGGCTGCCGCGGGTGCCGTTGTACATCCACGTGTAGAAGACGGACATGATCACGCAGCTGAGCGCGAACGGGAAGAACAGCGAGAACGGCCGGATGGGAGCGCCGAGGAGGAACAACGGAAAGTGGTAGGTCCCCCAGACGCTGCCGACGACCAGGCTGGCGGCAAGCGCGCTGTGCCGGGCCTGCAACCGTGGGAGGGCGAAGCCGCGCCACCCGAGCTCCTCGCCCGTAGCGCTGCCAGGGAAGACCGAGAACAGGAACAACGACAGCAGCCCAGGCACTGTCACGGCCACGACCGGCGTGGGGGCGCCGAACATGGTGCTTACCCAGACGGCGAACACCATCAGCGCAGCCAGGGCAACGATCGCGGCGTACCAGCCGACACTGACGCGCGCCATCAGCAGCCGGCGCAGCAGCCGCCGCACCTCGCCGCGGCCCTGTAGCCGCCATACCAGCAGGATCGCCAGGGTCGAGGGCATGAGTGATCCCAACACCGCAAGGAGCAGGCCGGGACCTGCCGGCATTCGGTCCTGGAGGATGACCAGTGGTAGCCACAGGACCCACGCCGTGGCGTAGGTCAAGGCGAAGAACGTCCCGACCGGATGGCGTTGGAGAAGGCTCGGGCGCTCATGCTCGGTGTCGATGTGCGCGGGCTGTGTCATCACGTGCTCCCGTCAAGAGGGAGTCGAGGGGGCCGGCGGCAACCTGAGGGCAGCACCGGCGCTGCCACGCAAAACCCTCGGGGCGCCGTCCGCAAACGGCCCGCCGGTGGTGCCAGGCCCGCCATGCCTCATGCCCGCGGTTCCCCTGCGACGTGCTCCCTAAACGCGCTGCAAAATTTGTATCACGTATAGCGAGCGTCTTACCGTGTGCAACCCAAGTCAAGGCCTGACGGCCGCAGGTCCCCGCCATCCATGCCCGGGCGTCGCGGCTCGACGTGCTCTCACCGAGGACGAGATCCTCGACGACGGCGCTCGGGGACGGCGGCGCGAGCCTCAGGTACCGCAGAAGGTGCGGTAGGCGCCGAAGTCGAGAGGAGCGGGTGCGGCGTAGCGCTCGAGGCCGGGGCGCTCCTCGAAGGGCCGCGCTACGGCGTCCAGCAGGCGACCGAGCGGGTCCAGGTCACCCTCCGTCGCGGCGGCCAGGGCCTCCTCGACGAGGTGGTTCCGGGGTATGTAGACGGGGTTGACCCGTTCCATCAGGTCGGCGTCCGGGCCCAGGGCACGCCAGCGGTCGGCCCAGGCGTCGAACGCCGCTACGTCGATGAACACGCCGCGAGCGGGCTGCGGGTTGCCGCGGGCGGCCGCGCTGAGGTTGCGGAAGAAGGACGTGTGGTCGACGCGGCTCTCCTGCAGCAGGGTGAGCAGATCGTCGACGACCGAGGAGGCGGCCGCTTCGTCGGAGCCATCGGACAGGCCGAGCTTGGCGCGCATCCCGGCCGACCAGGCGGCGCCGTACGTCCGGCGGAAGGCTCCGAGGGACTCCACCGCGAGAGCGACCGCCTGCTCCTCGTCGCTGTTGAACAGGGGGAGCAGTGCCTCCGCGAGTCGGGCTAGGTTCCACTCCGCGACGACCGGTTGGTTGCCGTACGCGTAACGTCCTCCGTGGTCGATGGAGCTGTAGACGGTTGCCGGGTCAAAGGCCTCCATGAACGCGCACGGGCCGTAGTCGATGGTCTCACCGGAGATCGTCATGTTGTCGGTGTTCATGACACCGTGGACGAACCCGACCAGCATCCACTGGGCCACGAGCGAGGCTTGGGCCGCCACCACCGCGGCGAACAGTGCGAGGTAAGGGTTGTCAGCGTCCACCGCTGCGGCGTGATGGCGGGCGATCGCATGGTCGGCAAGCCGGCGCAGGAGGTTGACGTCGCCTCTGGCGCGGGCGTACTGGAAGCTACCCACGCGCAGATGGCTGCTCGCGACCCGGACGAGCACAGCTCCTGGCAGCACGGTCTCGCGACGCACCGAGCGGCCTGTCGCCACCACGGCGAGCGAGCGGGTCGTGGGGATGCCAAGCACGTGCATCGCCTCGCTGACGACGTACTCACGCAGCATCGGGCCCACCGCGGCGAGACCGTCGCCCCCCCGCGCGAACGGCGTCCGCCCAGAGCCCTTCAGGTGGAGGTCCCGTAGGTTGCCGTCGGCTGCGGTCAGCTCACCCAGCAAGAGCGCGCGCCCATCGCCCAGGCGCGGGACGAAGGACCCGAACTGGTGTCCGGCGTAGCCCTGCGCCACCGGAGTGGCACCCTGCGGCACGAGGTCGCCGACCAGCAGGCGCACCCCTTCGGGGCCGCGCAGCCAAGCGGGGTCGAGGCCGAGCTCGGTGGCTAGCGGCTCGTTCAGCACGATCAGCCGCGGGTCGGGAACCTTCTCCGCCTGCCACGGTATTGCCATCTCGGCAAGGTCGTGGGCGAACAGCCCGCTGATGGGGACGGTCGTTGCGGGTGCGACGCTCACCCCGACCAGACTACGCGGGACGCCGTGACCGGCCAGCGGACGTGTCCCGACGTGCGGTGGCCCGGATGTGCCCGCACGGCGGATGGGGACGCGGGAGGGGCCGAGCTGCGTGCCGATGACCCATCACGACGGCTCCCAGTACACCTCTACTCGCCACCCGTCGGGGTCCACGCACTTGAAGGAGACGAGTTGCGGCTCGTCGTCCCGCTCGACGATCGGCACGCCGTCAGCCTCCAGCCGAGTGCCGAGGGCGTGAACCGACTCGGCGTCGGACGCGGCGAACCCGAAATGCAGGAACCCTGGCGGTGTCGAGACCTCTGTCGTCGGGTGCAGCGCCAGGTCGAACCGATCGGCGTTGCGCACAATGACCGTGCCGTCGGGATAGGTCTGGGCCGTGGAGGGGTCGAACCCGAAGTAGGCGGTGTAGAACCGCAGGCTTCGTTCGCGGTTCCGTACGGGTAGTCCGAGATGGCGAAGGCGCACGGGTCCTGTCTAGTACTCCGTCGAGCGCAGCTCCAGGGTGCACGGAGCGTCCGGGGAAGCGCTATGAGGGTGGGTCGTACCAAGTCCGCAGCGCGGGACACCGACGGCGGCTACTCAGACGGAAGGAACCGCTGGAGGAAGCGCTCGGTGGCACGGCCGTCGTCGAGGTGGCAGAACCGCTGCCGGAAACGGGCGTAGGCACCCGCATGGCGTGACGTCACCGTATCGATGTCGCGCAGCGCCCGCACCAGGTCCTCGGTCGTCGTAACCAGTGGACCGGGTGGGTCGGCTGACAGGTCGAAGTAGAACCCGCGGAGCTCATCGCGGTACTTGGCGAGGTCGTAAGCGAAGAACACGAGCGGTTTGCCGGTGACTGCGAAGTCGAACATGGTCGAGGAGTAGTCCGTGACCAGGGCATCGGCCGCCAGGTACAGGTGCGAGACATCGGCCACGCTGGAAACGTCACGGACGGCTGGGTGAGAACGGGGCCGCAGCCGTCCGGTGAGCTTGTAGTGCAGCCGGAGCAGCAGGACGTGGTCGTCTCCAAGCTCGGCCAGGAAGCGGTCGACGTCGAGCTCGAGCGGTTCGTCGTCCAGGCTCCCGGCCCAGAAAGCGTCGTCCCGCCAGGTCGGTGTGTAGAGCACCGCCGTCCGCCCGTCCTCGATTCCGAGCTGGCGGCGGACGCTCGCCCGGATCTCGCCGGCCTGCGGGGAGACCAGCACGTCGTTGCGGGGATAACCCGTCTCAAGGATCTCGCCGGACCAGCGGAAGGCCTGGCGAAAGGTCGTCGTGCTGTAACCATTGGGGGAGAGCAGGGCGTCCCAGCGGTCCACGTCCAAGGACAAGTGCTCGAGCAGCCCCTCCGGACCCCAGAGGACGTCCGCGTGGATGCGCTTCAGTGGCGTGCCGTGCCAGGTCTGCACGTAGGTGGCCGGAGGTCGTTTTCGCCAGTCCATCTCCAGGTGGCTGTTGGAGACGATGAGGTCGGCGCACTCCAGTGCGGCCACCGCTTCGGACGTGTAGATGGGGATGGTGACCGTGCCCGCCGGGAACTCACCGGTGAACACCGGATCGACGAGCCACACGTGCTCGTGAGCGTCCCCGCGGGCGAGCGCGGCCTCATGGATGGCCCGGGGGCTGTCGGAGTATCGGCCATTGAAGCTGTTGTAGACGATCTTCACGCGACCTTGACTCCCCACTCCGGCGACAGCGCGACGGCCCCGCGCGTCGGTTCGGCCAGGCTAGACGGTCAAGAAAGGTTCAAGCGCGCGGACGGCGGGTACAAACGCGGGGACGATAGGGGAGGCTCGTGAGCGGACGTGACACGGTGCAGGTGGTCATCCTGGCCGCAGGCCTAGGCAGCAGGCTGGGCCGACCGCTGCCCAAGCCGCTGACGAGGCTGGACGACGGCCGGACGATCCTCGAGCGGCAGGTGTGTGCGGTGCGCGCCTCGCTGGGGCCACGAGTGCCTATCACCGTCGTGGTCGGCTTCATGGCCGAGACAGTGATGGTGGCCGCTCCCCACGGCGTGGGCTTCGTCCACAACCGCGACTTCGCCGTGACCAACACCGCCAAGAGCCTGCTAGCGGCGCTGACCCAGATCCCTGCCGGCGGCGTGCTCTGGTTGAACGGCGACGTCGTCTTCGACACCGGCGTCCTCGACCGGGGGCGGCCGCACATGCGCGAGCAGCAAACGCTGGTGTGGGTCAACACCGCGGCGGTGGCGGAGGAGGAGGTGAAGTACAGCCTCGATCCCGACGGTTTCATCCGCGAGCTCTCCAAGATCGTGGTCGGCGGACTCGGCGAGGCCGTGGGCATCAACTTCGTCAGCGCAGCGGACCGCGCGGTGCTCACCGAGCACCTCCGCGCCTGCGGGCCGCAGGACTACTTCGAGCGTGGCCTCGAGACGGCCATCGCCGAGTCCGGGATGCTGGTTCGGCCACTGGACATCTCGGGGCTGCTCGCCGTCGAGATCGACGATGAGGAGGACCTGGCGCGGGCCAACGGCCACCTCCTCGAGTCCGTCCTGCCCAGCGACTGAGGAGCGCCGTGGCGCGCGCAACATCACCAAACGTCTGGGCTAGTGGTGAACTCGACGGTGAAGCCCGTACCGGAGTTGGACAGCACGAAGTGCTGGCCGGTCGCCCGCAACTCAGCTCCATCGTGCCGCACTGTCTCCGGCGCGGCTCCGTGGATCACCAGGTGGAAGGCCTCCCGGGCGAACTCGGGGTAGCCGTCGCCGTCCACCGATCCCCGGAGACTCACTCGGTCGCCGCTGCGGGTCACTTCCAACGTCGTGCGGTACCGGACGCCATCGCGCGCCGCGAAGGTGAGGCCGTCGTCCTCCTGCAGCAGGGATTCGTGGGTTCCGTCGGCGGCGGGAACGAAGAGGTGCAGCTCGACTGCCGAAGGGTGGTAGCCCGCCGTGGAGGGGGGCGCTTCCGCCCACATGGGGATGACGGCACCCCCTCGCGCGTAGAGCGGGATGCGGTCCATCGGGGTTGGGGCCAGCGCGAATTGGTTGCCTTCTAGCAACTTATCGGTGTGCCAGTCGTACCAGCTGCCCGCTGGCAGATACACCTGGCGAGCCGTCACTCCTGGGGCAAGCACCGGTGCGATGAGAAGGTCCGGCCCGAGCAGGTACTCGTCGTCGATGTCGCGCACCGTGGCGTCGTACTGGTAGTCGAAGACGAGAGGGCGCTGCACGGGAGCGCCGGTCTCGGACGCGCGCAGAAACGTCGCGTAGAGGTAGGGCAGAAGCTGGTACCGGAGCTCGAGCGCCCGGCGCACCAGATCCTGGAGAACGTCCCCGAAGGCCCAGGCGTACTGGTCGACGTTGCCGATCTCGGAGTGGTTGCGGCAGAGGGGGGTCAACGTGCCGTACTGCATCCAGCGCAGGAACAGCTCGGCATGGGTGTCGCCGTGGAATCCACCGATGTCGGCGCCGACGAAGGCCTGCCCGGAGATGCCGAAGCCCATGGCCATCGGCACGCTGAGCCACAGGTGGTCCCAGCGGGACAGGTTGTCACCCATCCAGTTCGCCGCGTACCGCTGGATGCCTGCGAACCCCGCCCGGGAAAGAACGAAGGTACGCCGGTCGGGCATGGCGTCCAGGAGACCGGCGGTCGTTCCCATCGCCATGAGCAGTGCGTACTGGTTGTGGTAACGATCGTGGGAGTACTGCCCCTTCCCGAACCGCATGGCGTTCGGTGCGATGACCCCGGTGGCGGGCTCGTTCATGTCGTTCCAGATGCCGGCCAGCCCGGACTGGACGTGCGCGGCGTTGAGCTCGCCCCACCAGGTGCGAGCCTCCTCGGTGACGAAGTCAGGGAAGGCGGTGTTGCCGGGCCAGACCTGGCCGATGTAGACGTCGCCGCCCTCGGTCTTGCACAGCACATCCCGTTCGAGCGCCTGGTCGAACACCCAGTAGCCAGGGTTGTGCTTCACTCCGGGATCGATGATGGTGATCACCCGGAAGCCGTTGTTGCCGAGTCGTTCCAGCATGCCGCCAGGATCTGGGAAGGCATCGGTGTTCCAGGTGAACACTCGATAGCCGTCCATGTACTCGATGTCCAGCCACACCGCGTCGCAGGGGATCTTCTGTTCCCTGTGCCGGGCCGCGATCTCCTCGACCGCCTCCTGCGTGTAGAGGAACCAACGGCATTGGTGGTACCCCAGCGCCCACAGTGGCGGCGGGGCGGTGCGTCCGGTCAGCCAGGTGTACTGGCCCAGGATGTGGGGCATGTCCGGCCCGGCGAAGATGTACTCGGTGTACTGGCCGCCGGCGAAGTGCATGCGGTACTCGTCCGGCTCCGAGAAGTCGTAGCTGGCTCGGTAGCCGTTGTCGAGGAAGGACGCCGCCACGGAGCCGACCGGATAGGTCTGGTGGTAGAAGAAGGGGATCGACACGTAGTACGGGTCGAACTCCGGGCTGGTCGCGTCCGACCGTGGGTCGTCCGGCGACCTGCCTGCCCGGAACTCCGCGGTGGCCGCTGGGTCCAGCACGTCCGTGTTCCACAGCGTGAACTCGCGACCCTTGCGGTTGTGCGGGCCCGACTTCTCACCCAGGCCATAGATCGCGTCCTCCTGACGGCAGCGCCGTCTGACAACGAACGCGTCGTTCAAGGTGGCGTAGGCCCAGTAGCGCCCATCGGAGTCCGACGCCGTCTCGACAACCGGGGTGCCATCAACGCGATGCACGTCGAGCCGGAACGGGTCCAGCCACAGCGAGACGACGAGTGCCGAGGTCCGCAGTCGTACCACGTCGCTGGCCCGTTCCACCGAAAACCCGACCTGCTCCGACAACGGTTCCACGCACACCGCGAAAGTGGGCGACTCGTCGAACGTCCCGCAACGGCTGATCTTGACCCGGAGCAGGTCGTCGCGGAGCAGGTCGATCCGTAGCCGTTCGCCGTGGAGCTCCGCCAACAGCCCTTCCGCCGTCTCCACGACCGAGTCGACGTGGTGGAACCGAACGTAGTTACCCGTCTCGATCACCGAGCTTCCTCCTTCGGCAGGAATGCGACGGGCGAGCCCGCGGCGTCACCCGGCAGGCTAGTCGCGACAGCGCACGTGTGGCGCGAGAGGAGACCCGGCATGGCCACGGTCAGTGTTCGTTACATCGTCGAGGACGTCGACGAGGCGATCTCGTTCTACTGCCAGCACCTCGGCTTCAGCGAGCAGGCGCACCCCGCTCCGACCTTCGCGATGCTTCAGCGCGGGGACCTCCGGCTCGTCCTCAGCGCTCCGAGGGGCAAGGGCGGAGGTGCGCAGGCGATGGCCGACGGAACCAGACCACAACCCGGTGGATGGAACCGGTTCATGGTGGACGTTGGTGACCTCGACGGCACCGTTGCGGGCATGCGCGCAGCGGGCGTCCGTTTCCGCAGCGAGGTTATCCAAGGCGTGGGCGGTCGGCAGGTCATCGTCGAGGATCCGTCCGGTAACCCCGTGGAGCTGTTCTCCCCGGCGCAGGAGGGGGAGGGCTGAGCGTCACCGCGCGACCGGCTGTGCCTCCACCAGGTCGTGCACGAGCGCCCGCTGCAGCCGCTTCGGACTCACACCGACGCGGAACAGCCGCCGCGGGTCCTGCAAGGTGGCCGGACGCAGCACCGCCGAACGCGGGAGGCGACCGGTCCAGCGCACCGGGCGGCGATGATGCGGCACCTCGGCACTCCCCGTGGGGCCGAAGGCGTAGTCGCCGGACACCACGCCGACGGTGAGGTCGCCGCGCTCCGGGTGGAGCAACCCGACCGCGTGCCCCGCGCCGACCTCGTGCAGCAGCGTGTGCAGCTGGCGCAGGTCCTTGCCGGGACGCCGCCCCGGGGCACGCTCGGCAAGCAGCTCCCGCAGGCCGTCGCCCCGCAGCCCGGAGGCGTCGACGTCGATGCCGGACTCCGCACCGAGCCCCACGAGCCCCTCGAGCAGCAGGGCGTCGTGAGCCGCCGCGGTCAACGGGCGGACCACCCAGAGCGGACTCCCCTCGGGCGGCCGCGGCTGCGCGTCCGGACCGCCCGGCCACCAGTACTCCATCGACTCGTCGACGTCCCCGAACACCGGACGGTAGAAGGCGGGATCCTTGCGCACGAGCGCGGCCTGGTGCGACCGGTGCAGCCGGTCGTCGCCCAGCCACGGCGGCAGCTGCCCCAGGCGCTCCAGCGACCCGCGGTCGGCGCCGGGCGCGAACTCCTCGATCATCGGCCGGGTCGAGTCCGCGTGCCCACGCCGGCGCCACTCGTCGACGCAGGCCAGGCCGTAGACCACCAGGGCCGGGGTGAAGCCGCGCCACATCCGCACGACGGGGTGGTTCGCCCAGCCGTACTCCGGTAGCTCGATCGAGCGGAGGATCTGCAGCGTCTCGACCCGTTGCTTGCCCAGCCGCGGGCCGTCGAGCACGGCCGCGCTCCGCTCGAAGTCGGCGTACGGGAGGAAGGTCTGCACCCCGCCAGTCTCGCCACGGCCACAACGGCCCGCACGTCGTCGCAACGGCACGACGGCGGCGGACCCCGGGCCGGATCTGCTGACGTGCCCCACGATGGGGACGTGACGACCACCCAACAGGGCGCACCGGTTCCGGTGCACGGCGATGTGGACGTCGTCGACGGCCGCCCCATCCAGGTGCTGACCACGACCGGGGACGACGTGACGTCGCCCGACGTCGTGTTGCTGCCGGGGCTCGGTCTACCGACCTACCTCGTCCCGCTCGTGCGGGCCCTCGCCGACCGCGGCCTCACCAGCACCATCCTGGATCTGCCCGGCTTCGGTGGCCCTGGCCCGCGCGCGTGCGATCCGTCCGTCGGCGAGGTCGCCGAGTCAGCCGCCGCGTGGCTGCAGGACCGCTGCGCCACCGCGCCGCGGCCGGTCGTCCTTGTCGGCCACTCCACCGGGGCTCAGGCGGCTCTGGCGGCCGCCGTCAGGCTCGGCGAGGACGGCCCCGTCGGCGCGGTGGTGCTGGCCGGCCCCACCGTGGCGCCACGGCAGCGGAACCCGCTGCGCCTGGTGGCCGTGGCACCGGCCGCCTATCGGCGCGACTCCCCGAAGCAGCTGTTCGCGCTCAAGTACGTCGTGCAGTGGGCGCCGCAGCTGGCGCGAATGCTCCTGTCCGGCACCAGGGACGCGCCGGAGGAGACGATGCGACAGCTGCGACTGCCGGTCGTTCTCACGGCCGGCCGCGCCGACGCCTTCGCACCGCCGTCCTGGCTCGCCACGCTGGCCGCAGCGGCCGTCCAGGCCCCGTCCGCCCGGATCGTGCGGCTACCGGGCTCGCACAACAACCCCTTCACGCACACGGTGCCGTTCAGCGGTCTGGTCGCGGCCGTCGTCCGCTCGCTCGACGTCCGCTGAGCAACAGTCGTCGGCAGCTGCCGGTCAGCGCTCGAACAGCGTGTGCGGCAGCTCGCCGGACGCCAGCACCAGCTGCTGCCACGGCCGGGCGAGCTGGGCGAGCCGGCGGGTGCCCTCGAGCCCGAGGTGCTCCCACCCCTCGAGCGCAGCCGCGTCCGTGCGCGCCTCGACGTCGGTGCGCAGCTTGCGGCCGGAGGCCGTGAGCCCCTCGTCGTCGACCAGCCCGCGCTCGCGCAGCCTGGCCTCCGCGGCGCTCCAGTCCTCGTCGCTCCAGCCGCGGGTGGCCCGGGAGAACGGCAGTCCGGTGCCCGCGAGCCCGGCCGTCAGCAGCGCCTCCACCGGATCGAGCGGCGCGTGCAGCAGCGCCGCCACGTGACCGTCGCCCCGGTGCTCGCGCAGCAGCGTGCCCGCGTGCCAGAGCTGGCTCATCGGCTCATCCGGCCAGGGGAGAGAGGCCCAGCCGGCGAGCAGCGGCCGGCCGGCGAGCGTCAGCCCCTCACACGCCGTCCGGGCCAGCCGGACCGCCTCGGCGACGTCGTCCGGCACGGCCACGGGCCCCAGCAGCCGGTGGAGCGTGGCGGACGCCGACGCGTACCGCGCCTGGACCACCTGCTCCGGCGAGACCGTGGACCAGACGTCGGTGAGCGCCCGCGACACCAGGCGCGGAGCGAACACGTAGAACGTGGCGGTCGTCACCTCGGGCGGTACGGGACCCATGGCGGCCGAGCGGGCCGCGAAGTAGCCCAGCCCGGGATGCAGACCGAGCGCGCCGAGCGCCGCGCGGGTCTCGTGCGAGAACGTCGGCACGACGTGCACGGCCTCCAGCGCCGCCCAGGCCCGTCGGCCCCAGGTGGTCAGGTCGTCGGTCACCGCGACCGCACCAGCCGCTCCAGGACGTCCGCGAGCCCGTCCGCATAGACGTCGGCGCACACCTCGTCAGCCGCGGCCTGTACCTCCGGCGGCGCCTGGCCCATGGCGACCGACCGGCCGGCCCAGGCGAACATCTCCAGGTCGTTGCGACCGTCGCCCACCGCCATGGCGTCCCCGCGGCTGAGGCTGAGCGCCTTGGCGACGACGTCCAGGCCGTGCGCCTTGCTGACGTCCTCGGGCGCGATGTCCAGCCATGCGGTCCAGCCGACGACGTAGCTGCCGCCGGACAGGCCCAGCCGCTCGACGAGCTGCAGAAAGTCCTCCGGCGTGTGCTCGGGACTGCGCACCACCACGCGGGTGACCGGACCGTCGACCAGCTGGTCGAACGGCACGATCTGCAGCCGACCGATCAGCTCGCCGTCCGGGAACGGCCCGGTCAGCCGAAACCCCATGCCCAGCTCCTCGACCGCGTAGATCGCGTTCGGCAGGTGCTCGCGCAGCAGCCGCAGCGCCGGGCTGGGGTCGAAGGTCACCAGGTCGACGACCTCGTACCCGTCGTCCAGGCTGGGGTCGAGCCGGACGGTGACCGCGCCGTTGCTGGTGACCGCGAACCCCGACGTCAGGCTGAGCTCGTCCAGGATCGGCAGCGTCGCCACCAGCGACCGCCCGGTCGAGAGCACGACGTGACGTCCGCTGGCCTCCACCGCCTGCACCGCGGCCCGCACCCGGTCGCTGAGCCGGCCGTCGTGGTCGACCACGGTGCCGTCGACGTCGAGGGCGACCAGGGGCGTCGAGCGGGGCGTCGAGGTCATCGGCGGACCGGCTCGAGGACGTCCAGGCCGACAAACGGCCGCAACGCCTCCGGGACGACCACCGAACCGTCCGGCTGCTGGTGGTTCTCCAGGATCGCGACCAGCCATCGGGTCGTCGCGGCCGTCCCGTTCAGCGTCGCGACGTGCCGGTTCTGGCCGTCGTGGTTGGGGTCCCGCTCACGGACGCCCAGCCGCCGGGCCTGATAGGTCGTGCAGTTCGACGTCGAGGTCAGCTCCCGGTAGCGGCCCTGCGTCGGCACCCAGGCCTCGCAGTCGAACTTGCGCGCTGCGGGCCCGCCGAGGTCGCCGGCAGCGACGTCGATCACCCGGTACGGCACCTCGATGGCGTCCAGCACCTCGCGCTCGAAGGCGAGCAGCCGCTGGTGCTCCGCGGCGGCGTCCTCGACGCGGCAGTACGAGAACAGCTCGACCTTCTGGAACTGGTGCACACGGATGATGCCGCGAGTGTCCTTGCCGTACGACCCGGCCTCGCGTCGGAAGCAGGTCGACCAGCCGGCGTAGCGGACCGGCCCCGCGGACAGGTCCAGGACCTCGTCGGCGTGGTAGCCCGCGAGCGCGACCTCGGACGTCCCGGTGAGGAACAGCTCGTCGTCCGCGAGCCGGTACACCTCGCCGGCGTGAGCGTCGAGGAACCCGGCGCCCGCCATCACGTCCGGCTTGACCAGCGTCGGGACGACCATCGGGGTGAACCCGGCGGCCAGCGCCCGCTGGAGCGCAAAGGTCAGCAGCCCCAGCTCGAGCCGCGCGCCGGCGCCCTTGAGGAAGTAGAACCGGGAGCCGCCGACCTTGGCGCCGCGGCCGACGTCGATCGCGTCGAGGAGCTCGCCCAGGTCGACGTGGTCGCGCGGCTCGAAGCCCTCCGCGGCGAAGTCGCGTGGCGTCCCGACGGTGTGCAGCACCTCGTAGTCGTCCTCGCCGCCGGGCGGGACGCCGGGCTCTACGACGTTGGGCAGGCGGCGCAGCAGGGCGTCCAGCTCGGCGGCGCCCTCCTCGGCCTGGGTCTCCAGGGCCTTGACCCGCTCGCTAAGCGTCCGGGCGTGCGCGATCAGCGCCGGCTTCTCCTCCTTCGAGGCGGACGCCACCTTCTTGCCGTACGCCTTCTGCTCTGCCCGCACGCGCTCGAAGTCGGTGAGGGAGGCGCGGCGGCGCTCATCGGCCGCCAGGACGGCGTCGACCAGGTCGGGGTCCTCGCCGCGGGCGCGCTGGCTCGCCCGGGCGGCCTCGGGGTCGTCGCGCAGGACGCGTAGGTCGATCACGGCACGAGCCTATCGGCGGGCCTGGAGGGGGCACGGCCCACTGGGCCGGACCGCTGCCCGGCCGCACCGGTCGGTCGCGCCGGTCCGTCGCGCCGGCCGCGTGCTGGTGGGTCCAGGATCGTGCCCGGCGCGATACCTTGGCCGGACCGTGCGCCGCCGTCGTCCCGCCCCCGAGGAGCTGTCCGTGCCCGCCGACGACCGCACGCGACGCGCCGCCGTCATCGTCAACCCCACCAAGTTCACCAGCACCGCCAACGTTCGCCGGCAGGTCACCAAGGCCTGCCTGGACCACGGCTGGGACGAGCCGCTGTGGCTGGAGACGACGCCCGAGGACACGGGGCACGGCCAGACGGTGCAGGCGCTGGCGGCCGGCGTCGACCTGGTGTGCCCGCTGGGCGGTGACGGCACAGTTCGGCAGGTGGCCGAGGTGATGGTGGGGTCCGGCGTCCCCGTCGGTCTGCTCCCCGGCGGCACCGGCAACCTCCTGGCGCGCACCCTGGGCCTGCCGATCGACGACCTCGGCGCGGCGCTGCGGGTCGCGCTCACGGGCACGGTCAGGCGGGTGGACGTCGGCCGGGTGGGCTTCGACGTGTCCGGCGAGGACGAGCGTCCGCTGGAGCGGGTCTTCCTCGTCATGGCCGGGCTGGGCTTCGACGCCGCGATGATGGAGGGTGCCCCCGAGCGGCTGAAGGCCAAGGTGGGCTGGCTGGCGTACGCGCTGTCCGGGCTGCGGAACCTGCGGGGTCCGGACGTCCGCGTGCGAGTGACCGTGGACGAGAACCCGTCGTTCCGGCGCCGGGTGCGGACCGTGCTGGTCGGCAACAGCGGGACGCTCACCGGCGGCATCGTGCTGATGCCCGAGGCCGAGGTGGACGACGGCTGGCTGAATGCGGTGGCGATGTCACCCAAGGGAGTCCTGGGTTGGGCGGTCGTGGCGGCGCGGGTACTCACCAAGGGCGGTCACGCCCGGGTGGAGCACTTCCGGTGCCGGCAGATCGAGGTGCACACCGACCGGCCGCAGCAGGCGCAGCTGGACGGCGACACGGTCGGTCTGGTGCGGGCCATGCGGGTGCGGGTCGACCCTGGCGCGCTGCAGGTCCAGATGCCGGCGTCCTGACTGGTGCCTCCAAAGTGCCACCATTGTCGGATGACCACGCAGATCGCCGTTCGGCTCCCGGACGACCTGGTGGAGTTGTTGGACCGCTTGGTTCGCAGTGGGGAGGCTCCCAGCCGGGATGACATCGTCATGCGGGCGCTGCGCCGTGAGCTACGCCGGCGGCGTGCCATCGCGGACCTAGACCGTTTCGGCGACGACTACGCCGACGACCTGGACGCTCTCAGCAGCCGCGCATCCCGGACGACGCTGGAACTGGACTGATGAGGCCTGGAGGACACGCTTTGAGGGCCTGCGGTCAGTCCTCGCCTTGGCGCAGGGCGTCCAGCCACAACCCGGCCCGGGCGAAGGCGGCGTCCGTCGTCCCGGCCGCGACCTTGACCGCCGCGCCGTCCGCGCGAGGGTAGGAGCCGAGGAAGCGCACCTGGGTGCACGTGCGGTGCAGTCCCATCAGCGCCTCCCCCACCCGCGCCTCGCCGATGTGTCCCTCGCAGTCGATCGAGAAGCAGTACCGACCGAGTGCGTCACCCGTCGGCCGCGACTCGATCCGGGTGAGGTTGATGCCGCGGGTCGCGAACTGCTCGAGCAGCTCCAGCAGCCCGCCGGGGTGGTCGTCGCCCTGGAACACCACGACGCTCGTCTTGTCCGACCCGCTCGGGGACGGCACCGGACCGGGACGTGACACCAGGACGAACCGCGTCATCGCCCCTCGGACGTCCTCGACGCCGCTCGCCAGCACCTCCAGCCCGAAGGACTCGGCCGCGAGCGGCGAGCACAGCGCCGCGTCGAAGGGCGCGGAGCCGGCGGCGATCGACTCCGCGGCGGCCGCGGTCGACAGTGCCGGGACGTAGCCGGCTCCGGGTGCGATGGCCGCCATCGAGCCTCGGCACTGCGCCCAGGCGTGCGGGTGCGAGCCGATCCGGCGGACGTCGGCGAGGGCGGTGCCCTGCCCTGCGCACAGGACGAACGTCACCGGGACGAGCTCCTCGCGCAGCACCCGCAGCGGCGAGCCGCTCGCGAGCGCGTCGAGGGTCGCCGGGACGCCGCCCTCGACCGAGTTCTCGATCGGCACGACGGCGGCCTCGATCTCCCCCGCGCGGACCGCGGCCAGCGCGGCGTCCACGCTCGGCTGGGGCACCGTGGTGACGTCGGGCCGGCCCAGGGCCGACAGCGCCTGCCGCAGGGCGGCCTCGGCGAAGGTGCCGGACGGCCCCAGAAAGCCGAAGCCCGCAGCGGAGTCGACGTCTGGCACGCTCGGGAGCCTACGCCGCGCCCGAGGCCCCTCCGGTCAGCGTCCCGTCGGCGGGCCACCGCGTGAGCGGACCCGATCCCGGCACGCCGGACGTCGGGAGTGCCGGGATCGCGCCCGGTGACCACGGCCTCCGGTCGGCGTCCGGCGGCACGGGTAGCCTCCCCCCGTGCCCGCCCAGACCCCGCAGCCCGCCGAGACCGGCTACGTCGACCTCGGCTACGCGCGCCTCGACACCGACCGCGCCCGGCGCACCGGCGACCCCGAGACGGTCTACGGGCAGGGCAAGACGCCGGAGCAGGTGGTCGGCGCGCTGACCGAGCTGAGCCGACGTCATCCCGACCGGGCCGTCCTGGCCACCCGGCTGGACGACGCCGCACGGACCGCCGTACGCGCCGAGCTTCCGGCGGCGGTCGTGGACGACGCCGCGCGCACCGCGGTCCTCGGCCCGCTGCCGCCATCGCGCGGACGGGTGCTCGTCGTCGCGGCAGGGACGTCCGACGGCCCGGTCGCCGCGGAGGCAGCCATCACCGCGCGGGTGCACGGCGCTGCCTGTGAGCGGCTCGACGACGTCGGCGTCGCCGGCATCCACCGGCTGCTCGCCGTGCGCGACCGACTGGACGACGCCGACGCGCTCGTGGTCGTGGCCGGCATGGAGGGTGCCCTACCCAGTGTCGTGGGGGGACTGACCGGAGTGCCGCTCGTCGCGGTGCCGACGAGCACCGGATACGGCACCGGCGCGGGCGGCACGGCCGCGTTGATGGCGATGCTGAACTCTTGCGCGCCCGGCGTGGTCGTCGTCAACGTCGACAATGGTTACGGGGCGGGTGTGCACGCGGCGCGGATCGCCCGGCGGGCGGCGCCGCGGTGACCGAGCGGCTGCTGTGGGTCGACGCCTCCAGCGGTGCGAGCGGGGACATGCTGCTGGCCGCGCTGTTCGACCTCGGCGTCCCACCGGACGTCATGGCGGGCGCGGCCCGCGCCGTCGCGCCGGTCGACATCACGTTCGAGCACGAGCGGCGGCACAGCTTCCGCGTCGCGAGGGCGCACGTCACGCCGGACGCCCACGACACGGCGCACCGCACCTGGGCCGACGTCCGCGCCCTCCTCGACGCCGCCTCGCTCGAACCGGCGGTCGCCCGGACGGCGCACGGGGTGTTCGAGCGCCTCGCCGTCGCCGAGGGCGCGGTCCACGGAGTCCCCCCGGATGCCGTGCACTTCCACGAGGTCGGCGCACACGACGCGGTGGCCGACGTGGTGGGGGTCTGCGCCGGCGTGGCGTGGCTCGCGGCCACGGTGCACGTCGGGCCGATCGCTCTGGGCGGCGGCACCGCCAGGTCGGCCCACGGCGAGATCCCGGTGCCGGGCCCCGCCGTCCTGCACCTGCTCGCCGGCGCCGGGGCACCCGCTCACGGTGGTCCGGTCGACGTCGAGCTCTGCACTCCGACCGGCGCGGCCCTGCTGACCGAGCTGGCCTCGGCGTACGGCCCGATGCCGCCCACGACGGTGGAGGCGGTGGGCGTCGGCGCGGGCAGCAGGGTCCTCCCGGACCGGCTGGGCGCGCTGCGCGCGGTGCTCGGCCGGTCCCTGGCGCCGGTGAACGGACCCGAGCCGGCTCTGGTCCTCGAGTCCAACGTCGACGACCTGGATCCCCGAGTCTGGCCGCACGTGCTGAAGCGCCTGCTCGACGCCGGCGCGTCGGACGCCTGGCTGACGCCGATCCTGATGAAGAAGGGACGTCCCGCGCACACCCTCTCGGTCCTCGTCGCCACAGGGTCCGGCGCGCCGCCGGGCCTGCGCGCCGACCTGGAACGGATCGTGCTCACCGAGACGACCGCTATCGGCCTGCGCGTGCACGCGGTCGTGAAGACCGCGCTCACGCGCACGGAGAGGTCGGTCGACGTCGGTGGGCGGCAGGTGCGGGTGAAGCTCGCCTTGGTCGAGGGCAGGGTGGTCAACGCGATGCCGGAGCACGACGACGTGGCGGCCGCGGCGGGAGCCCTGGGGCTGCCGCTGAAGGTCGTGCTGGCGCGGGCGGGGGCTGCGGCGTCCGATATGCTCGGTCCGTTCGAAGGGGAGTAGCCCCGCAACTGCCGGTCGACATGCTGGCCTCCGGGCCCGGTCGGCAGACCTGCCAGCAGGTGGGCGAGACCTTCGGCACCACCGTCCGACCGGCCCAGGTGGCCGCTCACACCGACGGCGCGGTGCCGGGTCCGCCGCGGTCCGGTCGTGCCGGGACAGGAACCCATGGACCCCGCCGTCGCGCTCACTGCGCTGCTGCTCATCGTCCCCGTCGAGCTCCCAGACAAGACCTTCGTGGCAACGCTGGTGCTCGCCACGCGCTACCGCCCGCTGGCCGTGTGGGTCGGCGTCGGCCTGGCATTCCTCGTCCAGACACTCGTGGCCGTGACCGCCGGCGGCCTGATCGCCCAGCTGCCCCGCCGTCCGGTCGAGGTGGTGGCGGCCACGCTGTTCGCCATCGGTGGCTTCGTGCTGCTGCGCGGCGCCTCGCGCGCCGACGAGGAGGAGGCCGAGACCGAGGAGGAGTTCGCCGGCAAGGTCGCCGGCAACGCAACCACCGGGCTCCGCGCCGTCGGGGCGAGCTTCCTGGTGCTGTTCGTCGCCGAGTGGGGCGACCTGTCGCAGCTGCTGACCGCCGGGCTGGTGGTCCGCACCAAGGACCCGGTGTCGGTCTTCGTGGGCGCCTGGGTCGGGCTGCTGCTCGTGTCCGCCCTCGGCGCCGCCGTCGGCCGGGTGCTGCTGACCAAGGTTCGGCTGTCGACGATCCGCCGGATCGGTGGCGGGGTCTGCCTGCTGCTGGCGGTGCTGACCGCGCTGCAGGCGCTCGGGCTCGAGATTCCGGTCTGACGCGCCGCCCGTGGACGTGTGACCGCCTTCGGCCCTCGGTACCGTGCCGACACACCACCGAGGAGGAGGCGCGCACCGATGCCGACAAGCGCCCGGCAGCGGGCTCGGACCGCCCTGGCCGCTGTGTGCTTCCTGACGCTGAGCACCGCCTGCTCCGGTTCGGCGTCCTCCGAGGAGGCGGTTCGGACGGCGGAGGCTGCCGTGCAGGCTTCTTCGACGCGCGACGTCGCCGCGCTGTGCGCCCTGCTGGCCCCGCAGACGGCGCAGCAGCTGGAGCAGCAGGAGTCGGCACCGTGCCCGGTGGCCGCTGCCTCGCTCGACCTCGGGAAGCCCTCGCAGCGTGGCCCCGCCGAGGTCTGGGGCAGCTCGGCAATGGTGCCGATGGGCCCGGCGACGGTGTTTCTGACCGAGGTCGACGGTCGCTGGCGGGTGCTGGCGGCCGGGTGCACCCTGCGTGAGGACCAACCCGCGCAGTGTCGGCTGGGAGGTGGCTGAGATGCGAAACGTCTTCACCGGTTGCCTGGTGCTCGTGATCTGCGGGCTGGGCTACGTCGTCGCCATCGGCCTGCTGCATCGGTGAGGCGATCATGAAGCGAGCCCTCCGCGACAACAGCCTCACCTTGGTCTTCGGCGTCCTGTGCCTGCTGGCGCTCGTCGGCCAGGCGCTTAGTGGGGTTGCTCAGTACAACAGCCAGGCGGTGGCGGACGGCGCCGACCAGATCTCCCTCCTGGCCTACCTGGGCACCTCGGACTTCGCGGTGGATGTGGCGGAGAACTGGCAGTCGGAGTATCTGCAGTTTCTCCTCTTCATCGTCCTGACGGTGTGGCTGGTCCAGCGCGGCTCGCCGGAGTCCAAGGAGCTCGACGAGGTCGGCACCGAGTCCGACGAGGACCAGCGGGTCGGCGAGCACGCCAAGCGTGACTCCCCCGCGTGGGCCAAGGTCCGGGGCTGGCGGCTCAGCGTCTACTCCAACTCGCTGGGCCTGGTGATGGGCGCGCTCTTCCTCGGCTCCTGGACCGCTCAGTGGATCGCCGGGAGCAGCGCGTACAACGAGGAGCAGCTGCGCCAGCTCGAGCAGCCCGTGTCGCTGACCGGCTACCTGGCCACCGCCGACTTCTGGAACCGGACGATGCAGAACTGGCAGTCGGAGTTCCTCGCGGTGGCGAGCATGACGGCACTGTCCATCTACCTGCGCCAGCGCGGCTCGCCGGAGTCCAAGCCGGTCGGCGCGGCCCACGCGGACACCGGCGTGGAAGGCTGACACCGCCCGCTGCTCATCCGTCCTGCGCCGGCAGCGGACGGCCGACCTCCCAGTGGTGGCCGAAGGGGTCGACGAGGCGTCCGACCCGCCAGCCGTGGTCCTCCCCGACCGGGAAGACCTCGGTCCCTCCGGCGGCGACGGCCTGGGCGAAGATCCGGTCCGGGTGCTCCACGGTGAGGACCAACCGGACCCGCCGGCCCCCTGCCCGCGGCTCAGGCTCGGAGTCCTCGCCGAGCCACAGCTCCGCGCCGCCCACCGTCAGCCGGGCGACGACCACCCGGCCGTTGTCGTCGGTGAGCGTGTACCGCTCGACGGCACCGAAGGCAGCCTGGTAGTAGGCGAGCGCCCGCGGCCCGTCCGGCACGGGGAGCCAGGCGGCGATCGTGGCCTGGAACGGCTCGGCGGCCGCGTCGTCGGTCATCGTGCCGGTGTACCGCGTGCCGGGGCGGTGCACCAGTTCGCGATCGCTGTGAACGGCTCAGTCTCCGACGGTGCCATCGATGGCCTCGCGGAGCAGGTCGGCGTGCCCCGCGTGCCGCGAGGTCTCCTCCATCAGGTGCAGCAGAGCCCAGCGCAGGGTGAACCGCTCGCCGCCGCGCGTCGTGTGCACGGAGAGCTGGTCGAGGCCGCTCGCGCGCGCCACCACGCCGCGGCTGCGGTGACAGGCCTCCCGGTAGCGGCGCCGCAGCTGGTGCGGCGCCAGGTCGGCGGCGGTACGGAACTCCCAGTCCGGGTCGGCGTCCCAGTCCACGCCGGCCCACGGCGGCCGCTCGGGCATCCCGGCGAAGCGGACCTCCAGCCAGACCTCCTCCACGAGGGCGAGGTGGTACAGCAGCCCGGCCAGGGTCAGCGACGAGGGCGCCAGGGGCTGCGCCAGCTGCTCGCGGCTGAGGCCTTCGGTCTTCAGCAGCACCGTCTCGCGCTGGTAGTCGAGGTACTGCCGCAGCAGGTCCAGCTCGGAGCCGATGGTCTTCGGTTCGATGCGCACCTCAAGATCGTGGCAGCATCGCCGCTCGGCAGCAGCAGGGGCGGGGGCAGAAGTCGTCCTGGAGCCGGCTGTCGCGGCGGCGGAACGCCCTTCTGCCCCCGGTTCGGGTCGATGCGTCAGGAGGAGTAGGCGGGGTCCGTGACCGGGAGGGAGCCGCGGATCCGGTTCTGCGCCTGGCAGTCGGTGACGCACGCGGTGGGTCCGGCACCCAGCTCCACCGCGTCCTCCCCCAGCACCTGGCCCATCCGCCCACCGGGCTCGATCCGCCACACCGTGGTGCTGTCGGTCTGGCTCTGGCGAGTCGCGACCTGCGGCGAGTCCTTGCCGCGGAAGGCGGTCCCGTTCCCGAAGTTGACCTTCCCGGTGTACGGGTTGACGTAGTAGTACATTCCTGCCGCGAGGATGTGCGTGGCGGTCACGGCCGTTGCCGCCTCGGCCTCCTGCTGGAAGATCCCGCCGGTCGCGCAGTCCTTCGCCTGGACCTTCACCTTTGCGGTCCGCCCACGCGAGAGCAGCACCAGGTCGGGACCGTCGACCCGCACCTCGAGGTCCGAGCGCAGCACGGGGCCGAGGTCCAGGGTCTTGCTCTCCCACACGGGCGTCCGGACGCCGGGCGTCATCGACAGCGGGTTGGCGGCTCCGGTGTAGACGTACCGGTAGACGTTGCCGGTGACCGGGGCGACGTCCAGCTCGACGTAGCGTCCGCGGAGCCGCACCAGGCTGTCGGCGGTCAGGCCGGACGTCGACAGCTTCACCGTGGTGCGTCCGGACGCCGTCCTGCCGTCCGGCGTCGTGACGGCGAACCCACCGCCCTCACAGCCGGTCGAGGCGGCCGCGTGCGCCGGGGCGGCGGCCAGCGTGGGGACCGCGACGGTGGGGACGGCGAGGGTCACGGCCGCGAGCGCGGCACGCAGGAGGGTCGATCGCATGGGCTTGCCCTTCGGGACGCCCGCCAGCCGATCCGGCGGTGTGCTCCTCGTGTCGACGTCGCAGGAGTCAGCGTGAATACGACCTTGGTGCTAGTACCTGTCCGGTTCGGCAGGATCGGGACGTCCGGCAAGAGCCGGCACTACGCGGTCTGCAACGGTTGCGCGGGGCGACGAGTCGACGCCTGACCATTGCCAAGATCGTCGGCCGTCGGTCAGACTCCTGCTACTCCGCCGACACGCGGACCGCCGCAGACGTCCCCGCCGAGTTCCGTCCGACGCCCCAGCGGTACCTACGACACTGCAGCAGGGCGGAACCGGGGGAACCACCGCACGACGGGAGCCGCGCGCTCCCTTGGGGTGAAGTCGCCTCGCGACCGGGCTCTCCTGCCCGAACCCGACAGCTCACCTCGGAGGCGTCGGAGAGGTTTCCCGTGTCCGTCTCTGCCCCCCTGCCTGCCTTCTCGGCCTCCCCCGTACAGCCCGGGCGTCACCGGCGTCCGCGCGCCCGCATCAGGATCCGCCGTCTGCTCACCGTCGCCAGCCTGACCCTCACGCTCGGCGTCCCGCTCGCCGCCCCCGCCGCGGCGGACCCCACGCCGCCCGCTACCAAAGCCGGCACGACCGCGAGCCCCAAGCTGCGGCTCGGGTCGCGCGGTCCCGCCGTCGTCACATTGCAGCGGCTGCTGCGCGTGCCTGCGGACGGCGTGTTCGGCCGCGGGACCCGCCGGGCGGTCGTGGCCTTCCAGCGGACCAGCCACCTCACGGGCGATGGCGTCGTCGGCGCCCCGACCTGGCGGGCGCTGAGGGCCCGGGCGGCGGCCCCTCGGCGGACGGTCAAGGTGTCGCGGTCGACCACCCGGGTCTCGCTGGGCGCGCGCGCCGTCGTCGAGGCGGCGCGGCACGTCGGGAAGCCGTACGTGTACGGCGCCGCCGGGCCCGACGCCTTCGACTGCTCGGGGTTCGTCCAGTACGTGTACTCCCGACTCGGCGTGGCGCTGCCGCGGACCTCGCGCGCGCAGGCGGTCGTGGCGCGCCCCGTCGTCCAGGCGGACCGGCAGCTCGGCGACCTGATGATCTTCCGCATCGGCGGGCGGGTGACCCACGTCGGCATCTACGCCGGGGAGGACACCATGTGGGTCGCCCGGCGCACCGGGACGATGATCACCCGGCAGCGGCTGTGGACGTCCGCCTACAGCGTCGGCCGGTTCGGCTCAGCCGCGCCGCGCGGCACGACCCGCCAGAGCAGCCCAAGCGCAAGCAGCGCGCCGAGAAGGTAGGCGTTCTGCAGCAGCCGGCCGATCGCGATCGGCCAACCGGCCTCGATCCAGGCCACGCCCCACCACGGCATCCGGGTCAGGAACCAGGCCAGCACCACGCCCGCCATGACGAGCCGGCGCCGCGACCGGCCGTCACCGGCGAGGGCGGCGACGGCGAGCGTCATCCAGGCGAAGTGGTGGATCCAGGCCACGGGTGAGAGCAGTACCGCCATCAGCCCGACCGCGGCGAGCTCGCTCACCCGGTCGCCGGCCGCGGCAGCGCGGCGGGCCACGGTGAACCCGACGGCGCCGACCGCGGCGACGAGTACCATCCAGAGCGCCGTCCCGGACGCGCCGTCCGGCCCGAGCCGCAGCAGCACCCCGCGCAGGGACTGGTTCGTGGTCCCCGCGTTGGGTCCCAGCCGGGCCGGGTCGGACAGCGCGCCGCCCCAGAAGGCAAGGGAGGCCTCGGGCAGCACCAAGAAGGCGAGCACCGTGGCGAAGGCGGCGGCCGCCGCGACCGTGAAGGCCTCCCGCCACCTCCGCGACCACACGAAGTGCAGCAGGAACACGCCCGGCGTGAGCTTGATCGCCGTGGCCAGGCCGATGAGCGCGCCGCGCGCGCCCGTCCAGCGCGCCCAAGGAGCCCGAACCGCGAGCAGGTCGGCCGTGCACAGCAGCACGATGAAGGCGTTGATCTGCCCGAACCGGATGCCGTCCGACACCGGCAGCATCCACAGCACCGGGGCGGTGAGCGCCGCACCGGCCACCCACCGCCAGGCACTCGCGCGAGCCAGCAGCGGCCGGAACGCCAGGAGCACGGTCGCGTACGTCGCCAGCACCTGGGCGACCGTCCACAGGACGCCGACCGCCCGGAACGGGAGCATGGCCAGGGGCAGTGCCACGAGCGCCGCGAACGGCGGGTAGGTGAACGGCAGCAGCTGGGGCGGCTCGGTGAGCTGCTCGTAGAGCGGGCGCCCGTAGACGACCGAGCGGGCGGCCTCCCGGTACACCTCGACGTCGACCTGCCACTGGTCCTGTGGCCACTGCACCAGGTAGTGGTAAGCGCCCGGGAACGCCGCCAGGGCGAGCACCAGGGCCGCGAGGAGCGCCCGTGGAAGGCCGCCGAGGGGACGCCGTCCCGCGCCGGGCCCGGCTTCGGGGTGGCCCAGCACCTCGACCTCGGGGGCACGCGTCACGTTCTCAGTGTGGCCGAGGGCACCCGTAGCCTGTGCAGGTGCCGCGCCGTGCCCTCCGAGCCCTCGTGCTGGCAGCGGTCTTGGCGGCCGCGCTGCCGACGGTGCTCTCGGCCGCGCCGGCCCTCGCCCTCCCCGGGGGGTCCGCGGCCGCTGCCACGACCGACCCTGCTCCCGTGGTTCTGGTGGGCACCGGCGGTGTGCGCTGGTCGGACGTCGACGACCGGCGCACGCCCACGCTGGCCGCGCTACTGCGCGAGGGCGCCGTGGCCAACGTCGCCGTGCGCAGCGTCCGCACCGCGACCTGTCCGGTCGAGGGCTGGCTCGCAGTGTCGGCGGGGCGCCGGGCCGGCGACGTCCGCGACCCGGACGCGGCCGAGGCCGGAAACCAGATGTGCCGGCCAGTCGGCGTCCACACAGCGCCCGTCGACACGGCGGGGGTCGGCGCGGAGGCCGGTGCCGTCGGTCCGGCCAGGGTCCGTGACTGGTCGCGGTACGTCGGTGCGGCGGAGGCGGAGAAGTTCGACGCGCAGCCCGGGCTGCTGGCGCGGACGCTTGGCGCGGGCGGCCGCTGCGCGCTCGCTGTCGGCCCGGGCGCCGCGGTGGCCCTGGCCGGGCCCGACGGGTCGGTGCGGCGCTACGCCCCGGACCTCGCGGCCGCGGGCTCCCAGCTGACCGGCCCCACCTGCCCGCTGACCGTCGTGGACGTCGGCGCGGTGCGCGACCCGTTGGACCGGCCGAAGGGCGACCGGGAGCAGGGCGTCGCGGTCACGGCGGGCGACCGTGCGGCTCAGGTCGCCGCGGTGGACGCCGCGGTGGGAGGGGTGCTCGCGGCGGTCCCGGCCGGTGCGCGAGTCGTCGTCGCGAGCCTGGCCGACTCCGGCCGGACGCCGCACCTGCAGCTGGTCGCCGCGCGCGGTCCCGGCTTCGGCCCCGGGTGGCTGCGCACCTCCTCGACCCGCCAGACGGCGTTGGTCCAGAGCACCGACCTCACGCCCACGCTGCTCACGCTGCTGGACGTCCCCGCACCGGCCGGCCTCGTCGGTTCGCCGCTGCGGACCCTGTCCGCCTCGGCGGGAGATGCGCCACGTGCCGCGGACGACCGGTTGGAGAAGGTCCTCGACCTGGACCAGGCCGCGCAGCAGGTGCGACCCCTGGTCGGTCCGTTCTTCACCGGCCTGGTCCTGGCGCAGATCCTGCTCTACGGGCTGGCGGCCGTCGCGCTGCGCCATCGGTGGGCCGAGGGGTCGGCGCGCACCCGGGTGCTGGCGTGGGTGCGCCGTCTCGCCCTGGTGTTCGGCGCCGTGCCGATTTCCACGTACCTCGCCAACTCGGTGCCCTGGTGGCGGTCGTCGTCCCCGCTGCTCGTGGTGGTCCTGGTCGTCGCGGGATACGTCGCGGTCCTGTCCGCGCTGGCCCAGCTCGGTCCGTGGCGGCGGCGCTTCCTCGGCCCGCTCGGAGCGGTGGCCGGCCTGACGTCGGCGGTGCTGGCCGCCGACATCCTCACCGGGTCCCGGTTGCAGACCTCGAGCCTGATGGGCCTTCAGCCGGTGGTGGCCGGTCGCTTCTACGGCTTCTCCAACGTTGCCTTCGCGTTGTTCGCCACCGGGGCGCTGCTGCTGGCGACTGCTCTGGCCGACGCCCTGCTGCAGACTGAGGGGAAGCAGGACCAGCAGTCCGCTCGACGGCGTGCTGCCGCGGTGGTCGCGGCCGTCGGCGTGGTCGCCACCGCGCTGGACGTCTCGCCCGTATGGGGCAGCGACTTCGGGGGTCCGATCGCGATGGTGCCGGCCTTTGCCGTCCTCACCCTGTTCGTCCTCGGTCTGCGCCTGTCCTGGCGACGCTTGCTGCTGATCGCGGTCGGCACGGTCGTGGTCCTCACGGCCGTCTCGGTGGCCGACTGGATGCGGCCGCCGGAGAGTCAGACCCACCTCGGCCGGTTCGTGCAGACAGTCCTGGACGGCGGGGCGCTGCAGGTGATCGCCCGCAAGGGCGAGCAGAACCTCACCATCCTGGTCAGCAGCCCGCTGTCGCTGCTCATCCCCTTCGCGGCGGTCTTCGTCGCGCTGGTGCTCATGCGCCCGTCCTCCTGGGGCGCGCGCGCCCTGCAGCAGGCGTACGACCGCAGTCCCACGCTGCGGCACGGGCTGGTCTGCCTCCTGCTGCTGCTCGGCATCGGGTTCGCCGTCAACGACTCCGGCACGGTCATCCCCGCGATCGGCGCCACCCTCGCCATCCCGCTGGTGCTGGCGACCTCGATGCGCGCCTTGGAGGAGGAGGACGAGGAGGACCGCGAGCGCCCGGTCAGCCGAGACCGAGCGTCAGCAGGAGCACCCCCAGCGCGGTGATGGCACCGGCTGCCACCGCGGCCAGAGCGGTGGTCGCCCGGCGGTTCACGAACGACCCCATGACAGCCCGGTCGCGCGTCATGGTGAGCAGCGGCCAGAGCGCGAACGGCAGCCCCAACGACAGCACCACCTGACTGATCACCAGGGCCTGCGTCGGGTCGACACCCGAGGCGATCACCGCGAGTGCCGGCGCCAGGGTCAGCGTGCGGCGCAGCACGGTCGGCACCCGCCGTCCGGCGAAGCCCTCGATCACCACCGCACCCGCGTAGGCGCCGACCGAGGACGACGCCAGCCCGGACGCCAGCAGGGCCAGGGCGAACAGGGTCGCGGACGCCGGGCCGAGGACCGCGCCGACGGCCCGTTGCGCGCCCTCGATGGTGTCCGCGCCCGCGCCGGGCAGCGCCGCCGCCGCCAAAACCACCAGTGACAGGTTGACCACCGCGGCGAACGACAGCGCCAGGCCGATGTCGGTGCGGGTGCACCGCAGCAGCCGGTGCCGGCGGGCAGTCTCCGCGGCCGTCGTCGGCCGGCCGTCGAGGTCGAAGCGGTCGCACACCAGCGCCGAGTGCAGGTAGACGGCGTGCGGCATCACCGTCGCCCCCAGGATGCCGGCGGCCAGTAGGAGGCTGTCCCCTCCGTGCAGCCTGGGCACCATCGAGCCGGCGATCGCCGCCGGGTCGGGTCCGGCCCGCCAGGCGGTGACCACGAACCCCACGGCGCAGGTGGCCAGCAGCACCGTGACGGTCGCCTCGAACCGCCCCTGCCGGGTGCGGCGCTGCAGCAGCAGCACCGCCATCGAGCCGGCCGCGGTCGCGAGCGCGCCCCAGGGCAGCGCCAGGCCGAACAGCAGGCGGAGCGCGATCGCGCCGCCGAGCACCTCGGCCAGCTCGGTGGCGATCGACACGCCCTCGGCCTGCACCCAGAGCGCGGTCGACGTCCGCCGCGACCAGCGCTCCCGGCAGTGGTCCGGAAGGGTCCGGCCGGTCGCCAGGCCCAGCTTGGCGGACAGGTACTGCACCAGCATCGCGGTGACGCTGGCACCGACGACGACCCAGCACAGCAGGTAGCCGTGCCGGGCGCCGGCCGTCACGTTGGTCGCGACGTTCCCGGGGTCCACGTACGCGACGGCGGCCACGAACGCCGGCCCCAGCGGCAGCAGCCGCCGGGCCCCCGGCCGCCAGCGCGGCCGGAGGCTCGGGACCGTCCAGGTCAGCTCGGTCACGGCCGGCCTGGTCCCGGGGGGACCGTCACGGGCAGTGGTCCCGCAGGGACCGTCGCCGGGGCGGCCACCGCCGTCGCCCGGCCCGCCAGGGACTGCCGCAGCGACCGGGCGAGCCGCAGCAGCAGGTACACCGCGACGGCGGCGCCGGCCAGCGTCGCGGTGGTGGTGCCCCGGACGAGCGCCGCCGAGGCGGCGAGCGCGTACAGGACGTAGAGCGCCGACGAGATCATCTTCTCCTCCTGACCGAGGGTCCGGCTGGCGCTCCCGAGGTCACGGGAGCAGGTCCTTCGCCTTCTGCAGCAGCGACGACGACGCGTCGTGCGGGGTGCCGTACAGGCGCGGGTCGCCGGGCGGCAGCGTGGGCCGGTCACCGTGGGCGCGTGGCGTGGCTTCCACCGCCGGGGAGCTGCCGTCCACCAGGGGGCCCTGGGCCCACCGGCCCTCGAGCGCCTGCGCGCCATCCGACGCGTGCACGTACAGCCGGGCGAACTCGTCGAGCTCCTCGTCGTGCGGGAAGGCCTCGGGCACCGGCAGGTCCTCCAGTCCGTCCGCCTTGAGCTCCTCGCAGGCGCTGAGCCACTGCAGCTGGTGCATGTGGTCGCGGGTCACCAGGAACCGGATCAGCTGCTTGACGCCGGGGTCGTCGGTCATGTGGAACAGCCGGGCCACCTGGAGCCGGCCCTGCATCTCGGCCACCGCGTTCAGCGAGAAGTCGGCGTAGAGGTTGCCGCTCGCGGTGACGAACGCGCCCATCCAGGGGTTGCCCATGCTGTCGCGCGGGTAGCCACCGCCGCCGTTCTCGATGTAGTGCTGCGGGTTCTGGTGCGCCCAGTTGGCCTTGAGCGAGTCCCCCTTGGCCTCGTCCTCGGTGAGCGGCGCGGCGTCCAGCAGCCGGGCGATCATCGTGGTGATCATCTCGACGTGAGCCAGCTCCTCGGTCCCGATGTCGAGCAGCATGTCCTTGTACTTGCCGGGCAGCCGGCAGTTCCAGCCCTGGTACAGGTACTGCATCGCGACCGTCATCTCGCCCCACTTGCCGCCCAGAACCTCCTGGAAGCGGCGGGCGAAGGCGGCGTCGGGACCGTCCGGCTTGGCCTCGAACTGCAGCTCGTGGACGTGCGAGAACATGGTGTTCCTCCTCTGCGAGTGCTGCTGCGGACGCCCGCTCGCTACCCGCCGGAGGTGACCCCCTGGGGCCAAGGCTCGACCTCTGGGGGTCGTGAAGTGGCCCGGTCGGGGTAATGCGGCCCCCATGCGCATCGTGGTGGCCGACGAGAGCCGGATGTTCACCCGCGGGCTCTCGCTGCTGCTACCCGCAGTGAGCGACCGCCGGGTCGAGGTCGCGGCGACCACGGACGACGCGGCGGCGGCCGCCGCGGTCGTGCGGCGCGCGGCTCCGGACCTCGCGTTGATCAGCCTCGGCCTGACCGAGCCCGGCGGGCTACGGGCGATCGCCGCGACCCGCCGGGCCGAGCCGGACGTGCCGATCCTGGCCATGTCGCCGACCGACAACGCAGAGGACGGCGTGGCGGCCCTGCGCAAGGGGGCGAGCGGCTACCTGCACAAGACGACCGAGCCCGAGGAGCTGATCACCGCACTGCTCGCGGTCGTCGACGGGTGGACCGTGCTGCCGCCAGCGGTCCTGCGGGCGCTGCTGCGTGCCGGCGACCACCCCGGCTGCGGCGCGCAACGGTCCCTCAGCTCGGACGAGCGCGAGCTGTGGCGGTTGGTGGCCTCCGGTCGCACCACCCTTGGGATTGCTGAGCAGCTGCACGTGTCGGAGCGCACCGCGAAGCGGCTGGTGGCGTCCCTGCTGCGCCGCCTGGGAGTGACCAGCCGCACCGAGGCCGCGCTTCTGGCCGGGGCGATCGGGCTGCTGGACGAGGACGAGGCCAGGGGTGCCTGACCGCGATCCCGGCTCGCCGTCGCCTCGGGGCGTCAAGAACCGCGCGGAGCCACATCTGCCCCCGCCCGTGGCCGGGCCCGAGCCAGGAGGATCAGGGCGAGGAGCACGGCCCACCCGACCCACGGGACCACCTCACGCCGAAAGCCCAGGGTCAGGGTCTGGACCCGCTCGGTCATGCCTAGCACCCGGCCCGGGACGTACGCGAGCGCGTAGGCGCTGAGCCGCAGCAGCAGCAGCACGTCGACCGCGCTGGCGCCCACGAGGGCCAGCGGCGCCCAGGCGAGGGCGTCGTACCAGGGCAGCGAGTACGGCGCAGCGAGCACGTACGCCCCGGCGAGCACCACGCTCGCTCGGGCGGCCTCCGCGACCGGTTCCGGTGGCACCGGCCGGGGCAGCAACCGGGCCAGGAGCACGGCGACCGCCAGCACGACCAACGGCGTTAGCAGCCCGACCCCGACCCGCACCAGGTCGTTCGGAAGGGGGCCGGTGAGGGCGTCGACGAGCGGTCGCCACGGGGTTGCGAGCGAGACGAACCGGCGGGCCCGCAGCAGCTGGTCGAGCACGTGCGGCCCGGCCCAGACCATCATCGGGACGAGCACCAGGGCGGCGCCGACCACCCCGCGCACCGCCGGGCGCCACCACGGCTCAGCCGGCGTCCCTGCGGGAGAGCCGGCCGCGTGCAGGCGTCGCTGCCAGAGCGCCCAGAGCACCGCGGGCCCCAGCAGGACGCAGGTCAGCTTCACCCCGACCGCCGCACCCAGCAGGGCGCCCGCGACGAGCGGCCGGCGCACACAGAGCAGCACCGCCCCGAGGGCGAGGGCCGCGGCCAGCAGGTCGACGTGCGCGCCGAGCAGCAGCACCCCACCCAGCACGGGGTTCAGCGACCACAGCCACGCCACCCTGGACGGCTCGGCACCGTGGCGCCGCAGCATTGCCCCGACCGCGAGCCACGCCGCCAGGCAGACCAGCTGCCACGCCCAGACGGTGGTCCGCAGGCTGTCGCCCCCGGCGAGGCTGGTGACCGCCTGCACCAGCGTGGCGACCGGCCCGTAGATGCTCGGCGTCGTGGTCCACGGGGCCTCGACCGCCGAGGTGACGGGGTCGGTGCCGCCCGCCCAGTGCACGGGAGCCTCGACGTACGGGTCGCCGCCAGCGACCGCGATCCGTCCGTAGGCGGCGTAGTTGACGTGGTCGGCCGACCCCAGCGGCGGCACCAGCACGGCCAGTACCGCCAGGCCGGCTGCCACGGACCAGGCGCGTCGTGGCACGCGCTCGCCCCGGCGCGCCGTCCACAGCCCGAGCGCGACGGCGCAGCCGCCGATGACGTAGCCAAGGCTCAGCAGCAGCGAGACGAGACCGGACGACGGAGCGGCGTCGAGGGAGTACGGCGGCAGGACCGCCCGCCAGCCGGCATCGGTGCCTAGCGGCGGCTCGGCGGCCGAGGGCCCGAGCGCGGCCGTGCCGAGCAGCAGCACGGCCGACAGCAGCGCCAGGCCAAGCGCCCAGCGCGCGAGCGCATGCGCGCCCGGCCTCATCGACGCAGCAGGCGGCGTGTCCACGGGCGTCGCACGAGCAGCGCCCGGTGCACGTCGCGGTACTGCGCGGCCCGGTGCAGCTGCGACCGCAGGTCGCGGCCGGTGACCCGGTGATGCAGCTCGCAGGGGACCTCGACGACGCGAAGCCCCTTCCGGAGCAGGTCGATCGACAGCCCGACCTCGACCCCCCAGCCCACCGCCAACGGTAGCGCGGCGTCGAACGCCTCGCGGGTGAGGCAGCGCATTCCCGACAATGGTTGCGTCGGCCGCCACCCGGTCGCCTGTTCGATCCCGCCACGGGCGAGGCGCACGACGAAACCCATGCCGCCGCCGGGCTGCTCCTGGGGCGGCAGGACCGCGATGGTCATGTCGGCCACGCCGGCGAGCACGGGTTCGGTGAGCGCCGCCGTGGAGGCGGCCGACTCGCCCAGGTCGGCGTCGACGAAGAGCAGCGCCCGCGGCGGTGCGCCGTCCACTCCGACGAGCGCTCCCTCGTGCCGGGCGACGTAGGCGGCGCCTGTCTGCATGGCCGCGCCCTTGCCGCGGTTGCGCTCGTGCCGCGTGACGTCGGCACCTGCAGCGCGCGCGATCTGCGCGGTGTCGTCCCGGCTGCCGTCGTCGACGACGACGACCAGGTCGACCGCGGGGATGGCGGCGGCCGCCTGGACGGTGGCGCCGATACGGGCGGCCTCGTCCTTGGCCGGGATGACGACGGCGACGGTGGCCGGCACGGCGACCGGGCCGCGCTCGGGGACGCCCTGGCGTCCGCCGCGCTCCGGCTCCTGGGGAGGACTCACAGCGGCGACCCTAATGGAGGCCGCCGGTGCTCAGAACTGGTCGTTGCCCTCCGGCTCTACGTCCTTCGGGTCGCCCTTGCCGCCGCCTTGGGGGTCGCGGTTCCCGAGCGCCGTCTCCGCCGGCATGTCCTCCACCCGCTCGCGGACGAGCTCGCGCAGGTCCTCGTCGTTCGCCACGTCGTCCGCGGGGTCGTTCGGCTGGTCCGTCATACCCGCGTTCCTACCCGTGGGGATGGGGATGCACAAGAGCCGCCCCGGTCCGACCCCCCGCTAAGGTGCGGGGATGACAGACCGCCGACGACCGCGCTCGCGCCGGCCACGGCGCCGCGGGTGCCCCGGATGACTCTGGGCGCCGACTCCGAGGTGGGTCGGCTGCGGACCGTGATGCTGCACCGGCCGGGGCCGGAGCTGCGCCGGCTGACCCCGCGCAACAACGACCGGCTGCTCTTCGACGGCATTCCCTGGGTCGACCGGGCCCAGGAGGAGCACGACGCGTTCGCCGCGGCCCTGACCGAGCGCGGGGTCGAGGTGCTTTACCTCGGCGACCTGCTCCGCGAGTCGCTGGCCGACGCCGACGCCCGCGACGAGGCCTGCACCGCCGCCCTGGACCGGCCGTACGTCGGGCACCGGCTGGCCACGCGAGCACGCGCGTTCCTCGACGACCTCGACCACCACGAGCTGGCCCAGGTGCTCGTGTCCGGCCTGCGGCACGACGAGCTCTCGGCCCGGCGTCCGGCCCGCCGCCCGGGCGTGGTGTCGTCCCTCGCCGCGCCCGAGGACTTCGTCGTGGACCCCCTGCCCAACCTGCTGTTCACCCGTGACTCCAGCGCCTGGGTCGGCGACCAGGTGGTCGTCAGCAGCCTGGCGATGCCGGCTCGGCGCCGGGAGACCTCGCTGACCCAGACCATCTACCGCTACCACCCCCGCTTCCGCGGGACCCCGCTCGCCTACGAGCCGCAGCTCGAGCACGTCGAGGGCGGAGACGTGCTGCTGCTGGCGCCGGGCGTCGTGGCGGTCGGGACGGGTGAGCGCACCACGCCGGCCGGCGTCGAGCGGCTCGCCCGCCGGCTGCTCAAGGCGCGCCTGGCGCACACGGTTCTCGCCGTCCCGGTCGCGCAGGAACGGGCCACCATGCACCTCGACACCGTCTGCACGATGGTCGACGTCGACGCCGTCGTCATGTACCCCGGCGTGGCGCACGACCTCACCGCCCTCGCCGTGACCCTCGCCGAGGACGACGAGCTCGACGTCGGGCCACCGCGTCCGTTCCTGCGCGCGGCCGCGGACGCCATGGGCATCGACGAGCTGCGGGTCATCGACACCGGGCTCGACCCGGTGACCGCCGAGCGCGAACAGTGGGACGACGGCAACAACACCCTCGCACTCGCCCCACGGGTAGCTGTGGCCTACGAGCGCAACACCGAGACGAACGGCCGGCTCGAGGCGGCCGGCATCGAGGTGATCGCCATCGCCGGGAGCGAGCTCGGCAGCGGGCGCGGCGGTCCGCGCTGCATGTCCTGCCCGATCGTGCGCGAATCTGCCTGACCGTCCGGGATCGCCGCTCGACCGGCCGGCTGGCGCCCGGCGCGCGCCGGGTCGAGGCTGGCCGGGGACACGGCGCGTGCCGTGCTTCGGGAGGGAGAGCCGTGCGCAGCGACCCGTTGGTTCGTCGTGAGTAGCGGGCTGGTGCGGTGGGCGCTGCGCGGGGCGGCGGCGGGCGCTGCCGGGACGACGGCGCTCAACGCGGTGACCTACCTGGACATGGCGGTGCGGGGACGCCCGGCGAGCAGCACGCCCTCCGAGACGGTCGAGCGGATCACCGCGCAGGTGCACCTGGAGATCCCGGGGACCGGCGAGTCCCGAGCCAACCGGGTCGAGGGGCTGGCCCCGCTGGCCGGCCTGGCCACCGGCGTCGGGTTGGGGCTGGCGCTGGGTCTGGTACGGGCGGTCGGCTGGCGGCCCGGGCCGGTGGCCGGAGCGCTCGCCGCGACAACCGTCGCACTGGTCGGGGCCAATGGTCCGATGGCGCTGCTGGGGGTTTCCGACCCGCGGACCTGGTCGGCCGCGGACTGGGCCGCCGACCTCGTGCCGCAC
>DATFPQ010000267.1:0-4090 GCA_035264765.1 Actinomycetales bacterium | reverse complement strand
GTCGGCGGCGGCACGGTCCACTGGCAGGGCTGGCTGCCCCGCTTCACCGAGGACGACTTCCGGCTGCGCAGCATCGCGGGTGAGGTGCCGGGCACCACGCTCGCCGATTGGCCGATCAGCTACGACCAGCTGGAGCCCTACTACGACAAGGTTGAATGGGCGTTCGGCGTCTCCGGGCAGGCGAGCGCGAACAAGTACGAGTCGTGGCGAGCCGCGGCTACCCGTGCCCGCCGATGCCGATGTCGCGGTACGCGCAGAAGCTCCACGAGGGCTGCTCGGCCCTCGGCTGGAACTCGTTCCCGACGCCGCAGGCGGCGCTGTCCCGGCCGTTCGACGGGCGTCCAGCGACGGTGATCAGCGCCTTCGCGCAGCAGCACGGCGATCCCACCGGCACGCGGTCGAGCGCGCTGAACGTGTTCGTCCCGGACGCCGTCGCAACCGGGCGCTACAACCTACGGCCCGACAGCTACGTGCGGGAGCTGGTCGTCGACGAGCGCGGACGTGTGCGCGGCGCCGTCTACGAAGACGCCGACGGCGTCGTGCGTCAGCAGCGGGCCTCGGTCGGCACCTTCGACGACCCGGTGAACGCCTGGGCCGGCGGCGGGTACGTCAGCGCCAGCAGCTTCGAATTCTACGGCCACGACGAGTCCCGAGGGCACGTCAGCGGTGGACACATCGCGGCGGCCGGCGTCGGCATACCGCTGCCGATCAACTGGGGCCTGCCCGGGCGCCCGACCTGGGGCGCGGAGGCCAAGCAGGTCGACCGCGAGTACTTCAGCCACAGCATGGCGGTGGCGATGGTGCTGCACGACATGCCGCAGCACGACAACCGGGTGGATCTGGACGAGGAGGTGACCGACGCCTGGGGCCTGCCGGTGGCCCGGATCACGCTCACCCCGCACGAGAACGACCTGGCCCAGGGCCGGTTCCTCGTCGACCGCTGCGGCGAGATCCTGGAGGCGGCGGGCGCGAGGGGCGTCGACCGCGTGTACGCCGAACGGATCACCGGCAACTGCTCGCACCAGCATGGGACCGCGCGCATGGGGCACGACCCGCAGACGTCGGTGCTCGACGCCGACTGCCGCGCGCACGAGGTCAAGAACCTGTACGTCGTCGACGGCAGCCCGTTCCCGACCGCGACCGGCGCGAATCCCACGCTGACCATCATGGCCAACGCCTGGCGGGTGGCGGAGCACATCGTCCGCGGCCGCGGTCGCTGACCGGGTGCCTCCGGCCCGGACGGCGGCCGTGCTGCGCGTGCCGCGCAGCGGCGCCTGGCGCGGCGCGGACCGCAGCCACCGACGAGACGACCAGTTAGGGGACGCGACCAGCGCCTCTGTGTGCGCTCTCGTGCCCAGGAGAGTCAGCTGCTGTGCGTGGCGGCGCTGCGGTACGAGGTGTAGGTGTAAGGGTTGTCGAGGATCTTGGTCTCGGGGATGTCGGGGTTCATGCCCTTCTCCCAGTCTTCGGGACCGAGGAGGTCCTGCAGGTGCTCCACGGTGTTCTCCACCGTGCGGCGAGCCTTGTCGAGGTCGATACCCACGAGGCGATGGTCGTGCTTGACCACCCGGCCATTGACCAGGACGGTGTGGACGTCTCCGCGCTGTGCCTGGAAGGCAACATGGCCGTACGGGTTCAGCAGCGGGAACATCACCGGGGAGCTGTCGTTCTTGATCAGCACGACGTCGGCCTTCTTGCCGGGTTCAAGGCTGCCGATCTTGGCATCGAGGCCGAGGGCCTTGGCGCCACCCCGGGTGGCCCACTCGACCACCTGATCGACGCGCAGGTGGCAGTTGGTCACCGTGTCGCCCTTGGCATGCGCCTCCAGGTGCTCCCGGGATCGGTCCGCACCGAGGGTCGACCGCATTGCTGAGAAAAGGTCCCCGCTCCACCACACGCTGGTGTCCATGGACAGCGAGACCGGGATGCCGTGCGAGCGGAGGATCCAGGTGGGCGGGTAGCCCTGGCCGCAGCTCTGCTCGCTTTCGGTGGACACCGACACCGAACCGCCCGTGGCGGCGATCCGCTGGTAGGAGTCGTCGCTCAAGGTGGCTGCGTGCACGTACACCGTCTCGGGCGTCATGAAGCCGTGGTCGTGCATCAACCGGATGCCGTCGTCGTTGGTGGCGCCCCAGACGCCGGCGTGCGTGGTAACGCCGACGCCCAGCTCACGGGCTACCTCGAACGCCGCCTTCTCGGGGAACTGCGGGTCGCCGGTGACGTCGAAGGCCATCTGGAACCCCAGCATGTCGCTGCCATGGATGCGACGGTTGACGAAGTCCCGGAAGTCCGGAGTGGTCGACCACTCCCAGGGGCCGGCCTGGAGATTGCCGTAGGCGAGCACGAAGCGACCAGGGATCTCCTCCAGTGCGTCCACGGCGGCGTCGGCGTGCTGCGGCGTCTGCAGACCGTGCGACCAGTCGACGGTGGTGGTGACACCGGCATCGAGCGACTCGATCGCGGACAGCAGGTTGCCGGCGTAGACGTCCTCGGGACGGAAGGTCTTGCCGTGCTCGAGGTAGTACCACACGAAGTACTGGGTCAGCGTCCAGTCGGCGCCGTAGCCGCGCATCGCGGTCTGCCACATGTGCCGGTGAGTGTCGATCATGCCTGGCATGACGATGCCGCCCGTGGCGTCGACCTCAAGGGTGCCGTCAGGGACGTCGAGCGCCTGGCCGACCGCCTCGATGCGCTCGCCGACCACGAGCACGTCGGCGTCCCTGAGCACCGTCTTGCGGTCGTCCATCGTTAGGACGGTCCCTCCGCGGAAGACGACGGGACGCGCCGCCGCGATCTGACCCCCGGTCGAGTCGGTGGTCGCGCTCATCTCGCTCCTCCATCGCAGCGCCCCGCGTGCTAGGTGCGGACATCTGTCCGCGCAGCGGGCATCGAGATCTTGGCCGCAACCATGCGACCGCGTCCCCCGGCTGTCAAGAACGTCGCGAGCGTCGGCGTGCAGGCTGTGTACCTCGGCGTTCCGCACTCCGGACACTTCGGCAGGACCGGTTACGCTCGACGGCATCGAGCCCGCCAGCGAACGCCGCCTTGCCACCGGGCAGTTCCCCGATTCTGGAGCCGTCGATGCCACGCCGTGACGAGAACCCGAACTTCATCGAGGCCATCGCCCGCGGCTTCGACGTCATCAAGGCCTTCGACCCGCACCGCCCGGTCATGACCTTGAGCGAGGTGGCGGCCAGCACAGACCTCGCTCGGCCCACCGCCCGTCGGATCCTGCTCACGCTCGAGTCCCTCGGCTACGTGCGCTCCGGCAACGGTGGGTTCGCCCTCACGCCACGGGTGCTCGAGCTGGGGCTGACCTACGTCCAGGCCTTGGGGCTGTGGGACATCGCGCGCCCGCACATGGAACGGCTGGTGGCCCGCACGGGTGAGTCCACCTCCATCGCCCAGCTGGACGGGTCGGACATCGTCTACGTCTCTCGCGTCGCCGTGCCGAAGCTCATCACGCTCGCGGTGGGGATCGGCACCCGGTTCCCGGCGGCGCCTACGTCCCTGGGCAAGGTGCTGCTGGCCGGCTTGGTGCCCGAGGACCTCGACCGCGCCCTCGCCGAACCCAGCCGAGCCGGCGTCCGGTCCAGGTGGGAGCCGCAGCGCGAGGAGCTGGAGGCCGCGCTGCGCGACGTCCGGGCCAAGGGCTGGGCCCTCACCGACGAGCAGCTGGCGCCGGGCATCCGTTCGGTGGCCGCGCCGCTGCGGGACGGCGACGGGCGAGTGGTGGCGGCCATGAACGTGACCGTCCATGCCGCCGAGACGTCGGTCGAGACGTTGGTCGAGCAGCACCTGCCGGTCCTGCTGCACGCGGCCGGTGAGATCAGCGCGGACTTCGCCCTGCGGGCGGCGCTGCCCTCGAGCAGCGCGCCGGCCGCGTCCTGAGGCCATGGGCGCGCCCGTGCCCCCGCGCGCCCCCGGGTCGGCTTGACACCAGAGGTGGTCCACCGAGACTCTGAGCGGGATTCGCGGACAGTCGTCCGGTATGCGGACAGAAGGGTCTCCCCATGAGTGCCGAGGCCGTTCCGGCGGAGCCGTCGAGTGGTCCGCTCGCGGGTCTGCTGGTCGCCGACTTCTCCCGGAT
>DATFPQ010000266.1:0-5597 GCA_035264765.1 Actinomycetales bacterium | reverse complement strand
GAAGAAGGACGGTGTCATCGAGATCGAGGGCACGATCGTCGAGGCTCTGCCCAACGCGATGTTCCGCGTCGAGCTGAGCAACGGCCACAAGGTGCTGGCCCACATCTCGGGCAAGATGCGCCAGCACTACATCCGGATCCTTCCCGAGGACCGCGTGGTCGTCGAGCTGAGCCCGTACGACCTCACCCGCGGCCGGATCGTCTTCCGTTACCGCTGAGGTCGCCCCGTCCCGGTGCGCCGGCTCGGTCCACGAGCTGGTACGCCGTCCCGGTGCGCCTCCGCACGACCCACCGACCACCCACGAGCGGACAGCAGGGCGATGAAGGTCAAGCCGAGCGTCAAGAAGATCTGCGACAAGTGCAAGGTGATCCGCCGTCACGGCCGGGTCATGGTGATCTGCGAGAACCTGCGCCACAAGCAGCGCCAGGGCTGAGCAGGAGCTCTTCACCGAGCACGACGTCGGGGTCTGACGACCACGCCGAAGCACATCCTCCCGCAGCACCCGACCCCCGGGCACCGAGCCCGGGACGACACCCCCGGCCGCGGAGGCCGAGGACCCCACCACCCGGTGGGGGACGGTGCTGCACCAGACCTCCGCACGGACAGACCAGGAGACAGGCCAGATGGCACGTCTGATCGGCGTCGACCTCCCGCGCGACAAGCGCGTCGAGATCGCGCTCACCTACATCTTCGGCGTGGGGCGCACGCGCGCCACCCAGACGCTGCAGGCGACCGGGGTCAGCCCGGACGTCCGCGTGCGTGACCTGACCGACGAGGACCTCGTCCGGCTGCGCGACCACCTCGAGGCGAGCTTCAAGCTCGAGGGCGACCTGCGTCGCGAGGTCGCTGCCGACATCCGACGCAAGGTCGAGATCGGCAGCTACGAGGGGTTGCGGCACCGCCGTGGCCTGCCGGTGCGCGGTCAGCGCACCAAGACCAACGCGCGGACCCGCAAGGGGCCCAAGCGCACCGTGGCCGGCAAGAAGAAGGCCGGCCGCAAGTAGCAGCCCCTCCCGCGCGTCCACCGCGCGGGGTTCCAGACCTCGAAACTCAGGGAGTACCCAGCAGATGCCTCCCAAGGGCCGTACCGCCGCGGGCGCCAAGAAGGTGCGCCGCAAGGAGAAGAAGAACGTCGCCGCCGGGCACGCTCACATCAAGAGCACGTTCAACAACACCATCGTCTCCATCACCGACCCGTCCGGTGCGGTGATCTCGTGGGCGTCCGCCGGCCAGGTGGGCTTCAAGGGCTCGCGCAAGTCGACGCCGTTCGCCGCGCAGATGGCCGCCGAGGCGGCCGCCCGCCGCGCCATGGAGCACGGCATGCGCAAGGTCGACGTGTTCGTCAAGGGCCCCGGCTCCGGTCGTGAGACCGCCATCCGGTCGCTGACCGCGACCGGCCTGGAGGTCGGTTCGATCCAGGACGTGACCCCCGTGCCCCACAACGGTGTGCGCCCGCCCAAGCGCCGCCGCGTCTGACACCAGCGCCTTACCTCAAGGAGAACCAGCCACATGGCGCGTTACACCGGCGCGGACTGCAAGCGCTGCCGCCGCGAGAAGCAGAAGCTGTTCCTCAAGGGAGCCAAGTGCGACTCCCCGAAGTGCCCGATCGAGATCCGCCCCTACCCGCCGGGCATGCACGGTCGCGCGCGCACCAAGGAGAGCGAGTACCTCCTGCAGATGCGCGAGAAGCAGAAGGCCGCGCGCATCTACGGCGTCCTGGAGAAGCAGTTCCGGGGCTACTACGAGGAGGCGCACCGTCGCACCGGCAAGACCGGTGAGAACCTGCTGCGCATCCTGGAGACCCGTCTCGACAACGTCGTCTACCGGGCCGGCTTCGCGCCGTCCCGCGACGCCGCCCGCCAGCTGGTGCGCCACGGCCACCTCACGGTGAACGGCGTCAAGGTCGACATCCCGTCCTACCGCGTCCGCGAGAAGGACATCGTGGCGGTGCGCGAGAGCTCGCACCAGCTCACGCCGTTCATCATCGCCCGGGAGACCGCCGGCGAGCGCACCGTGCCGGCGTGGCTCGAGGCCGTCCCCACGCAGCTGCGCATCCTCGTGCACTCGCTGCCGTCCCGGCAGGTCATCGACACGCCGGTGCAGGAGCAGCTGATCGTCGAGCTGTACTCGAAGGACTGATCGACCGACGTACGCCGCCCGCCCGCCTTCCGGGCGGGCCGGCGTCCGTCCTCCGCGCGCGACGGACCGAGCTCGCGCGAGGATGCCGCACCCGGGGCGACCCGGGCCGCGGTGCGTGGTCGCGAGGTGTCATATGGCGGACACCCGCGGGAAGGAAGTGCACCAGTGCTCATCGCACAGCGTCCCCAGCTCACCGAGGACACCGTCGAGGACGCCCGCTCGCGGTTCGTCATCGAGCCGCTCGAGCCGGGCTTCGGCTACACCCTCGGCAACTCCCTGCGCCGCACGCTGCTGTCGTCCATTCCGGGCGCGGCGGTCACCAGCATCCGCATCGACGGCGTGCTGCACGAGTTCTCCACGATCCCCGGGGTCAAGGAGGACGTCACCGAGCTGATCCTCAACATCAAGTCGCTGGTCGTCTCCAGCGAGCACGACGAGCCGGTCGTGATGTACCTGCGCAAGCAGGGTCCCGGCAGCGTCACCGCGGCCGACATCGCGCCGCCGGCCGGCGTCGAGGTCCACAACCCCGACCTGCACATCGCCACGCTGAACGAGAAGGGCAAGCTCGAGCTCGAGCTGACCGTCGAGCGCGGACGTGGCTACGTGTCGGCGCAGCAGAACAAGGCCGGCGACGCCGAGATCGGCCGCATCCCGGTGGACTCGATCTACTCGCCGGTGCTCAAGGTCACCTACAAGGTCGAGGCCACCCGCGTCGAGCAGCGGACCGACTTCGACCGCCTGGTGGTCGACGTCGAGACCAAGTCCAGCATCAGCCCGCGGGACGCCATGGCGTCCGCCGGCAAGACCCTGGTCGAGCTGTTCGGCCTGGCCCGCGAGCTCAACGTCGAGGCCGAGGGCATCGACATGGGCCCGTCGCCGACCGACGCCGCGCTGGCCGCGGACCTGGCGCTGCCGATCGAGGAGCTCGAGCTCACGGTCCGGTCCTACAACTGCCTCAAGCGCGAGGGCATCCACACCGTGGGTGAGCTCGTCGGGCGCAGCGAGGCCGACCTGCTCGACATCCGCAACTTCGGCGCCAAGTCCATCGACGAGGTCAAGGCCAAGCTCGTCGGCATGGGCCTGCAGCTGAAGGACAGCCCGCCCGGGTTCGACCCGGCCGCGGCCGTCGAGGCCTACGGCGCGGACGACGACGCGGCGTACGCCGAGGACGAGCAGTACTGACCAACCCGGACCGCGCCTGAGCAGCGTCCCGAACCGACGGTAGGAGATCGACCACCATGCCCACGCCCACGAAGGGCCCGCGCCTCGGCGGCGGCCCGGCGCACGAGCGGCTGATCCTGGCCAACCTGGCCCAGGCGCTGTTCGAGCACGACCGCATCACCACCACCCAGGCCAAGGCGAAGCGGCTGCGCCCGCTGGCCGAGCGTCTGGTGACCTTCGCCAAGCGCGGTGACCTGCACGCCCGTCGTCGGGTGCTCGCGGTGATCCGTGACAAGGGGGTCGTGCACCGCCTGTTCACCGAGATCGCGCCGGACGTGGCCGAGCGTCAGGGCGGCTACACCCGGATCACCAAGGTGGCGCCCCGCAAGGGCGACAACGCCCCGATGGCCGTCATCGAGCTGGTGCGCGAGCCGCTGTCGCCGCGTCAGGCCACGGTCCGCGAGGCCGAGAGCGCGACCCGTCGCGCCGCGGGCTCCGGTGCTACCGGTGCGTCGGCCGAGCCGGCTCCGCAGCCTGCGGACGCCGTGGACGAGGCCATCGGCCAGAGCGTCTCCGCGGACGACACGGCGGGGAGCGCGGAGGTGACCGCCTCCGGCGAGACCGCTCCCGAGGCGGCACAGCCTGCCGCCGCCGTGGACGAGGCCATCGGCCAGAGCGTGTCGTCCGGCGACGCGCCCGCGGAGGCCGTCGAGGCGGCCCCCGAGGGCGGCGCCGACCTGGGCGCCGACGAGGCCGCGCGCCGCGACGAGGGCGGCAACGCCTGAGCGAGCCGCTCGCAGTACCCGACGAGCCCGTCGTCCCCCTTCCGGGGGGCGGCGGGCTCGTGCGCGTCCGCCTCGGCCTCGGCTACGACGGCACGGGGTTCGCGGGCTGGGCCGCCCAGCCGGGGCTGCGCACCGTCGAGCAGACGTTGGCGGAGGCGCTCCAGCGGGTGCTGCGGCTGCCGGAGTCGCCGCGGCTGGTGGTGGCCGGACGCACCGACAGCGGCGTCCACGCCCGGGGGCAGGTCTGCCACGTGGACCTTCCCGAGGCGGCGTGGTCGGCGGCGCCCGGACGCAGCGACGCGCCGCCCGGCGCCGCGCTGGTGCGTCGGCTCGCGGGGGTGCTGCCGTCCGACGTCCGGGTGACGGAGGCCGGCGTGGCGCCCGCCGGGTTCGATGCGCGGTTCTCCGCCGTGGCGCGCCGGTACGCCTACCGGGTGGGTGAGGCACCGTGGGGTGTGGACCCCCTGCGCCGTCACGACGTCCTCGACCACCGCCGCCGGCTCGACGTCGCGGCGATGGACGAGGCGGCCGGCCGGCTGGTCGGCCTTCACGACTTCGCGGCGTTCTGCCGACGGCGTGCGGGCGCCACGACGGTGCGGTCGCTGCTGCGTTACTCGTGGGCGCGCGAGTCCCGCGGGTCAGCGGACGAGGGACTGGTCGTCGCCACGGTCGTGGCGGACGCCTTCTGCCACTCGATGGTGCGCGCGCTCGTGGGTGCGCTGCTGCCGGTCGGGGAGGGCCGGCGGGACGTCGGGTGGCCGGCGCAGGTCCTGGCCGCCGGGGTGCGCGACCCGGCCGTGGCCGTGGTCGCCGCGCACGGGCTGACCCTGGAGCAGGTGGAGTATCCGGCCGACGAGGAGCTGGCCGCCCGTGCGCGGCAGGCGCGTGCGGTCCGGACGCTGCCGCGGCCCCCCTTCTGAGTCCTCGAATGTCTGAGTCCGCGGTTCGGCGGTCGGCGAAAGTCGGGTGACCGGTGCCCGCGCGCCCGCCACACTGGTGGCTCGTGGGACACGTCGACGTCAACGCCGTCCGCTTCTCGCTGGCCGACGGCAGGCCACTGCTGGACGACGTCAGCCTGCGCGTGGGTGACGGCGCCACCGTTGCGCTCGTCGGACCGAACGGCACCGGCAAGACCACGCTGCTGCGGATCATCGCCGGCGACCTGCCGGCACACGGGGGCGCGGTGACGCGCAGCGGCGGCCTGGGCGTCATGCGCCAGTTCGTGGGACAGCTGCGCGACGACTCCACGGTGCGCGACCTGCTGTTGTCGGTGGCCGGGCCGCGCGTGCGTCAGGCCGCCGCCGCCCTGGACGCGGCCGAGCTGGCGATGATGGAGTCCGACGACGAGCGGGTGCAGATGCGCTACGCCCAGGCGGTGTCCGACTGGTCCGACGCCGGCGGGTACGAGGGCGAGACCCTCTGGGACGTCTGCACGGTCGCCGCCCTCGGCGTCCCGTTCGAGCGAGCCCAGTGGCGCGAGGTCACGACGCTCAGCGGCGGTGAGCAGAAGCG
>DATFPQ010000265.1:0-2455 GCA_035264765.1 Actinomycetales bacterium | reverse complement strand
GCCGAGCTGAATGACTGGCGTCGTGCAGCCGGGGGAACGCAGGCACTGCAAAGGCTCACGGAGCTTGGCCAAACGATCGTCGAGCCCGACAAAGCGCGATATCTACGCTACCTGACGATGGTGGAAGAAATTTGGGCGCGGAGCTATGCGCAATACATCGTGACGCGTAGTGCCGAGCCGGAACTCCAACGCCAACTGGACATGGTGTGACAACGGCGTCCCGGGCAAACGCTGTATATTCCTCGGCAGTGGGAGGACGGCGATTTTGTCTCGGTCGCCGCGGAGATCGATCGTCTGTTCCAACAGCAAGGATGGATCGTATGGCCGAGCCCATGAAGGACGCTCGCATTCAGCGGCTGATGGATGAGTTAGGCGTCGATGAAGAAGAGGCGGAGTTCATCGTCAACCTTTCAGACAGCGAAGTCCGAGGCGATCTTGAGATGGACGACGCAGAACGTGTGAGACGTGGGCTGGAGCCATGGCCGATTCCGGAGCCAACTACGGTTCGCCGAACTTGATGTTCGCACGAACTCGGTTGTCATCTGCCGGCTAGCCGCTCACGTCCCGCGTCCGCCTCTGCCACCACCTCGGCGACGATCTCGGCGGGTAACTGTTCAGACTGGCCGGTCTGTGGCATACTGCGGCGAGAGCGAACACATGTTCTAATTGAGACGTGAGATGCCCCGCCGCCCGCCGCGCCCGACCTACGAGGAATTGCTCGCGCGCATCGCCGCCCTGGAGGCGGAGATCGACCGCCTGCGGGCCGACCTGGCCGCGGCGCGGGGCGAGGACGAGCCCCCGGCCACCGGCGGCGGCGAGGTGATTGCCGCCACTGCCCCGGTGCCCACCAAGAAGGGCCGGCCGGCTGGGGTCAAGGCCAATGTCGTGCGGCTGGTGCGGCATCGGCCCCGCCGACCTCGTGCCCCGGTCCCCGGCCGACGGCGCGAGGTGGCGGACCGGGTCGTCGTCCACGCCCCGGCGGTCTGCGGCGGGTGCGGAGCGGCGCTGACCGGTGGCCGCCTGGTTGGGCGGCGCCAGGTGGTCGAGGTGCCCCCGGTCAAGGCCGAGGTCGTGGAGCACCAGGCACGCGAGCGGCGCTGCCGGTGTTGCGGATGGGTGGGGCGAGGAGAGCTGCCCGACCTGGGTGCGCAGGCGGGGCGGCACCGGCGACTGGGGTGGTCGGTGGCGGCCTGGGCGGCGGCACTGCGGACCGAGCTGCGGCTGCCGCTACGGCAGGTGCAATGGCTGCTGGACCGCGCCTTCGGGGTGCGGCTGTCGACCGGGGCATTGAGTGGCCTGCTCGACGAGACGGCGCGGGCCGGGCGCGGCGCCTACGACGCGCTCTTGGCGGAGGCGCGGGCGAGCCCGGTCGTCCACATCGACGAGACGCACTGGCGCGAGGACGGGCAGAACGGCTATGTCTGGACGGTGAGCACCCCCACGGTGCGCCTCTTCCATTACACCAAAAGCCGCGCCGGGGCAGTGGCCGAGCGCCTGCTCGGCAGCGACGGCACCGCCGCGGTCGTCAGTGACTTCTACGGGGCGTACGACCGGCTGGCGCGGACCCAGCAGCGCTGCTGGGCGCACCTGCTGCGCGACCTGCATGCTCTGCTCGACGACCACCCGGCGGACCGGCGGCTGGCGCGCTGGGCGAAGGCGGTCACCTCGCTCTACGCCAAGGCGGTCACCTGGGCAGCGCGAGCGACGGCGGAGCAGGCGCGGCCGATCTGCCGAGAGCGGGTCGCCGACCGGTTCGCGGCGGCGTTGGTGAACGTCTGCCGCGGCCAGCCGGCGAGCTCACCCCAGGCCACGCTGTGCGCGCGGATCGCGCGTTACCGGACCGACCTCTTCACGTTCGTGGCCAACCCGGCCGTTCCCCCGACCAACAACGCGGCGGAGCGGGCGTTGCGGCCGCTGGTGGTCGCCCGCAAGGTCAGCGGGGGAACGCGCTCCAAGCGCGGCTCCCAATCCCGCATGATCCTCCAGTCGCTGGTCGCCACCTGGGACTTGCGCGGCCTCGACCCCGTCACCGAGTTCCTGGCCCTGCTGACCACACCTCGTCAACCTACCTCGGGAATTGCCCCACTCTGAACAGTTACTTTCTTTATTTGGACAGCTCGATCCCCTATACTGAGGAGGGGACCGGGTGTCTGGTCCCGACCTGTACGGGAGTCCACGCGCGATGCCGTCTGCTCTAGCTCCGACCGCCGCGGCTTCGGCGACCACGAGCGCGATGACCGCTGCGCTCGCCAGCCTGCCGGAGACGCGTCGCCAAATCCTGGAGGTCCTCAAGCGACGCGGTGAGGCCGACTCCGAGGCGATCGCCGCCGCACTCGGGATCACGCCGAGCGGTGCTCGCCAGCACCTGACCGCGCTCCACCACGACGGTCTGGTCACCCACCGTGCGGACAGGACCGGACCGGGCCGGCCTCGCCACCTCCACGCCCTGACCGCC
>DATFPQ010000264.1:0-9663 GCA_035264765.1 Actinomycetales bacterium | reverse complement strand
CACCGCGCCCCAGGCGGCGCCGGATCCCCTCGTCCGAGCGGCACCGCCCGGGCGGATCGCCCCCGCCTGGCAGAATCCGGGGCATGTTGCGCTGGCTGACCGCAGGCGAGTCGCACGGTCAGCAGCTCACCGCCATCCTGGAGGGGCTGCCGGCCGGCGTCGAGGTGCAGACCTCTGACATCGACGCGCAGCTGGCCCGCCGCCGGCTCGGGCACGGCCGCGGCGCGCGCATGTCCTTCGAGCAGGACGAGGTCACGATCACCGGCGGGGTGCGCCACGGCGTCACCCAGGGCGGCCCGATCGCCATCCAGGTGGGCAACACCGAGTGGCCGAAGTGGTCCACGGTCATGTCCGCGGACCCGGTCGACGCCGAGGTGCTCGCCGGTCAGGCCCGCAACGCCCCCCTCACCCGGCCGCGGCCCGGCCACGCTGACCTGGCGGGCATGCAGAAGTACGGCTTCTCGGACGCCCGCCCCGTCCTGGAGCGGGCCAGCGCGCGGGAGACCGCCGCCCGCGTGGCGCTGGGCGCCGTGGCGTCGGCGCTGCTGTCGCAGGCCTACGGCATCCGGCTGGTGTCGCACACCGTGTCGATCGGGACCGCCGGGGTGTCCGACGACGCCGCGCTGCCCACGCCGGACGACGTCGCCGCGCTGGACGCCGATCCGGTCCGTACGCTCGATGCCACCGGATCCGCCGCGATGGTGGCCGAGGTCGATGCGGCCCGCGCGGACGGCGACACGCTCGGTGGGGTCGTGGAGGTGCTGGCCTACGGCGTGCCGCCGGGCCTGGGCAGCCATGTGCACTGGGACCGCCGGCTGGACTCGCGGCTGGCCGGCGCGCTCATGGGCATCCAGGCGATCAAGGGCGTCGAGGTCGGCGACGGCTTCACGACGGCCCGGCGGCGCGGATCGGCGGCGCACGACGAGATCGAGCACGCGTCGGACGGTGCGTTGCGCCGACGCAGCGGGCGGTCCGGTGGCACCGAGGGCGGCATGAGCACCGGTGACCCGCTGCGCGTCCGGGCCGCCATGAAACCCATCTCCACCGTCCCGCGTGCGCTCGACACCGTCGACGTCGCGACCGGTGAGCCGGCCCGCGCGATCAACCAGCGCTCGGACGTCTGCGCGGTTCCTGCGGCCGGCGTTGTCGCGGAGGCGATGGTTGCCCTCGTCGTCGCTGATGCCTGCCTGGAGAAGTTCGGCGGCGACTCAGTCGCGGAGACGGCGCGCAACCTGCGCTCCTACCTGAACGCCGTTCCCGACGCACTGCGGAGCTGGTGATGGCGCCGCGGCTCGTGGTGGTCGGGCCTCCTGGTGCGGGCAAGACGACCGTGGGGCGGCTGGTGGGGGAGCGCCTCGGCCTCGACTTCGTCGACACCGACGAGGTCGTGGAGTCCCGTTCCGGGCGCACGATCCCCGACATCTTTCTCGAGGACGGCGAGCCCACGTTCCGTGACTTCGAGCGCGCGGCGGTCGTGGACGTCCTCGGGGCGTTCGAGGGCGTCGTCGCACTCGGCGGGGGTGCGGTGATGGACCCGCGCACCGAGGCGGACCTGTCGTCCCACCTGGTCGTCTTCCTGGACGTCGGGATCGCGGACGCCGCAAAGAGGGTCGGGTTCGGGCAGCACAGACCGTTGCTCGGGATCAACCCTCGCGCGCAGTGGACGAAGCTCATGCAGGATCGGCGCGCTGTGTACGAGCGCATCGCGCGACTGGTCGTCGACACGGCCGGCCGGGACGCCGCGGAGGTCGCCGACGACGTCGTGGACCGGCTGCGTTCGGTGGAGGCCGCGTCGTGAGCGCGCTCACCCGGATCACGGTGAAGGGCGCGTCGCCGTACGACGTCGTCGTGGGCGAGCACCTGCTCGGGGAGTTGCCCGGCCTTCTCGGCTCGGGCGTGCAGCGGGTTCTGGTCGTGCACCCGAAGGCGTTGCGCGCCAGCGGGGAGGCGGTGCGCGACGACCTTGCCGACAATGGTTTCGAGTCCTTCATCGCCGAGGTGCCGGACGCCGAGGAGGCGAAGCAGGCGCAGGTCGCGGCGTTCCTGTGGGGCGTGCTCGGCCAGGCCGGCTTCACCCGGTCCGACGCCGTCGTGGGCGTCGGAGGAGGGGCGACCACCGACCTCGCGGGGTTCGTCGCCGCCACGTGGCTGCGCGGCGTGCGGGTCGTGCAGGTCCCCACGACGCTCGCCGGGATGGTCGACGCCGCGGTCGGTGGCAAGACCGGGATCAACACCCCCGAGGGCAAGAACCTGGTCGGGGCCTTCCACCCGCCGGCCGGGGTGCTGTGCGACCTCACCACCCTGGAGACGTTGCCAAACAACGACTTCGTCGCCGGGTTGGCCGAGGTGGTCAAGTGCGGGTTCATCGCCGACCCGGCGATTCTCGGCCTGGTCGAGGCCGACCCGCAGGCGGCGACGGCCTGGGACGCGCCGACCACGCGCGAGCTCGTGGAGCGGAGCGTGCGGGTCAAGGCCGACGTCGTGGGGGAGGACCTGCGGGAGTCCGGCCTGCGCGAGATCCTGAACTACGGCCACACCTTCGGGCACGCCGTGGAGCACGTCGAGCGGTACTCCTGGCGGCACGGCGCCGCGGTGAGCGTCGGCCTGGTGTACGCCGCCGAGCTGGCACGCCTGGCCGGTCGGCTCGACGAGGGCACCGCCGACCGGCACCGGGCCGTGCTGTCAGCCCTCGGGCTGCCGACGACGTACCGCCAGGACCGCTGGGAGCAGCTGCTCACCGCGATGCGCCGCGACAAGAAGACCCGCGGCGACCTGCTGCGCTTCGTTGTCCTCACCGGCGTCGGGCATCCCACGCGGCTCGAGGGTCCGGACCCCGCGCTGCTCCAGGCCGCGTACGCCTCACTCGCCTGACCCCCTTTGCTCACGAGCAGCGCCGTTCCACACGAGCAACGCCACGCGCGGCCGTCGTGACGGCCGCGCGTGGCGTTCCCCATGAGCAACGGCGCTGTTCGGGCAGCGGTGTTACGCGACGCTGACCCGGTCGACCGACACCGTGCCGCGCCTTCCGTCTGCCACGGCGATGAGCTTGATCCGGTGAGGGGCCTTGCTGAGGCCAGAGACCGAGACGCTGGCGTCGCAACCCGTCCAGGAGCGGTACAGGGACACCTTCTTCAGCACCTTGCCGTCCACGTCGACCCACAGGGACCCCGAGTCGGGTGACTTGCACACCCCTACGGCGATGGAAGTGCCGTACACCAGGACCGAGGCGGTCGCGCGCTGAGCGGTCGATGCGGAGTCGACCGTGCTCCGGTAGCTGCGTCCGAGAGCACCGCTCGCCGTGCGAGTGGTCCAATCCCGGTCACCGCGGGTGAAGGTGATGGCCGCGTCTGCGCTATCGGCCGTCGTGCGCGTCCGCCATGCGGTGGAGATAACGCTCACCGACTTGGCGGCACGGTCCTTGACGCCAGCGGCCGTCCACGCGCTGAGGTAGCCACCAGTCATCCACGGGGACGACGGGGTGAAGCGGGCACTCGTTGGGCTGAGCACGGTCACGGAGCCGGTCACCTTCCCCATTCCGTCCCGGACACCCACCGTCGCGGACGTGGCTCCGGTGACCGGCTCGCTGAACGTCAGGGTGACGGGCGTGCGCCCGTTCACGCCGCTCCCACTGGCGAGCTTCACGGTCGGGTTGGAGCGATCGACCACCTCGGAGGGCGACGGCCTGCTCCACGCGGTGACTCGCCCGGCCTGGTTGACCGTGCGGATCCTGAAGGCGTACGTCCCCTCAGCCAGTCCAGCGGACGGGAGGACGTAGGACGAGGTGGCACCGTCACCGTTGAAGGCCACGCGGTCGGTTCGCGTGACCGTCTCGGTGCCGGTATCCAGGTTCTTCAGCGCGACGTCGAACCCGCGTGCCTGGGAACGTGCAGGTACGCCATCGAGCTCGGAGTACGTGTGCCACGCGGCCAGCAGGTAGCCGTCCTCCGAGGTGAACTCCGTAGGCGCGGTTGGGTTGGCCGTGACCTGGCTGATCGGCTGAGGCTCGCTGATGTCACCGCAGTCGTTGTCCGTTGCAGGGTCCTTGGTGTCGGTGGCCGCGGTCGTCCTGACGCCGCAGGCCTGCACAGCCCAGTAACGGTTCGTGGAGGTCAGGCCGAGCCCGGCGACCGGCGTGAGAGAGGTGGCCTCCGTTTCGGCGGCGAGGTCGACGCTGTTGATCAGCCGGTCACGAGAGAGGTAGAAGCGGTACTTCAGCGCTGCGGGGGAAGGGTCCCAGCTGAAGGTCGGGTCCGCGGTGACCCGCGTCGAGCCGGTACCCATGAGCGGGCCAGCCGCGAGGTTCTCCGGAGCCGGGATGTCGCCGATGGTGACGCCGCCCCACGTCGAGGTGAACGTTTCCGGCGTCGACCACGCGGAGCACTCCGGGGCTGCCGTTGCGGTCGGCGCCTGCACCGGCAGATCGACGGTGACTGCGCCCTCCGAGTCGACGGTGATCCCTGATGCGACCCACGGGCGCACGCAGGCGCCGGGCGAGGCCGGGAAGGCCGTCGGCCGCTCGTCGTAGGCGCCGTCCCGGCCCCGAACCCGCCAGTAGTAGGTGTCTCCGATCGCGTACTGCTGGTCCGTGGCCACGGCCTTGCTGGCGGAGGTCGCGGCGCAGGAGGACATGTCGCCAGGTGCCTTGTCGAACGATGCTCCGAGGCTGACCGCGTACGGCGAGAAGGTCGTCTGCTGGGTGTAGCAGACGAAGCTGTCGCTTCGGGAGTAGTTCCCGTCCGTGAACGGGCGGCGGTTCACCTCGATCTCGTAGAAGGAGGCATCGGGGAGGGGCTGCCAGGTGAACGTGGGCACGAGTCCACCCTTGGCCGACAGTCCGGAGACCTGGTCCTCCCACCCCCGGACAAGCGTCGCCATATCCGTCCAGGCGCCGGCGACAGTGCCGCGCTGGGCCCGGACGCGCCACCGGTACTCACCGTGCGGGAGTTGCACGGGCGCCGTCCAACGGTTGAAATTCGAGGTGCCTTGCTCGATGACCGCCAGGTCCTCGTTGTCGTCGTCCAGGATCTGGATCGTGTATGACGTTGCACCTTCGACGGGCTGCCACGTCAGCTCAAGGTTCTTCTCGGCGATGACGCCGTCGTCCGGCGAGAGGCTGTCGAGAGCCGGAGCGCCAAGGGCTGGCAACGCAAGTGCTGACCCCGGCGAGCTCACGGCCAGGCCAGCGAAGATCACCGCTGCGGCGGCTCCCAGCGCGGCGACTCGCGTCCCGCGTCGGCTGTGTCTCACGAGTGCTCCCCACGTCTGGGACGCGCGGTGCGTCCTCCCGCGTGATCTCTCGACGTCCGGCGAGCACGCTTGAGGGCGCCGGCGACGCAATCGGCCGATCGGGGGACCTGGATCAGGCCGGTAGAGTGGACCGGAGAACAGACGACAAAAGCGGTCAAACGAGCAGCAAGGAAGAGCGACGCAGTGGCGACGACGAACGACCTGAAGAACGGCATGGTGCTGAACCTGGAGGGCCAGCTCTGGTCCGTCGTGGAGTTCCAGCATGTGAAGCCCGGCAAGGGCCCGGCGTTCGTGCGGACCAAGCTCAAGGCCGTGCTGTCCGGCAAGGTGGTCGACAAGACCTTCAACGCCGGGACCAAGGTCGAGACCGCCAACGTCGACAAGCGCGACATGCAGTACCTGTACAAGGACGGCGACGACTTCGTCTTCATGGACGGGTCCACGTACGACCAGATCCACGTTCCGGCGGCGACGGTGGGCGACGCCGCCCGCTTCATGCTCGAGAACCAGGACGCCGTGGTCGCGCTGCACGACGGCACCCCGCTGTACGTCGAGCTGCCGACGTCCGTCGTCCTGGAGATCACCTACACCGAGCCGGGCCTGCAGGGCGACCGGTCCACCGGCGGCACCAAGCCCGCCACCCTCGAGACCGGCGCCGACATCGCGGTGCCGCTGTTCCTCGAGACCGGCACGAAGGTCAAGGTCGACACCCGCACGGGTGACTACCTCGGCCGGGTGAGCTGACCGGGCCGCCATGTCCGCCCGGACGAAGGCCCGTAAGCGCGCCATCGACATCCTGTTCGAGGCGGAGCAGCGAAAGCTGCGCCCCGTCGAGCTCCTGGCCGACCGGATCGCCCACGCCGACCCGCCGGTGCCCGAGTACACGGTCACGCTCGTGGAGGGCGTGAGCGCGCACCGGGAGCGGATCGACGAGGTGCTGAGCACCTACTCGCAGGGCTGGACCCTGGACCGGATGCCGGCCGTCGACCGCGCCATCCTGCGCGTCGGCGCCTACGAGGTGCTGTTCTGCGACGACGTCCCGGACGCCGTCGCGGTGAACGAGGCGGTCGACCTCGCCCGTTCCCTGTCCACCGACGACTCCCCGGCGTTCGTCAACGGCCTGCTCGGCCGGATCGTGGAGCTCAAGCCCACGCTCGCCACCTGACGCCCCCCGACGGCGCTTGCTCCACCAGAGCCGACCGCGGCCGGACCCGCGGCGGCTCTGGCGGAGCAAGCGCGTGCGTCAGAGCCGGTCCGACCCCACGTCCACCGCACGCCGGGCGTCCGGGTCGAGCACGCCCCAGCCGATCAGCTCCTCGGCCAGCATGGCCGGCGGCATGTCGTAGATGACGGCGAGCGTGCGGAGGTCGTCCTGGCGGATCGACAGCACCTTGCCGTTGTAGTCGCCGCGCTGGGACTGGATGGTGGAGGCATAGCGGGCCAGTGGCCCGGCCCGCTCCGCCGGCACCGAGCCCAGCCGCTCCAGGTCGATCACCAGGCGCGGCGGCGCCTCGACCACCGACCCGCTCCCCGCGTCCGGCAGCAGCGCCGACACCGGGACGCCGTAGAAGTCCGCCAGCTCGGCCAGCCGCTGCACGGTCACGGCCCGGTCGCCGCGCTCGTACGACCCCACCACGACTGCCTTCCACCGGCCTTGCGAGCGCTCCTCCACTCCGTGCAGCGACAACCCCTGCTGAGTCCTGATCGCCCGAAGGCGCGCCCCCAGGGAACGCGCGTAGTCCGTCGACATCCGCTCTCCTCACCCCTGCCGCGTCGCCGGTCCGGCGGATCGGCACGACGCTGCGGACCACATGGTCACGGAGAGTCACGACCCACGTCAAGCGGAACGCGCACACTGCGCCACTCACCGTGTACGGGCCATCCCGACGGCGGAGCGCGACCGGCCCTGCGATACGTTGGCACCGACGTCCTTTAACGACCCGTCCAGAGAGGCGGGGAAGGAGACCTGTCCGTGATGACGGCTGCCCGAACGGTGCTCGAGGCACCGCAGATAGCCCGGGTCCTGACCCGGATCGCCCATGAGGTGATCGAGCACAACAAGGGTGCCGACGACCTCGTCCTGCTCGGGATCCCGACCCGTGGGGTCGCGCTGGCGAAGCGGCTCGCCGAGCGCATCGCCGAGGTCGAGGGCACCGAGGTGCCCGTCGGGGCGCTCGACGTGACCATGTACCGGGACGACCTCCGGCGGCACCCGGTCCGCACGCTCGAGCGCACGCACATCCCGGACGTCGGGGTCGACGGGCGAACGGTGGTCCTGGTCGACGACGTCCTGTTCTCCGGCCGCACCGTTCGCGCCGCCCTCGACGCGCTCTCCGACGTCGGACGCCCCCGGGCAGTGCGGCTCGCGGTGCTCGTCGACCGGGGGCATCGCGAGCTGCCGATCCGCGCCGACCACGTCGGCAAGAACCTCCCGACGTCGCTCGCCGAGCGGGTGAGCGTGCTGCTCGCGGAGCACGACGGCACCGACGCCGTCTGCATCGAGGGTGGTGCGCGCTGATGCGGCACCTCCTCTCCAGCGCCGACCTCGACCGGAACGCCGCCGTCCGCGTGCTCGACACCGCCGAGCAGATGGCCGCCACCCAGCGACGGGAGATCAAGAAGCTCCCGACCCTGCGCGGCCGCACCGTCGTCAACCTGTTCTTCGAGGACTCCACCCGCACCCGCGTGTCCTTCGAGGCCGCGGCCAAGCGGCTGTCGGCTGACGTCATCAACTTCTCGGCCAAGGGGTCCAGCGTCTCCAAGGGCGAGAGCCTGAAGGACACCGCGCTCACCCTCAAGGCGATGGGCGCGGACGCCGTGGTCATCCGTCACGGCGCCAGCGGCGCACCGCACCGACTGGCCACGTCGGGCTGGATCGACGGGTCCGTGGTGAACGCCGGCGACGGCACGCACGAGCACCCGACGCAGGCGCTGCTGGACGCGTTCACGATGCGCCACCACCTGGTGGGCGGTGCCGTCGCCGGCGCCGCGACCGGGAAGGACCTGGCCGGACGCCGGGTGACGATCGCCGGGGACGTCCTGCACAGCCGGGTGGCCCGCAGCAACGTGCTGCTGCTGGCGACCCTGGGGGCGCACGTGACGCTGGTGGCGCCGCCCACCCTCCTGCCGCTCGGCGTCGAGCGCTGGCCGTGCGCCACGTCGTACGACCTGGACGCCTGCCTCGAGGACGCCGACGCGGTGATGATGCTGCGGGTGCAGCGCGAGCGCATGAGCGCCGCCTACTTCCCGAGCGCCCGCGAGTACTCCCGCCGCTACGGCCTGGACGCCCGCCGGATGGCGCAGCTGCCCGAGCACGCCATCGTGATGCACCCCGGCCCGATGAACCGCGGCCTGGAGATCACCGCCGACGCCGCCGACAGCGCGCGCTCCACGATCGTCGAGCAGGTTGCCAACGGCGTGTCGGTGCGGATGGCGGTGCTGTACCTGCTGCTCGCCGGCAGCGACGACGACCGAGACCACGACGGCGACCGCGACGGCGACCGCCACCACGACGGCGACCACGACGGCGCGGCCGAGGCGCCGGCCCCCTCTGCGCTGGAGGGAACCCGATGACCGCCTACCTGCTGCGTGGCGTCCGCCCGCTCGGCGGCGAGCCCACCGATCTTCGGCTGGACGGCGGGCTGATCACCGGGCTCGGAGCCCGCCTGGACGCCGACGGCGCGGTGGTCGTGGACGGGGACGGCCTGGTCGCCCTTCCCGGGCTGGTCGACCTGCACACGCACCTGCGCGAGCCAGGCCGCGAGGACGCCGAGACCGTCGAGTCCGGTACCCGCGCGGCGGCGGCGGGCGGCTTCACGGCCGTCCACGCGATGGCCAACACCGACCCGGTCGCCGACACGGCGGGCGTGGTGGAGCAGGTCTGGCGGCTCGGCCGCGAGGCCGGCTGGGTCGACGTCCACCCGGTCGGGGCCGTGACGGTCGGGATCGCGGGGGAGCGGCTGGCCGAGCTCGGCGCCATGGCCGACTCGGCGGCGCGCGTGCGCGTGTTCTCCGACGACGGTCACTGCGTGAGCGACGCCGTGCTGATGCGCCGGGCCCTGGAGTACGTCAAGGCGTTCGACGGCGTGGTGGCGCAGCACGCGCAGGAGCCGCGGCTGACCGCGGGCGCGCAGATGCACGAGGGCGACGTGTCGGGCGTCCTGGGCCTCGCCGGCTGGCCGGCCGTCGCCGAGGAGGCGGTCATCGCCCGGGACGTCCTGCTGGCGCAGCACGTCGGCTCCCGCCTGCACGTCTGCCACGTCTCCACCGCCGGGTCGGTCGAGATCCTGCGCTGGGCGAAGTCGCGCGGGGTGGACGTGACGGCGGAGGTGACGCCGCACCACCTGCTGCTCACCGACGAGCTGGTGCGCACGTACGACCCCCGCTACAAGGTCAACCCGCCGCTGCGGGCGGCGT
>DATFPQ010000263.1:0-14592 GCA_035264765.1 Actinomycetales bacterium | reverse complement strand
GGCGGTCATAGCGTCGGGGAAACGCCCGGCTCCATTCCGAACCCGGAAGCTAAGCCCGACTGCGCCGATGGTACTGCGAGGGGGACCTCGTGGGAGAGTAGGACGCCGCCGGACAACACCTACAAGGACGGCCACCCGGGGGTAACCCCCGGGTGGCCGTCCTTTCCCATACCCCCACCCAGGCGGCATGTCCTCACCCACCGGCCACCCGGCTCAGCGCGTCGCTGCGCGTCCGCCCTTCCAGGCCTCGTACGGCCCGGGGAGGCAGACTCCGCACGGGCGGTAGCCGGCGGCCACCGCGCTCGCCTCGTCGGCGAAGAACACCCGGTGAGCGGCGTAGCCGCCGCGAGCCAGGGCGCGCAGCGCCGCGGGGCAGTCCAACGACCCATACAGCCGTCCGCGTCGGTTGCCGCCCAACCTTCCCGGAGTATCGCTGTGCTGAGGGCGGCCGTCCGCCCCGGTCAGGGTGTAGCCGGCCCGCTTCCGGCCGCCGTCGGCGGGCTCAGGCGGCGTCGTGCAGCACCAGGCCCAGAGTGCGGCGGGTGCCGGACCGCACCGTGCTGACGCCGTGCCGCATCGGAGCGGCCGACCAACCTCTGGCGGAGGCCACCGGGCGGTCGCGTGTCGTGAAGACGATGCCGTGGCCCTGCTGCAGCGTCGTGGCGTAGCCCCGGGACTGGGCCCGGGCGCGCTGCTCGACCATCAGGAACTCCCCACCCGTGTGGTCGGCACCGGGTCTGTCGAGGCCGATGACCACCTGCAGCGGAAACACCAGGTCGCCGTAGAGATCGCGGTGCAGGGCGTTCCAGTCGCCCTGCCGGTAGCGCAGCAGGATGGGCGTCGGCTTGGTCTGCCCGGCTCGGTGGCACCGCTCCAGCCACTCCCCGAGCGTGTCCGGCCACGGCGCCGGCCGACCGAGACGGTCGGCCCAGTCCCGGGCTGTCGGCAGCAGGCGTGGGTAGAACGCCTCGCGCAGCTGCGCGACGAGGTCCGGCAACGGGTGGTCGAAGTAGCGGTACTGGCCCGACCCGAACCGGTACCGGCCCATGTCGATGGTGGACCGGAACCGCTCGACGTCGTCGTAGAGGGCGCTGATCGAGACGCACTCGGCCGGCGTGAGCAGCTGCACGGTCTGGGCGTGCCCGTAAGCGTCAACCTCCTGGGTCAGCGCGGACCAGTCCAGCCGGTCGACGCGCTCCAGCGCGGTCTGCGTTCCAGCTCCCATATCGGGTAGACGCCCGGGGCGGGCGAGATGTGAGGTCGACGCCGGACCGACGTTAGAACAGCCGGCCGGCGAGGTCGCCGGGTGGCTGCTCCAGGTCGAGCAGGAACCGCTTGCGGTGCAGCCCGCCGGCATAGCCGGTCAGGCTGCCATCGGAACCGACCACCCGATGGCATGGGACGACGATGCAGACCGGGTTGCGAGCGTTCGCCGCCCCGACGGCTTGGGCCAGGCCCGGGTCGCCGAGCTCGCGTGCCAGGTCGCCGTAGGACCGTGTCCGCCCGTACGGGATGCGCGTCACGGCCTGCCACACCCGCTGCTCGAACGCGGTTCCGTGGGGGTGCACTGCCACGTCGAAGCCGATTCGCGTGCCGGCGAAGTACTCCTCGAGCTGGGCCGTCACGTCTTCGAACCCGGTGTCGACGTCGTCCCCGAACCATGCGACCCCTGGCCTGCGGCGGTGCTGCTCCATATACAAGCCGACCAAGGCCCCGTCCTCGCCGACCAGCGTCAGCCTTCCGACCGGCGACTGGACGTCCGTGTGAACTCTCGTCACCTGCGCCATTCTCCTGCCTCGAATCGGTTGCCAGGCGCCAGCCCGACACGGATCCTGGAGATAGTCCTCGAGCATCTCTCGCGGGGGTGGACATGCGTTCCAGGTCGACGAGCCCTTCTCGCCAGACGTCCGCGCTGGCCGTTCTGGTCGGTGCCCGCTCGGTGCTGGAACAAGGGTGGCTCCAGAACGCCGAGCGGGTGGTCCGGGGCGACGACGGCCGGCTGCGCCCCCGCGGTCCCGGCGTCGTGGTCAGTGCTTGTCTGGTCGGCGCCGTGGTCGAGGCGGGCCGTCGGTACGACCACGACCCGACCGCCTCGGGCCCGGCCCTCGACGCCCTCTGGCTCGCGCTGTACCAGCAGTCGTCTGCGGACGCCGTCGGGCGCGTGCCCTCGCCCATCGTGCGCAACCTGCGGGCGCGTGACCTGGCCCGGTGGAACGATGCCCCCGGGCGCACCGTGGACGACGTCCTCGGGTTGGTCGACCGGGCAGCCTGGCGGGTGTGGGCGCAGCAGCGCGCGACCGCCGACACGCAGGGAGCTGCGACTCAGCCGTTCGGGAACCCAGCCGCGAGTGACCCAGCCTTCAGTGACCCGGCGGGCCGGCCCGAGGCGGCCGACGCTGCTCGTGCTCGGGGATAGCCTCCAGGCCGTGGTGCCGCAGCTGCTCCGGCAGGTCGTCCTCGGTGACCTCGTGGGTGTGGAGGATCTCCGGCGGCTTCAGCAGCAGCCAGGTGATGAAGATGGCACCCACCACCAGCATGACGAGCCCGATGATGAGCGACAGGTTGATCCCCGCCGCCTTCTGGATGTCGGCTTCGCTCGCGCCCAGGCCCACGATGGTGACGATGACACCGAAGATGAGGAACAGCGCGCCGGTGAACGAGCGGATGTCGAACAGCTTGGCCAGCAGGTCGCTTTCCCGCTCCTCGGGTCTTTCTTCGGGTGACGTCATGGACAGCCTCCTCGGGGACGGGCAGGTTCAGACGACGCTGACGCCGACGTAGAGCGCCGCGCAGAGCACCAGCACGCCGACTCCCAGGACGACCGGCGAGCGGTACCACGGGTAGGCGACGGCGTCGGAGGCGTCCCGGATTTCCATGCCGTAGACCAGGCCGTGCAGCTCCTCGTCGGTCTTTCGCGGCTCCCGGAGCGACGCCAGGACCATCGCGGCGGCCCCGACCGTGAAGGCGGCGATCGAGCCCCACATCGTCTCGTGCAGGTCACTGCGGAACGTGAGCACATCGAACTTGTACAGCGCGTAGACGACGATGGCGGTGATCGTGCCCGTGAGGATGCCCCAGAAACCGGCGCTCTTGCTGGCCCGCTTCCAGAACATCCCGATGATGAACGCGGCGAACAGCGGCACGTTGAAGAACGAGAACAGGGTCTGCAGGTAGTTCGAGATGTTGCTGAACGACTGGGCGATGAGCGCGGTCAGGACGGCGACGGCGACCCCGCCGACGGTGACCCAGCGACCGACCACGAGGTAGTAGCGGTCAGGTCGGCCGGGCCGGATGTAGTCCTGCCAGAGGTCGTACGTGAACACGGCGTTGAAGCTGGACACGTTCGCCGCCATGCCGGCCATGAAGGCCGCGAGCAGACCCGTGACGGCGACACCTAGAACGCCGTGGGGAAGGTACTTGCCCATCAGCGCGGGGATCGCCTCGTTGTACTGCAGGTTCCCCTCCGTGCCGATGCCCGGCAGCAGGACCAGGGCGGCCATGCCCGGCAGCACGGTGATGAGCGGGACGAAGGCCTTCGGGTACGCGCCGATGATGGGCGTCAGCCGGGCCGAGTGACTGTCCTTGGCCGCCATGGCCCGTTGCACCTCGGCAAAGTTCGTCGTCCAGTAGCCGAAGGACAGGCAGAAGGCCAGGCCGAGCAGGATGCCGATCCAGTCGCCCACCGGGTTGCCGCCACCCAGGGACGTCCCCGTCCAGGGCTGGACGAACGCGTTGCCCTCGTCGGCCCGGAGCTTGTCGAAGAGGTCACCGAGGCCACCGGTCTCCTTGATCGCGATGATGGTCAGGGGGATCATGCCGATCATCACGACGAAGAACTGCATGACCTCGTTGTAGATGGCGCTGGTCAGCCCGCCGAGCAGGATGTACGACAGGACGAACAGGGCGGACAGCACGATGGCAAGGATCAGCGGGATGCCAAGGAGCGCATCGAGGACGATCGCCAGCGCGTAGAGGTTGACCCCGGCGATCAGCATGCTGCCGGCCACGAAGGTGATCGCGTTGATCAGGTGGGCCTTGCTGTCGAAGCGCAGCCGCAGGTACTCGGGCACGCTGCGGACCTTGGAGCCGTAGTAGAACGGCATCATCACGATGCCGAGGAAGACCATCGCGGGGATGGCGCCGATCCAGAAGTAGTGCACGATCGACGTGCCGTACTGCGCTCCGCTCGCGGACTGACCGAGCAGCTCCACCGCGCCGATGTTCGCGGAGATGAACCCGATGCCGGTGACCCAGGCGGGCAGCGACCGGCCGGACAGGAAGAAGTCCAGGGAGGACTTCACCGCGCGGCGCAGCGCGAACCCGATGCCGAGCACGAACGAGAAGTAGATGACCATCAGCAGCAGGTCCACCGCGCTGAGGTCCAGAGAGAGGGCGGTTCCCCCAGTGGTCGCTGTAGGCATCCCCGGTCCTCCCCGCCGCTACCGAACCACACAGGTAACAACGAAGCATGGCAGCCTTGCCCGCCGATAAGAACAGGCAGCGCGATCTAGATCGCCAGAACCCCGACAAGTCAGGCGCCGCACGGGATGTCGCGGCGGCTGCGTACCCCGCTACGGTGGCATCAGCCGGCGTTAGGGGCCTTCCATGAGCTACGCCACCATTGCCGTCGGTACCGACGGGTCGGAGTCCTCACTGCGCGCGGTCGAACGCGCGGTCGAGGTGTCGCTCCCCACCAAAGCCTCGGTCGTGGTGGTGTGCGCCTACCACCCGATGACCGCCCGCGAGCAGGCCGCCGTGACCCCTGCCGGTGGCGACGCGAAGTACCGCGTGACCGGCGCGGACGCGGCCAGGGAGGCGCTCGACAGCGCGGTTCGCCACGCCGAGGATGCAGGTGCGTCCCGCGTCGAGGGCCGGCTGGTGGAGGGCGACGCGGTCGAGGCGTTGCTGTCGTTGGCCACGGAGCTGCCCGTCGAGCTCATCGTGGTCGGCAACCGCGGGATCAACACGCTCTCCGGCCGGCTGCTTGGTTCGGTGCCCTCCGACATCTCGCAGCGGGCGCCGTGCGACGTCCTGATCGTCCACACCACGGCGGGCGGTCGCAGCTGACCGACCGGTCTGACCCGTCGACCTTAGGTCACGAAGCGGTAACGGAGGCTTGACGGGGCGGTTGACTACGTAGACATTGGTCCGACTGCGCAGTCAATGGCGACCCGGAGGCCCTGTGACCGACCCGGTCAGGACGAGCGCCCCGTCCAGCTCGGCGCGGGCACGCCGTCCCGGCAGCACCGACGTCGCCCGCCTAGCCGGCGTGTCGCAGAAGACCGTCTCGCGCGTGATGAACGACGAGCCGCACGTCCGGGAGGACGTCCGGGTGCGCGTGCTTCAGGCGGCCCGCGAGCTGGGGTACCGGCGCAACAACGTGGCCCGGGCCCTCAACTCCGGTCGCACGCACCGGATCGGCGTGGTCTCGCTCGGCACGGCCCTGTGGGGACCCGCGACCCTGCTGATGGCCGCCGAGCGCGCCGCCCGCAGCACCGGCTACGCCGTCAGCCTGGTCAACACCTTCGAGGACGACCCGGAGGGTGTCGTCGGAGCCATCGATGCCCTGCTCGAGCAGGGGGTCGACGGCATCGTGCTCTCCGAGCCGATCGACGGCGGCGCCGTGGAGGTTCGGGTCGACGTGCCGGTTCTCACGCTGGGGCACTTCCCCGCGCTGTCCGCTCCCCGCGTCCTCACCGTCTACGGCGCGGCCGACGTCGCCGCGGAAGTCGCAACACAGCATCTGTTGTCTCTCGGCCACGTCACTGTGCGGCACGTCGCGGGACCGCAGCGATGGTGGTCGGCACGAGAGCGGACGCAGGGGTGGCGACGCGCGCTGCAGGCAGCCGGTGCGGAGGAGAGGCCGGTGCTCTTCGGGGACTGGAGCCCCGCCTCAGGTCATGCGGCGGGGCGTCGGCTCCTGGCCGAAGACCCTCACCTGACCGCCGTCTTCGTGGCGAACGATGACATGGCGATCGGGATGATGCGCGCCTTGGCTGACGGCGGTCGGCGGGTGCCGGACGACGTGAGCGTGGTCGGCTTCGACGACATCCCCTCGGCCGCGTACCTGAGCCCGCCCCTGACGACCGTCGGCCAGGACTTCGACGTGGTGGCCGCTGACGGGCTACGACTGTTGCTGCGCGCCATCGAAAGCCCCGGCGAACCGGCCCCGCCGCTCCCGAGCCCATCGCTCCCCCTGGTGGTCCGCGGCTCGACGGCACGTCCCGGCGGCTACAGTGCCCGCGGGAGGTCTGCGTCATGACCATCGACTCCACGCGGGGGCCTCCGGCGGGTGGAGCCGATCCGCTGCACCGCCTGACCTCCCGGCGGGGCGCCGCGCTGCCTACAGGCACGCCGGTGACTCGCCCGCTCGCATCCAGGACGCCGCAACCCGCCGTCAGACCGCGAGCCCACCGCTCAAGACTTGACGTCCCTGGCTACCAGCCTGCTCACCGCCCGGACCGGACCCCACGAGAGAACCCGACCGAGCGCCGCCAGGGGCCCGCTCTCTCGAGTCGTGCCCTCGTGAAACCGTAGCCCTGTGTTAGCAACCCCGTGTCGGCAGCGCCAAGCCGTGTACCCAGATGCCCCCACCAAAGGAGCCCCAGCATGATCCGCTGTACCCGGAACACCCCTAAGAGGCGGTCGACGCTGGCCGCAGCGGCCGTCGCCGTCGTGAGCCTCGCCCTGGCCGCGTGTGGCGGGGGCGGTGACAGCGGCAGCAGCGGCGGTGGCGCCGGCGCCAGCGCCGCGAAGCCGGTCGCCCAGGCCGACATCGACAAGGCGATGCAGACGCCCACCGAGCTGACCTTCTGGACCTGGGTGCCAGACATCCAGAAGGAGGTCGCCCTGTTCCAGAAGAAGTACCCGGCGATCAAGGTCAAGGTCGTCAATGCCGGCCAGGGGGAGCCGCAGTACACGAAGCTCCGTACCGCGCTGAAGGCGGGGACTGGCGCCCCGGACGCCGTGCAGATGGAGTTCCAGTACATCCCGACGTTCACGCTCACCAACAGCCTCATCGACCTGCGGCAGTACGGGGCCGAGGCCAAGAAGGACACCTTCGTCGACTGGACCTGGAACCAGGTCAAGGGCGCGAACGGGGAGATCTGGGCCTACCCGCAGGACACGGGCCCGATGGGGATGCTGTACCGGAAGGACATCTTCGACAAGCACGGGATCACGCCGCCCAAGACGTGGGACGAGTTCGCCGCCGCGGCGAAGAAGCTGCACGCCGCGGATCCCGACGTCTACCTCACCAACCTGGCGTCCAACCAGAACGGGGTGTGGATGGGTCTGCTGTGGCAGGCCGGAGCCAAGCCCTTCACGGGCACCGGTGAGTCGGTCGGCATCAGCCTGAACGACGCGACCTCGAAGAAGCTGGGCAGCTACTGGGGGAGCCTGATCAAGGAGGGTGCGGTCTCGTCCGACGCCGACTTCACCGACGCCTGGTACCAAGCCCTCAACCGGGGCAAGTACGCCACCTGGCTGACGGCAGCCTGGGGGCCCGTGTTCCTTAGTGGCAGCGCGAAGTCCACGTCGGGCAAGTGGCGGGCCGCCCCGCTGCCGCAGTGGGACGCGAGCAAGCCCGTCTCCGGCAACTGGGGTGGCTCGACGACCGCGGTGGTCAAGGGTGCCAAGAACCCGATCGCGGCTGCCAAGTTCGCCGAGTTCCTCAACACCGACCCGCAGGCCACGAAGATGTTCGCCACCGAGCAGTTCCTGTTCCCCGCCACCAAGGCGCTGTTGAGCGACCCGTCGTTCACCGGCCAGAAGCCGGAGTTCTACGGCGGTCAGCAGGTGAACCAGGTGTTCGCCGACATCAGCGCCTCGGTCGACCCCCAGTTCCAGTGGCCGCCCTTCCTGGACCAGGCCGTGAACGACTGGGACGAGACGGTCGGCAAGTCGTTCGCCGACAAGTCGGACACGAACGCCGCGCTGGACCAGTGGCAGACCCGGGTCACCGACTACGCCAAGAACCAGGGCTTCAAGGTCACGGCTCCGTGACCGCGCTGCTCCCGGGCCCTCCCGCCGAGGGTCCGGGAGCAGCCACTCGTCTCAGCAGCTCACCACCCCCGATGTTCAGGAAGGACCCATCGTGAGCAGCAGCACGGTCGCCCGATCGGCGCCGTCCACCGGCACGCCCGGCCGTCGGGCGCGCAAGGAGCAGCGCCATCAGTCCACGACGGGCTACCTCTTCGTCGCGCCGTTCATCGTCATGTTCGTTCTCTTCTTCCTCCTGCCGCTGGTGTATGCGGCCTACCTGAGCCTGTTCCGCGAGCAGCTGGTCGGCGGGACGGTCTTCGCCGGCCTCGACAACTATGTGCGTGCACTCGGTGACGAACGGCTGATCTCCGGCGTGGCCCGGGTCGGGCGCTTCTTCCTCCTGCAGGTGCCGATCATGCTGGTTCTCGCCCTGCTGTCCGCCCTGGCGATCGACAGCGGGCTGCTGCGGGCCTCGAAGGTGTTCCGGCTGGGCATCTTCGTCCCCTACGCGGTGCCGAGCGTCGTCGCGACCCTCATGTGGGGCTACCTCTACGGCCGCGACTTCGGCCCCGTAGCGCAGCTGGCCGACACGCTGAACGTGGGGGCACCTGACTTCCTCAGTGAGACGTTGATGCTGCCTTCCATCGCGAACATCGTGACGTGGGAGTTCACCGGCTACAACATGATCATCCTGTACGCCGCGCTGCGCGCCATCCCGCACGACCTGTACGAGGCCGCGGCGGTGGACGGCGCCGGGGCCTGGCGCATCGCCTGGTCGATCAAGATCCCGGCCCTCCGCCCGGCGCTGGTGCTCTGTCTCATCTTCTCGGTCATCGGCAGCTTCCAGCTGTTCGCGGAGCCCCAGCTGCTCCAGCGGCTCGCGCCCAGCGTGATCGACAGCGCCTACACCCCGAACCTCTACGCGTACACGCTGGCGTTCACCGGCCAGGAGGTCAACTACGCCGCGGCGGTCTCCTTCCTGCTCGGCATCGTCATCGTCATCGCGTCGTACACCGTGCTGTTCCTGACCAATCGGAGGTCCCGCGCATGACCACCATCGCTCCTGCCGGGACCAGAGCAGCCCGGCGCGTTCCGGGACGGCCGCACCGCGCGCGACAACTCTCGGGCCGGCGCAGCAACGTCCTGCTGCTCGGGATGCTGGCGGTCCTGCTCTACTTCCTGGTCCCGCTGTTCTGGCTCGTCGTCGCTTCGACCAAGACGACCGCCGACCTGTTCTCCACCTTCGGGCTCTGGTTCAGCGGCGACCTTTCCCTGCTGTCGAACATCCGGGAGACGTTCACCTACGACGGCGGCGTCTATGCCCGGTGGATGGCGAACACGCTCGTGTACTCGGTCGTGAGTGCCGGAGGTGCGGCACTGCTGTGCGCCATGGGGGGCTACGGCTTCGCGAAGTACCGCTTCAGGGGCAACGGCGCGCTGTTCGGCCTCGTTCTCGGCAGCATCATGGTGCCTACGACGGCTCTCGCCATCCCGACGTACCTGCTCTTCAGCAAGGTGGGCCTGGTGAACACCCCGTGGGCGCTGATCCTGCCGTCGCTGGTGAGCCCCTTCGGTCTCTACCTGATGCGGATCTATGCCCAGGACGCCGTCCCTGACAGCATTCTGGAGGCGGCAAGGATCGACGGGGCGGGCGAGTTCCGTATCTTCTTCCGGGTGGCGCTGCGCTCACTGTCGCCGGGTATCGTGACTGTGCTGCTCTTCACCCTCGTGGCAACGTGGAACAACTACTTCCTACCGCTCATCATGTTCAACGACCCGAAGCTCTACCCCCTCCCCGTGGGACTGGCGTCGTGGGCGTCGCAGGCCACCGGTGGCAGCGGGGGGACCGCCGAGCTGCTCGCTCTGGTGGTCACCGGCTCGCTGTTGTCGGTGATCCCGCTGATCGCTGCCTTCCTGCTGCTGCAGCGGTACTGGCAGTCCGGCCTGTCCGCGGGAGGCGTCAAGGAGTAGTTCCGCAACCAGACCCCACCCTGCACCACTTGCTGCAGAACAAGGAGACCCGCTGTGCCCTCTCTGCCCAACCGCGTGCTGTTCGGCGCGGCGTACTACCACGAGTACCAGCCCTACGAGCGGCTGAAGACCGACCTGGACCTGATGGTGGACGCCGGCTTCTCGGTCATCCGCGTCGGCGAGTCGGTGTGGTCGACCTGGGAGCCCGAGAACGGCCGGTTCGAGCTCGACTGGCTCCAGCCGGTGCTGGACGGGGCGCACGAGCGCGGCATCTCGGTGCTGCTGGGGACGCCCACCTACGCCGTCCCGCCGTGGCTCGCGCGTCTGTACCCGGAGATCGCCGGTGAGCGACGGACGGGGGAGCGCATCCCATGGGGGGCCCGGCAGGAGGTGGACTTCACCCATCCGGCATTCCGCTTCCACGCCGAGCGCGTGATCCGCAAGATCACGGCGCGCTACGCGGGTCATCCCGCGGTGATCGGCTTCCAGGTAGACAACGAGCCGGGCAACGAGCTGCTCCACAACCACGGCGTCTTCCAGCGGTTCGTCGACGACCTGCGACACCGGTACGGCGACGTCGAGACGCTGAACCGGGAGTGGGGCCTGGTCTATTGGTCGCACCGCCTGTCCACGTGGGCCGACCTGTGGACGCCCGAGGGCAACGTCCAGCCGCAGTACGACGTCGCCTGGCGTCGCTTCCAGGCTGAGCAGACGACCGAGTTCATCGGCTGGCAGGCTGACATCGTGCGGGAGTACGCGCGTCAGGACCAGTTCGTGACGACGTGCATCGCTTACGACCGGCCGGCCCTCGAGGACGACGAGCTCACCGACCGGCTCGACGTCACCGCTGGCAACCCTTACTACGCCATGCAGGACGGCCTGGAGCTGCCGGACATCGGGACCTCACCGCAGTACTGGACCACTTCGGGAACATGGGCCCTGTACCTGAGCGGCGACCGGATGTTCAGCTCACGGCAGGAGCCGTTCCTGGTCACGGAGACCAACGCTACGAACATCGGGTTCCCGTGGAACAACCGTCCGGCGTACGACGGGCAGTGGCGCCAGGCGGCCTGGGCGCTGGTGTCCCGGGGGGCGCGCATGGTCGAGTACTGGCACTGGCACACCCTGCACTTCGGCGCGGAGACCTACTGGGGAGGGGTGCTGCCGCACAGCGGTCGCCCCGGCCGGACCTACCGCGAGCTCGCCCGGCTCGGCGACGAGCTCCGGACGGCGGGAGACCTCGTGGCCGGGCTCGTCCCCGACGCCGACGTCGCCATGGTCTACTCGATGCCCAGCAAGTGGCTGATGCAGAAGTACCCGCCGCTGGCACACGACGACGGGACGCCGGAAGAGCGCGCCTACCACGGGTTGTTCGACCCGTTCTACCGCGGTGCCTTCGACGCCGGGCTGCAGGTCCGAGTGCTGCATGCCCGCCAGCTCGTCGGTGAAGGTAACCCCGCGGCGGCAGTGGCGCGCCATCCGGTGCTCGTGGCCCCGGCCCTGTACCTGGTGGACGACGCCACCCTGGACTGGCTGGTCGGCTATGCCGAGGCGGGCGGGCACCTGGTGGTCGGGCCGCGGACGGCGTACGCGGACCCGGAGGGACGGGCGCGTACGGACCTGATGCCGGCGCGCATCGCCGAGGCGGCCGGCGTCTGGTACGACGAGTTCAGCAACCTGTCCGGAGAGCTGCCCGTCGTCGCTGCCGAGGGCTCAGCCCTGTCCGTGCCGTCCGGAGCGGCGGCGACGCGGTGGGTGGACGGCCTCGAGGTCGACGGCGCGGACTGCCTCGCCCAGTACGAGCACCCGCACTTCGGGCGGTGGCCCGCCATCACGTCCCGCGCCCACGGGTCCGGACGGATCACGTACGTCGGTACGGAGCCGAATCCCGAGCTGGGGCGGGCGCTGTTCGAGTGGCTGTCAGGCGACCGAGCGGGGAGCTGGCGGGACGTCCCGGCGAGCGTGACGGCGACCGGAGCCACGGCGCCCGACGGTAGGCGGGTGCGCTTCGTCCACAACTGGTCGCCGCAGGAGGCCGTGGTACGGGTACCCGTGGCGGTTCGCGACGTCCTGGCCGAAGCGGGCTCCGCGTTGCGTGACCAGGCCGGTGGCGACCAGGCCCGCGGTCAGCTGGCCCCGGGGGACTCGCTTCGCCTCGGGCCGTGGGACGTCCGGGTCCTCGAGGAGGTCGCCGACAAGACGTAGGCACCTGGGTCGCCCGGAGCTGGGTCGAGCAGGGCTGGGCAGGCGGCATCGCACCGCCTGCCCGACCCCGCTGCCAGGTGGCTACCAGCGACTACCAGCGACTACCAGGCCTCGAGGCCGAGCTGCTTGCGGCCCACCGGGCCGAGGTCCTCGGGGCCGGGCCGTCCGACCCAGCTCACCTCGTAGTCCTCGGCCGCGAAGTCGCTGGGGCTGCGGCCGGTGAGGAACGCCTGGCCGCAGGCCCGGCCGTAGGCGGCGTTCTTCTCGCAGTACGGCGCCGCGGGGATGTACATGACATTGCCCCAACCCTGCTGGTCGGTCACCGGGTCGACGGCGTGGATCATGTCGCCGTGCCACCACACGGTGTCACCGGGCTCGACGTCGGGGATCGGGCTCAGGGCCGGCATGAGCACCGCGTGGTACTGCTCGTTGATGGGCAGCGCCTGGCCGTTGGCGGCGCCACACAGGTCGTCGTCGGCGACGTCGTCCTGAAGCGCGCGGAGCAGCAGGTAGACCATTGCCGTCGGGATCGGTACGACGTTGAGGACGCCCTCGGTGCGGCTCATGTCGGACAGCGCGGTCCAGCCCTGGAAGGTGCGGAAGGCCGAGCACATGACGGTGGACGGGTACTCGTTCACCTCGGTGCGGTAGGCGCCGTCCCAGGGGTCGTACTTCGTCCAGTCGCCGGAGAAGACGTGCCGAAACACCTTCTGGTACGCCGGCAGCAACCAGCGCTCGACGGAGCCGGAGTCCGTGTGGGCGGACAGCCCCCCGGACGTCGTCCCCGGCTCGCGCCGGCGGACCCGGTCGGGGTACGCGGTGTCGCGGGTGGGGTCGAACCAGACCCGTCCCTCGGACTCGTGCTTCCAGAAGCCGTTGAGGAAGCGCCGGACAGCCACCATGTTGGCGTCCTCCCGCGCCTGCAGCTGCGGTGCGGACCAGTAGATCGGGAAGATGGACGGCTTGGCGGCGGCCAGCCCTCCGAAGATGCCGTCGTCGAGGTAGCGGTAGGTCTCGGCGAACCGGTTGGTGTCGAGGTACTCGACCAGCTCGGCGTCCCAGCCCTCCGCGCGCTCGCGTTCAAAGGTGCCTTTGACCACGGCGCAGCCGCGCCGGCGGATCGCCTCAAGCGTCCGGGCCGGAACCGTTCCGCCGGTGATGTCGGCGAGCTGGACGACGGGCCAGACCTCCTCGCCGCGCTCGCGGATGGCGACCACCTCGTCGACCTCGCGGCGCATGGCCTCCTCGGCCTGCGCGAACACGCCGGCGTAGTCGCCGATCCGCTCGCGGAGCTGCCGTTTGGTCTCGCGGATCGCCGCGGGGAAGTCCGTCGGCACCTCGTCGTGCGTCAGCTCTGCAGTCACTGCGGCTCTCCCTTGGTCTCGGCTCACCGATCACGGTTAGGAAACTCTCCTAACCAACTGCATCGAAGGTAGCATCGCGTCGAGGTTGCGACAAGAGGCTGACCGGCAGAAGGCGGTCGCGAGGGCCAGAAGCCGTCCGATACGAGAACGTCGCGAGACGGCAGACGGGGACGGCTACACGCGGGACGGGGAGGGACACGTGGCGGCGGATGGCCGGCAGAGGGCGGCACCTGTTCGCGCGCTGCCGCGGCTCGACCTGCTGCGCGAGCTGAGCGACCAGAGCGTGCTCGACGTCGTCTTCGCCGAGCAGGCGGTGACCCGGGCGGAGATCGCCCGGCGCACCGGCATCTCCAAGCCCACGGTGAACGAAGCGGTGCGGCGGCTGGAGCGAGTCGGACTGCTGCGGGCCGCCGGTAGCCAGACCGGGCGGCCGGGCCGGGTAGCGACCTTCTACGAGGTCGCGGCCGATGTCGGGTTCGTCCTGGCCGTCGACCTCGGCCCGTCGGCCATCCGCGTGACGGTCGGCGACCTGCTCGGCAACGCCCTGGTGGACAGCTCCTACCCACCGCCGCGCGAGCCCTCCGGCGTCGCGGACCAGCTGCGCCGCGCGGTCGACACCGCGGTCGAGGCCGGCCGCGCTGGCCACGGTCCCCTGCGTGCCGTGGCGGTGTCGGTCGCGAACCCGGTGGACCCGGCCACCGGCACGGTCGTCGCGCTTCCGGACACCCCGTACCCCGAGGGACTGATCCAGCCCGCCGAGGCGCTCGCCGACTCGCTTGCCAACCCGGCGGACGTGCCACTGCTCGTCGAGAACGACGTGAACCTCGCGGCGCTCGCCGAGGGCGCGCACGGGGCGGGACGGGACGTGGACAGCTTCGCGTACCTGTACGTCGGTGCGGGCCTGGGCATGGGACTCGTACTGGGCGGGTCGCTCGTGCGCGGCTCACGTGGTCTGGCCGGCGAGATCGGGTACCTGTCGCTGGGCTTCGCCGGCCCGGAGAAGCAGCGGCGGCACGGGCTGGCCCGCGCGGTCGCGGCCCACGGCTTCGGTCCGCGGCGGGACGGCGGT
>DATFPQ010000262.1:0-24823 GCA_035264765.1 Actinomycetales bacterium | reverse complement strand
GCGGGCCGGCGGGCGGTACGTGCGCTGGTCGCCGGTGGTGCGCCGGATCCTGTTCCGGTGCGGCACCTTCGTGCTCCCCGCCACGGCGCTGTGGGCCCTCCTCCCGCTCGTGGCCACCCGTCGGCTTGGCCTGGGCCCCGGAGGCTACGGCCTGCTGCTGGCCGCCTTGGGGGTTGGCGCGGTCGGCGGCGCTGTACACCTCCGAGGTGGCGTACTGGCCCGAGCCGGCGCTCGTCGTCGAGCCGGCCCCTGAGGCCGGACCGGTGGTCGTCTCGACGACCTACACGGTCCGGCCGGAGCACCAGTCCGACTTCGTGCACGCCATGCGGGCGGTGCGCCGCTCCCGCCAGCGCACCGGCGCGGTCCGGTGGGGGTTGTTCCGCGAGGGCGAGTCGCCGGACACGTTCGTCGAGATCTACGTGGTCGACTCGTGGCAGGAGCACCTGCGCCAGCACACCACCCGGCTGGCGGCGTACGACCAGGCCGCCGAAGCCCGCGCGGTCGCCTACTCCGACGCCCCTCCTGCCGTCGTCCACCTGGTGCCGCCCGACCTTCCGTGACCGCTTCGCGGAACCGAAGATCAGCAACGAGCTCGCCAGCTGGACACTTATCCGGATAACTGCCTCCGAAGTGCCCTCGGGACAGCGGATTTCCGGGTAAGTGCTCGTGGTGGCCGTGGGTGGAGCGATGGGTGAGCCGCTGCGGCTACCGGGTGGCGGTCACGTGGCGCAGGCCGGGACGCACCTCGGGGGCCTCCCGGCGAGCCGCGTCGCTGGCCGCGTCGTCGCCGAGCTCCTGCGAGCGCCGCTCGGCAGCGACCCGCAGCGTGTAGGACTCGACCTCGGCGCGAGCCTGGTCGTCGTCCCACCCCAGCACCTCACGCACCAGGTCGGCCGTCTCCTGCGCCGCCTCGACACCGCGGTGCTTGGTCTCTATCGACATCCGGGTCCGGCGGGCCAGGATGTCGTCCAGGTGCAGCGCGGACTCGTGCGTGGCGGCATAGCGCAGCTCGGCCCGCAGGTACTCCTGCGCCGACGGCACGGGGTCGAGCAGCGACGGGTCGTCGTCGCCCAGCGCGAGCACCTCAGCGAGCAGGGAGCCGTACCGGCCCAGCAGGTGCTCCACGCGCCACCGGGGCAGCTGGTGCTCCCGCGCCAGCTCGCCGGTCAGGTTCACCATCGCGGCGTAGCCGTCCGCACCCACGAGCGGGACGTGCTCGGTCACCGACGTCGGGATCGGGCCGAGGTCGGCCGCCGCCGCGTCGATCGCGTCCGCGGCCATCACGCGGTACGTCGTGTACTTGCCGCCGGCGATCGAGATCAGCCCGGGCTGCGGTCGGGCCACGGCGTGCTCGCGGGAGAGCTGGCTGGTGTCCTCGTTCTCCCCGGCCAGCAGCGGCCGCAGCCCGGCGTAGACGCCCAGGATGTCGTCGCGAGTCAGCGGCACGGCGAGCACCCGGTTGACGTGCTCGAGGATGAAGTCGACGTCGGCCGCCGTGGCCGCGGGGTGAGCCAGGTCGTACGTCCAGTCCGTGTCGGTGGTGCCCACGATCCAGTGCTGCCCCCACGGGATGACGAAGAGCACGCTGCGCTCGGTGCGCAGGATCAGCCCCACCTCGCCCGCGATCCGGTCGCGGGGGACGACCACGTGGACGCCCTTGCTCGCCCGGACCCGGAACCGGCCGCGCCCACCACTGAGACGCTGCAGGTCGTCGGTCCAGACGCCCGTCGCATTGATGACAACCTTGGCGCGCACGCGCTGCGTGTCACCGGTCTCGACGTCACGGACCACGGCGCCGACGACCCGGTCGGCCTCCCGGAGCATCTCCACGACCTCGGTCGAGCTGCGCACGGTCGCCCCGTAGTGAGCGGCGGTACGCACCACCGTGAGGGTGTGCCGCGCATCATCTGCTTGGGCGTCGTAGTACTGGACGGCACCGACGAGCGCGTCCCGGCGCAGGCCAGGAAACCGTTGCAGTGCGCCGCCACGCGTCAGGTGCTTCTGTCCGGGCACCGAGCGTGCACCGCCGAGCCGGTCGTACAGGGTGAGCCCGGCGGCGACATACGGCCGTTCCCAGGCGTGACGCGTCAGCGGGTACAGGAACGGCACGGGCCGGACCAGGTGCGGCGCAATGCGGGTCAGCATCAGCTCGCGCTCCCGCAGCGCCTCCCGCACCAGCCGGAAGTTGAACTGCTCGAGGTAGCGAAGGCCACCGTGGAAGAGCTTGCTCGACCGCGACGACGTGCCGCTGGCGAAGTCACGCGCCTCCACCAGGCCAGTGCGCAGGCCACGGGTCGCGGCGTCCAGCGCCGCGCCGGTTCCGGTGACGCCGCCACCGACCACGAGGACGTCGAGCTCCCCTTCCCCGAGGTCGCGCCAGGCCTGCTGGCGCTCGGCCGGACCCAGGCGCGCTGCGAACGTCGTCGTCACCACGGTCGTCCTCCCTCAGGGGCCAGGTGCCCCACGGTAGCGGCCTTCGCCGCCCTGCTCGCAAGGAAGATCGCGCCGGGTTCCCAGCCCGCTCGTTCTAGGTGCTAGCACTTCCCAACAAGATCGGGTAGACCTGGCAGCCACACGACGACGTGGCGTCGAGCGCAAGCAGCGCGCCCGGCGCGGAGGGAGCGACGTGAGCCTCGGAACGGTCTTCCTCAGCGAGCTCGCCGGCACGGCCACTCTTCTGCTGCTGGGCACCGGCGTGGTTGCCAACGTGGTGCTCCCCCGGAGCCTGGGATCTGGCGGGGGCTGGCTGCTCATCAACTTCGGCTGGGGCTTGGGCGTGTTCGCGGGCGTGTACGTCGGCTACCGCTCCGGCGCGCACCTCAACCCCGCGGTCACCCTGGGGATCCTGGCCAGCGGTGCCACGACCTACTCGCAGGGCGGCGTGGACGTGAACGCGACGTCGACTCTCGTGTACATCCTCGGCGAGTTCGCCGGCGCGTTCCTGGGCGCGGTGCTGTGCTGGCTGACCTACAAGAAGCAGTTCGACGACCGCGCCGAAGCCCCGAGCCTGATCTTCTCGACCGGCCCGACGATTCCGAGCTACGCGTGGAATGTCGTCACCGAGGTCATCGCGACGTTCGTCCTGGTCTTCGTCATCCTCTTCTTCGGCAAGAGCCAGACCCCTGCGAGCCTCGGGCCGCTCGCGGCGGCACTGCTGGTGCTGGGCATCGGCGCCAGCCTCGGCGGCCCTACCGGATACGCCATCAACCCGGCCCGCGACCTTGGCCCGCGGATCGCCCATGCTGTGCTGCCCATACCGCGCAAGGACCCCAGCAACTGGGGCTACTCCTGGGTGCCGGTCGTGGGACCGGTGATCGGCGGCGTGCTCGCGGGCCTCGCGTCGCAGGCCTTCTGACCCCTCGCCGCACCACGGCGCACCCGCTCATCACATCTGACCGGAGGACCTCGTGAGCCGTTTCGTCGCCGCCATCGACCAGGGCACCACCAGCACGCGGTGCATGATCTTCGACCACGACGGCGCCGTCGCGTCCGTCGCCCAGCTCGAGCACCAGCAGATCTTCCCGCGGGCCGGCTGGGTGGAGCACGACGCGGCGGAGATCTGGACGAACACCCGCGAGGTCGTCGCCCGGGCCCTGGCCAGCGCCGACCTGTCCGCGGAGGACGTCCAGGTCATCGGCATCACCAACCAGCGCGAGACCACGCTGGTGTGGGACAAGACGACCGGCAAGCCCGTGTACAACGCGATCGTCTGGCAGGACACGCGGACCGAGCGGATCTGCCAGCAGCTCGGCGAGCTGGGCGGTGGCGCCGAACGGTACAAGGACCGCGTCGGCCTGCCCCTCGCCACCTACTTCGCCGGGCCGAAGGCGCGCTGGGTGCTCGACAACGTCGAGGGGGCGCGCGAGAAGGCGGAGAACGGCGACCTGTTGTTCGGGACGATGGACAGCTGGCTGGTCTGGAACATGACCGGCGGCCCCGAGGGCGGCATCCACATCACCGACGTCACCAACGCCTCCCGCACGTTGATGATGGACCTCGACACCCTGGACTGGGACGAGGAGATCGTCGGCGAGATGGGCCTGCCGATGTCGATGCTGCCGCAGATCCGGTCGTCGTCCGAGGTGTACGGCAATACTCGCGAGCGCGGCGTACTGCGCGGCGTGCCCATCGCCGGCATCCTCGGCGACCAGCAGGCGGCCACCTTCGGTCAGGTCTGCTTCGAGCCCGGAACCGCGAAGAACACCTACGGCACCGGCAACTTCCTCCTGCTCAACACCGGCACCGAGAAGGTGATGAGCCGCAACGGGTTGCTGACAACGGTCTGCTACCGGATCGGGGAGGAGGCGCCGGTCTACGCGCTCGAGGGCTCGATCGCCGTCACCGGCTCGCTGGTGCAGTGGCTGCGCGACAACGTCGGCCTCATTAGCAGCGCTGCGGAGATCGAGGAGCTCGCGAAGGGCGTCGAGGACAACGGCGGCGCCTACATCGTCCCCGCGTTCTCCGGGCTCTTCGCCCCCTACTGGCGTTCGGACGCCCGCGGCGTCATCGTCGGGCTCACCCGGTACGTCAACAAGGGGCACCTCGCACGGGCGGCGCTGGAGGCGACCGCGTACCAGTCCCGCGAGGTGGTCGAGGCGATGGACGCCGACTCCGGCGTCGCGCTGACCGAGCTCAAGGTCGACGGCGGCATGGTCGTCAACGACACGCTGATGCAGTTTCAGGCCGACCTGCTGGACGTGCCGGTGATCCGTCCCGTGGTCACCGAGACGACGGCGCTCGGCGCGGCGTACGCGGCCGGGCTGGCGGTCGGGTTCTGGGCGGACCAGGACGAGCTGCGCCGGCAGTGGGCGGAGGACAAGCGTTGGACCCCGTCGATGGACGCGGACCAGCGCGAGAAGCTGTACGGCCGCTGGAAGCAGGCGGTGCAGCGCACGCTGGACTGGGCGGAGCACGAGGACTAGCCCCGACCCCTTAGCTGCCCAGCCGCGAGCTACCGAACAACGCCGAGACGTCGCGTTCGTCCTGCTCGGGGTCGACGAGGAGCAGGACCTCGTCGCCCGCGAGCAGGCGGGTCCGGCCGCGCACCGGGACGAGCGCACCTTCGCGTCGGACCATGCTGACCCAGGTGCCCTCGGCGAGTCCGGGGAGCTCGTCGATCTGCCGACCGTCGGCTGCCGACCCGGTGCTGACCGTCAGCCGGCGCTCCCCGGCCGGCTCGGCGGGCAGCCGCATGCCCGACGCGAACGGCTCGGGCTCGACCGGACGCATCCCTACGTGGAGCAGCCGAGCCACGGTGGGCACCAGCGACCCCTGTAGCAGCACCGACACGAGAACGACGACGACGACGACGCCGTACAGCCGGTCGCCGCCCGGCAAGGGCAGCAACAGGCTGCCCAGCAGCAGCGGCACCGCGCCCTTGAGCCCTGCGAAGAGCACGAAGACCCGCTCCCCCCAGGTGAGCCGTACGGGCATCAGCACGGGCAGCGCGACGACCGGACGGACGAGCACCGCGAGCAGGACCCCGATCACCAGGCCCGGCAAGAGGACGTCCCGGCGCAGCAGGACGTTGAGGTCGACCGTGAAACCCAGGTAGGCGAAGGCCACGATCTCGGCCAGGCTTGCGAGTGCCGCATGGAAACGCTCGATCTCGCGCTTGAACGGCGCCCGCTCGTCCCCGATCACCACACCGGCCAGGAACACCGCAAGGAACCCAGAGCCGTGCGCGATGGTCGCCGCGCCGAACAGGATCCCGGCCACCACTAGGGTCCGGACCGGGTAAAGCCCCTCGCCGGGCAGTTGCACCCGCCGCATGAGCAGCAGCAGCAACCGGCCGCCGACCACTCCCACGACAGCGCCTACGAGCATCTGCAGCACGAAGGTGCCCGCGACCTGTGCCAGCGCGCCACCCGACAGCGACCCGGCGCTGAGCAGCGCCGCCATCAGCGCGATGCCGACCGGGTCGTTCGCGCCTGACTCGCCCTCGAGGACGGTGCCGCTGCGCCCCTCCACCTCCCGCTGCCCCAGCACCGAGAAGACCACCGCGGGGTCGGTGGGCGCGATGGCGGTCGCGAGCAGAACTGCGAGGTACCAGTCGATCCCCAGTACGGCGTGCGCGAGGACACTCGCGCCGGCCACCGTGGCGAAGGTCCCCAGCACTCCTAAGCCGAGGACGGCGGACCCTGCCGAGCGAAACCGGCCGGCACCGATTCCCATGCCACCCTCGAACAAGATCACGAGCAGCGCCACGGTGACGACCCGCTCCACGGTGCGGGCGCTCGGCTCCAGCCCCGGCATGAACCGCACCGCGCACGCGGCAGCCACGAGAAACAGGGCCGGCGCCGGCACGCGGATCCGCTGGGAGAGAGCGTGTGACTGCACGGCCAGCAGGCCCGCGCCGCAGGCGCAGAGGACCACCAGGCCGAAGGTCAGAGTGTCGTGCACGGGCGGTCTCCCAAGGCAGGACGAGGCGATCGCCGACCAGCCTTCCCGGCACTCCGGACGGAACGCTACCCGACCCGGTGCCCGGCGTCGGGCTGAAGGGAGGCGCCTCCGGCGGCGTACCCGTAGGCTGCGGGACGATCGGCTGCCCCGAGGAAGGCCATGTCCATGACCGCTAGCCCCGAACCGACGCCCGCCCGAAGCGCTCCCGCAGACCTGCGGGTGCGTGCCGACGTCGCCGGCGCGCACCGGGCGTCCTCGCGGACCGCGCGCGAGGCGCTGGCCGACGCCCGGCAGGGCGAGCGCACGGTCGGACAGTTGTTCTCCGACGCGTCCCGCGACTTCTCCACGATCATGCGGTCGGAGGTCGCGCTCGCCAAGCTCGAGCTCCAGGCCGAGACCAAGAACGCCGTGGCCGGCGCGGTCGGCTTCGTCGTCGCCGGTGTCCTGGGCTTCCTCGGGCTGATGCTGCTGCTGTTCGCCGCCGCGTACGGCCTGTTCGCCCTCGGGCTGCCGCGCTGGCTGTCCTTCCTGATCGTCGCCGTGGTCGTGCTCGTCATCGCCGGCATCCTGGCACTCGTGGGCAAGAGCCGGATGGGCAAGATCGGCAAGCCGGAGCGCACGCAGCGCACGGTCACGCACACCGTCGAGACCCTCAAGCGCGCCAAGCCGCACCCCGCCCCGTGAGCACCGCCGGGTGACCGTCGACGCCACGCACGTTCTGCACGAAGGCCCGTGGCGGCACCGCTTCATCTCGGCAAACGGCGCGCGCTTCCACGTCGCTGAGGCGGGTGCCGGCCCGCTCGTCGTCCTGCTACACGGGTTTCCGCAGATGTGGTGGTGCTGGCGGGGCCAGCTGCCGGCCCTGGCGGCGGCCGGTTACCAGGCCGTGGCGCTGGACCTGCGCGGGTACGGCGCGTCCGACAAGCCGCCCCGGGGCTATGACACCCAGACGCTCGCGGCCGACGTCGCCGCGGTGGTGCGGTCGCTGGGCGCCGACGACGCCGTGGTGGTCGGGCACGACTGGGGCGGCTGGATCGCCTGGTCGATGCCCGCGCTGCAGCCGGAGGTGACCCGCGCCGTCGCTGCATTGTCCATGGCGCACCCGCTGCAGCTGGAGCGCGCCCTCCGGCGGTCCCCGGCACAGCTGCGGGCCAGCCGGCACATCCTGGGCTACCAGGTGCCGATCGCCCCGGAGCGGGCGCTCACGCGCGACGCCGCGACCGTCCCCGGGCTGCTGGCCGCGGGTGGCCACGACTGGCCCCGCAGCGACGCCTCCGGGCGGCGGCTGGTCCAGGCGTACGTCGACGCGATGCGGGTGCCGTTCGTGGCGCACTCGGCGATGGAGTACTACCGCTGGGTGTTCCGGTCGACCGTTCGCGCGGACGGCCGGGCCTTCCGCGGCGCGGTCCACCGTCCGGTGACCGTGCCGGTGCTGCAGCTGCACGGCGCCCACGACGGCGTCGTCCTGCCCGCCACCGCGCGCGTGTCACGCCGGTGGGCCGCCGGCCCGTACCGGTACGAGGAGCTGCCGGCCGGTCACTTTCTGCCCGAGGAGCGGCCGGACGACGTCACCCGCCTGCTGCTGGAGTGGCTGGCGTCCCTGCCGCGTACCTGACGCCCAGCCGCGGCGCCGCCTCCTCAATTGGCGCGGGGTCACCCCGCGACGAACCTAGTGAAGTAGGGACGCCCAGCGACGACGCTGGGGTGGAGTAACGGCGCCCACGGGGACGTCACCCCGCCGCGCAGCCGCCCACGTCGACCGGGTCGTCCGCCGTCCGGGCGGCGTCGAGCACCGGCTCGGCCTCGTCCATCGTGAGGGCATACCCCGTGTCGTCGGCGTCCAGGCTCTTGGCGAACACCACGCCGACCACCTCGCCGTCCGGCGACAGGAGCGGGCCACCGGAGTTGCCCGGCCGCACGCGGGCGTACAGCGAGTACACCTCACGCACCGACGGCCCCTGCCCGTAGATGTCCTCACCGCGGGCGCTGATCACCTCGCGGACCCGTGCGGCGTCCAGCCGGTAGGGGCCGTCCAGCGGGAAGCCGGCGACCACGGCGGTGTCGCCCCTGCTGAGGTCGGCGGCCCGCGGCAGCGCCGGCGCGGGAAGGTCCGGCACGTCGACGACGGCAAGGTCGCGCACCGGGTCGAAGACCACCACCCGGCCTGGGTACGACCGGCCGACGCCGCCGACCCGCACCCGCGGACGGGTCACACCGGCGACGACGTGGGCGTTCGTCACCACGGTGCCCGGCCGCAGCACCCAGCCGCTGCCCTCTTGGGAGCGGCTGCAGGCGACCGCCGTCCCGGTGATCTTCACCACGCTGCGGGCCGCCGCCTGGATTCCGGCGTTGCCGCGGACCCGCGGGTCCGGCGGCTGCACCGGCCGGATCCGCTCGGGCCCGAAGCCCTCGAAGACCCGCGGGAAGCCCTCGGCGCCCAGTAGGTCGCGGAACCCCGCGAACAGCCGGCTGCCCGCGGGAGGCACGACCTCGTCGAGCGCTCCGACCACCCGCGACTGGCCCACCGCACGGGACAGCGAGGGGGACGGGCCACCGCGAACGGCGGCGGCGAGCAGCCACACCAGCGCACAGACGGCGAGGACGCTGGCCACGGCGCCGAGCAAGGAGTCGAGCGCCCGCGCCGGAGCGGCGGTCACCCGACGCCGGACCCGGCCGGCCAGGGCCGACCCGACGGCCTGCCCGACCGCGGCCGCCGCCAGGACGCCGGCCAGCAGCACGACGACCCGCCGGATGTCCTCGGCGTCGTAGACGGACCAGCGCTCGAGCACCTTGGGCAGGCCCCACATGGCCAGCGCGCCGCCGCCGACGAACCCCGCGAGCGAGCCCATGCCGACGACGAACCCCCGCCGGTACCCGGACGCCGCGTAGGCCACCAGGACGACGGCGAGGACCAGGTCGACCACCGTGGCACCGGTCACGACAGCAGGGCCTGCACGCGGTCGGGCAAGGGCACCTGGCGGTGGCGGTCCCAGGGCAGCTCCAGCCCGGCAAGGGCCAGCACCCGCGACAGCAGCCCGGCCGTGAAACCCCAGACGAAGAGGCCACGCGCCTGGAAGGTCGGCCCGACGTAGCCGCTCGGGTGCCGGACGGTGGCCCGGTTGGCCGGGTCCAAGAGCTCGGCCAGCGGTACCCGGACCACGGCCGACACCTCGGCCGGGTCGACCACGCGGACCGGTGACGGCGACCGCCACCAGGCCAGGACCGGAGTGACCACGAAGCCGCTCGGTGGCAGGTACAGGGCGGGCAGCGTCCCCAGGACGTCGACACCGGCGATGTCGAGGCCGGTCTCCTCCTGGGCCTCCCGCAGCGCAGCCGCGACCGGTCCGTCGTCGGTCGCGTCCTGCGCGCCGCCGGGAAAGGAGACCTGCCCCGGGTGCCGCCGCATCGTGTCGGCGCGCTGGGTGAGCAGCAGGTCCGGTGTGCCGTCCTCGGCGCCGAAGAGCATGAGCACCGCCGAGGGGCGGCCACCCTCCTCCGGCACCGGGAACCGGGACAGGTCCTTCCGGCGCGCCTTATCGGGCACGCGGGCCAGCCGCTGCAGCCAGTCGGCCGGCAGCGGCACGGCCGCTGGGCTCACGGAAGCGCCTCGGCGGCCCGCTCGAACTTGAGCAGCTTGCGGGCCTTGACCGGGTCGGTCTCCCCCTCGCCGTAGGACGGGCAGAGGGAGGCCACGGGGCAGGCGCCACAGGCGGGCTTGCGCGCGTGGCAGGTGCGGCGTCCATGGAAGATCAGGACGTGCGACAGCATGGTCCAGTCGCGCTTGGGGAAGAGGGCACCCACCTCGTGCTCCACCCGGACCGGGTCGGTCTCCTGGGTCCAGCCGAAACGCCGGGCGAGCCGGCCGAAGTGCGTGTCGACGGTGATGCCCGGGATGCCGAAGGCGTTGCCCAGCACCACGTTCGCCGTCTTGCGGCCCACGCCGGGCAGCGTGACCAGGTCGTCCAGGCGGGGCGGGACCTCACCGCCGAACCGCTCGACCAAGGCCGCGCTGAGCTTTATCAGGGTGTCGGTCTTTGCGCGGAAGAAGCCGGTCGGCTGGATCAGCGCCTCCACCTCGGAGCGGTCGGCAGCCGCCAGCGCGGCGGCATCCGGATAGCGCGCGAACAGCGCCGGCGTGACCTGGTTGACCCGGACGTCGGTCGTCTGGGCCGAGAGCACGGTGGCCACGAGCAGCTGCAGCGGGGTCTCGAAGTCGAGCTCGCAGTGGGCGTACGGGTACAGCTCCAGCAGGCCGCGGTAAACCTTTCGCGCCCGGCGGGTCAGCGCGACCCCCTGCAGCGGAGCCGGTACGGCGGCAGCGGGGGCGCTGGTGGACAGGTGCGGCACGCCGCCAGCGTACGGCGCCACGCCGGGTGCTGGCCCGGTCGGGTGAGCGCCACCGTGCCGACCTCAAGACACCCTGACCGGCACCGAAACCTTCCCTGTGAACATGCTGAACGACGTGCCGCTGGACGGCCTGCGGGCCGAGCGCCACCGCCTGTCCGAAGAGGTGGCGCGGCTGGCCTGGCTGCGCCGGCTCGTCGTGGCCCGCTGCGACCTGGAGGTGGCGCGCCTCGTCGGCCTCGTCGCCGGCGCCGACGATCTCCCCGAGGACGTGCGCGCCGCGCTCGCCGGCCACACTCCGGCCCTGACCCCCGCGACGCTGCTGCAACTCGGGGCCTCCGCCCGCACCCTCGCGGCGTCCGTCGCGATGGGCCAACAGCGGCTGGACGACGCGACCCGCGAGCTGGTCGCGCGGTACACCGAGGACCCCGCGCGCTGCCTCCCCGCCACCATCCCCGAGCCCGACCCCATGTGATCGGACCCGTTCCCGGTTCTCGCCGGGCGCAGGCGTAGGGCAGACTCCTTCCCGACCAGGGGGGAGGTGCAGCCCGTGCCGCTTCATGGAGGAGAGCTCGTGGACGACGACATCGTGCGCAGGGCTCCCCTGTTCACAGCCCTGGACGACGAGGCCGCGGCGTCCCTGCGGAGCACGATGACCGAGGTCCGCCTCGGCCGGAGCGAGGTGCTGTTCGCCGAGGGCGACCGGGGCGACCGGCTCTACGTCATCCTCGAGGGCAAGATCAAGCTCGGCCGAACCAGCGGGGACGGCCGCGAGAACCTGCTCGCGATCCTGGGACCGGGCGAGATGTTCGGCGAGCTCAGCCTGTTCGACCCCGGCCCCCGGACCGCCACCGCCACCTCGGTCGGCGAGAGCCGGCTGATCGGGCTGGGGCACGACGACCTGCAGCCGTTCCTGCTGCGCAACCCCGAGGTGGCCCAGACCCTCCTGCACGCGCTGGCGCGCCGGCTGCGCCGCACGAACGAGGCGCTCGCCGACCTGGTGTTCTCGGACGTCCCCGGCCGGGTGGCCAAGGCCCTGCTGGACCTGTCCACACGGTTCGGGCGTCCTTCCGACGACGGCGTGCTCGTGGCGCACGAGCTGACTCAGGAGGAGCTCGCCCAGCTGGTGGGCGCCTCGCGCGAGACCGTCAACAAGGCCCTGGCCGACTTTGCCGGCCGCGGCTGGCTGCGCCTCGGGGCCCGCGCGGTGGTGCTGCTGGACGTGGAGCGGCTGCGGCGCCGCGCGCGCTGAGCGGCGCGGGCCTTGAATGTCGCGGGGTCACCCCGCACCGATAGGTTTGTAGCTGGGTAACCCCGCGACAGTCGGCAGTTGCAGTAACGACGCCCACGCGGGCCGTTCAGCCCGCGAGGTACTCCAGCTGCGCGCGGACGGACTGCTCCGCCGCCGGCCACAGCGCGCGGTCGACGTCGGCGTAGACCCGCTCCACCACCTCACGCGGCGTACGGGCTCCGGCTGCCAACGCCGCGCGCACCTGCTCCAGGCGCTCACGGCGATGGGCCAGGTAGCCCTCCAGCACCGCGACCGCGTTCCGGAGGGCGGGTCCGTGTCCGGGGAGCACGCTCGTCGCCGCGCCCGACGCCGTCAGCGACCGCAGCCGCTCGAGGGACGCCAGGTAGTCCTCGAGCCGGCCGTCCGGGTGCGCCACCACGGCCGTCCCACGTCCGAGCACCGTGTCGCCGGTGAGCACCGCGGCGTCAGCGGGCAGCAGGAAGGACAGCGAGTCCGCCGTGTGACCCGGCGTGGCCACGACCTCGAGCACGAGGCCGCCCGCCCGGACGACGTCCCCCTCCGCAAGCCCCTCCTCCCCGAGCCGCAGCGCCGGGTCGAGGGCCCTTACCGGCGAGCCGGACAGCGTGGCGAACCTGGCCGCACCCTCGCTGTGGTCGAGGTGGCCGTGCGTCAGCAGCGTGGCGCTCACCCTGGCCCCGTGCTGGCGGACGACGTCGAGGACCCTGCGCAGGTGCCCCTCGTCCAGAGGCCCCGGGTCGACCACCACCGCCTGCTCCCCGCCGGGCTCGAGCAGCACCCAGGTGTTGGTGCCTTCCAGGGTCATGGGCGACGGGTTGGGCGCCAGGACGCATTGCGCGCGCGCCGTGACCGCGCCCCCGCCCCAGGGACGCGTGGTGCCGGTCACGACGGCAGCTCCAGTCCGGACGCCGGACCCGGCCGCCCGCCGCCCCGGCCGTCGAGGTCGACGCGGATCGCCACGCCGTCGTCGGGGAGCCGGGTCAGCCACGGCACCACCCGGCCCACCCGGCGCGGGGTCGCCAGCACCGATGCCACGTCCGGGTGCGCGGCCACCTCCTCCAGCGTGACCTGGGTCGGCGGCATCAGCGCGACCTCTCCCCGCGCCGCCGCCTCGAGCGCCATGGTCGCGGGAACCCACTCGGCCTGGTCAGCCTCACCGCCGACGTGCCGTGCCCGCTGCCCCGACGGCAGCGCCGCCACGAAGAACCAGGTGTCGTAACGGCGCGGCTCGAAGATCGGTGTGCACCAGTGCGCCCACGGCCGCAACAGGTCCGACCGCAGAACGAGGCCCCGCCGGCGCAGCAGCTGCGACAGTGCCACACCCCGGTCGAGGAGCGCCTGACGGTTACTCTCCCATGACGGATCGGTCACATCCGCAACAACAGTTGCCGCGTCAGCACCGGCGAGCAGCACGCCGCTCTCCTCGAACAGCTCACGAACGGCCGCACACACCAACCCGGCCGCCTCGTCCTGCTCCACCACCATCGCGTTCGCCCACCAGCCGAGGTCGGGCCCCGCCCAGGGGACTTCTGCCTCGCCGTCCCGGCGGTCCAGGCCGCCGCCTGGAAACACGTGCATCCGGGCGGCGAAGGCCATCGACGCCGCCCGCCGCAGCAGGAATGCCTCCGGCCCTCGCGCGCCGTCCCGGAGCAGGGCAACGGTGGACGCGGCGCGCGGGACGACGGGTGAAGCTTTCCTCTGCAACGAGCTGTCCCTTTTGTCCCCCGATGCCGTCAGAAACGTCGTAGCGTGAACCGCGACGCGGGCCGCGAGGGGGAAGTCGCGCAGCATCCCGCGATCGTAGGGGTGGAGCAGGGGGATCCGATGCGTCGGGATTACACGCTCGCCGAGCTGGCGGCCGCGGTTGGCATGACGGAGCGGAACATCAGGGCGTACCGCTCCCGGGGGCTGATCCCACCCCCGCGCCTGCGTGGCCGGGTTGGGTACTACGGCTTCGACCACCTCGCCCAGCTGCGCCTGGTTCAGGCACTCACTGGGCGTGGCCTCAGCCTCTCCGTGGTCGCCCAGCTGCTGGAGCGCGGGCTGGCACAGCATGAGCTGGCCCGGCTGATCCGCCAGGAGCTGCCCGGTGGCCCGCCCGTGCCGTTGGCCACGGCGGTGGTCGAGGAGCTCAGCGTCGGCGACCCCGACCTGTTGAACACCCTCGTCGAGCACGGCGTGGCCCGCCGCACCGAGCGCGGGGTGGAAGCCGATCCAGCACTGCTCGCGCTCGCGAACCAGCTCGTGGCCCACGGTGTGCCGGTGATGGAGGTCAGCCGGCTGTGCCTGGCGGGTGCGCAGGCCGCCTCGGCGGCGCTGGTCCGGTTGCGCCGGATGCTGCAGGCACCGCGGCGCCCGTCGGTTCCCCGCGATGCTGGTCCGCGCGACGCTGGTCCGCGCGAAACGGGAAGCCGCGAAACCGCCTCACAGGAAACCGCTCAGACCGGCGGCACCGACTCCGACGCCGGTGCGGCGGCGAGGACGGCCACCGACGCCGGCGACCTGGAGGAGGCCGACCCCGGCCAGCAGCCCGACGCGGCGACCACCGCGGTGGCCCTGGAGCTGACGACGACCGCGTTCCGGCTGGCGCTGGAGTCGCAGCTCAGCCGACGCGAACCGTGATCTCGACCTCGACCGGCGCGTCCAGCGGCAGCACCGCCACGCCGACCGCGCTGCGGGCGTGGACTCCCGCGTCACCGAAGACCTGCCCGAGCAGCTCACTCGCGCCGTTCACGACGCCCGGCTGACCGGTGAAGGACGGATCGCTCGCGACGAACCCGACGACCTTCACCACTCGCTGCACCGTGTCCAGGTCGCCGACGACCGACTTCACCGCGGCCAGCGCGTTCAGGGCGCAGATGCGGGCCAGCTCCTTGGCCTGGTCGGCCGCGACCTGGCCCTCGCCGTCGCCCACCTTGCCGGTGGCCACGAGCGCTCCGCCCACCATCGGCAGCTGGCCCGACGTCCAGACCAGGTCGCCCTCGCGGACCGCGGGGACGTAGGCCGCGACCGGCGGCGCGACGTCCGGAACCCGGAGGCCGAGGTCGGTCAGCCGCTGCTCGACGGTCCCCACGCGGCTCACTTCTCGCGCTTGAGGTAGGCGACGAGGTTGCCGCCGTCACCGGTCACGACCTGCACCAGCTCCCAGCCGTCCTCACCCCACTGGTCGAGGATCTGCTTGGTCGCGTGCACGATGAGCGGCACGGTCGCGTACTCCCACTTCGCCATGGCCGGAGCCTATCCCCCCGCGAGTGTCGACCGTGTGGAGAGCACCTTCCACACAAGAGGCAGGGGGAAGTTGGGCCCCTAGGGGTCTTCGGATCCCGGGGGTCGTCATGGCGCGCAAGGGTCGGCTTGGTTCTCCCGGCCTCTTGCTTACCGGCGTGACAACGGTCACCGCGGCGCAGCCCGCGGTCGCGGCGTCCGGTGGAGCTCGCCCGGTAGCGCTGTTGTCATACGGCACGACCCGTTTCTCGCCGGTCGGGGGACCTTCAGCTGCAACCACGTCAGGGCGGTGGCTTCCGAGGTGGACCTGTTCTACAAGGTCCATCGGGACGAGACGAGGACGCACGAGGCGGCAGGATGGGCTCATGCACGACCCACGCGAGGTCCTCAGCCGCCCCGCCCCCGCGCCGGAGGTCACCCTTCGGTACGGCCCACTGCCCGAACACGTCGTGGACGTCCGCTGGCCGACGAGCGCCGGGGCCGGGCCGGCGCCCCTGGTGCTGGTGGTGCACGGAGGCTTCTGGCGCGCCGCCACGGACCGGCAGCACACCGGGCCGCAGGCGGCCGGACTGGCGGCCGAGGGCTTCGCCGTCGCCGTGATCGAGTACCGGCGGACCGGGCGTCCCGGCGGGGGCTGGCCCGGCACCTTCGAGGACGTCGAGGCCGCCCTGAACGAGGTGCCCGGCCTGGTCGCCGAGGCCGCGGCCGGCGCGGACGTCGGCGTCGACACCGGCAGCACGGTCCTGCTCGGCCACTCGGCCGGCGGGCACCTGGTGGCGTGGCTGGCGACCCGCGACGTCGCGGACGTCACGGGCGCGGTGAGCCTCGGCGGCGTGCTGGACCTCGACGCGGCGTACCGGTTGCGGCTGGACGCCGGACCCGGCCCGAGCGCCGTCGAGGCGCTGCTCGGCGGCGGGCCGAGCGACGTGCCGGACCGGTATGCGGCCGCCGACCCGACCCGGCTGCCTCCTCCGGCGGTCCCGGTGCAGGCCCTCCACGGCACCGCGGACGACGTGGTCCCCGCCGAGCTGTCCCGCTCCTACGCGGCCGCCACGGGCGCATCGCTGCACCTGGTGGACGGCGGTGACCACTTCGGGCTGATCGACCCGCTGTCCCCTGCGTGGCGCGAAACGCTCGCGGCGGTCCGTCGAGCGGCTGCTGGATCGCCTGGTTAACCTCGAACCATGTCCGCCCCGGCCGGCCGGCGACCGTCAGCGACGGCAGCCGAGGAGCACGACAGAGACTGGGAGGGCGTGCGCCTGCACGTCGTGACCGGCAAGGGCGGCACCGGCAAGACGACGGTCGCGGCCGCCCTCGCGCTGGCGCTTGCGGGTCGTGGCCGCCGGGTGCTCCTCGTTGAGGTCGAGGGTCGCCAGGGGCTGGCCCAGCTGTTCGACGTCCCCCAGCTGCCCTACGACGAGCAGCGGCTGGCGGTGGCCGCGGACGGCGGTGAGGTGCTCGGGCTGGCCGTGGAGCCCAAAGCGGCGCTGCTGGAGTACCTGCAGATGTACTACAAGCTGGGGCGCGCGGGCAGCCTGCTGGAGAAGGTCGGCGCGGTGGACTTCGCGACGACCATCGCGCCCGGTGTGCGTGACGTCCTACTCACCGGCAAGGTCTACGAGGCGGTCCGCCGGCGCCGCAAGGGCCGCCCGACGTTCGACGCGGTGGTGCTCGACGCCCCGCCGACCGGCCGGATCGGACGGTTCCTCAACGTGAACACGGAGCTGGCGGGGCTGGCCCGGATGGGGCCGATCCACAACCAGGCCGACGCCATCACGTCGATGCTGCGCTCGCCGCAGACGGTGGTGCACCTCGTCACGCTGCTCGAGGAGATGCCGGTGCAGGAGACGGCGGACGCGGTGGAGGAGCTCTCGGCGTCCGGGCTGCCGATCGGCGGCATCGTCGTGAACCTCGCTCGTGAGCCGGTGCTCGCCGCCCGACGGCTGGGCGCCGCCGGGAAGGGCCGGCTGGACGGCGAGGAGGTGACGGAGGGGCTCGCGGCCGCCGGGCTCGCCCCCTCGCCCGCGGTCGTCAAGGGCCTGCTGGACGAGGCGGCCGAGCACGCCACCCGGCTGGCCCTCGAGCAACGAGAGCGCGTGCAGGTGGAGGCCCTCGGACGCCCCGTCTACGAGCTGACGGCGGTCGCGTCCGGCATCGACCTCGGCGCCCTCTACGGGCTGGCCGAGCAGCTGCGCGATCAGGGCATGGCATGAGCGCCGCACGGCGGGCGGCCCGGCCCGCCAGCACCCCGCTCGAGGTCGATGTCTTGCTCACCGATCCGGCCACACGCATCGTCGTCTGCTGCGGTGCGGGCGGCGTCGGCAAGACCACGGTGGCCGCCGCGCTCGGCCTGCGCGCGGCCGAGCAGGGACGCCGGGTCGTCGTCCTGACCATCGACCCGGCCCGGCGGCTGGCCCAGGCGATGGGGCTGGCCCGGCTCGACAACACCCCGCGCGAGGTGGCCGACGTCGACACCTCGGCGGGCGGCCGGCTCGACGCGATGATGCTCGACATGAAGCGGACCTTCGACGAAATCGTCGAGGCGCACGCGACGCCGGAGAAAGCGCGGCAGATCCTCGCCAACCCCTTCTACCAGGCCCTGTCGAGCTCCTTCGCCGGCACCCAGGAGTACATGGCGATGGAAAAGCTGGGCCAGCTGCGGGCCGAGGCGGACCGCGAGGGCACGTGGGACCTCGTGGTCGTCGACACCCCGCCGTCGCGTTCCGCACTCGACTTCCTGGACGCGCCGCAGCGACTGGGGTCTTTCCTGGACGGCCGTTTCATCAAGCTGCTGATGGCTCCGGCGCGCGCGTCCGGCCGGGCGTACCTGAAGGCGTTCTCCGCGGGGATCGGCGTCGTGACGTCGACCATGACCAAGATCCTGGGGGCGCAGTTCCTCGGCGACGTGCAGACCTTCGTGGCGGCGCTCGACACGATGTTCGGGGGTTTTCGGGAGCGGGCGGACGCCACGTACCGACTGCTGCAGGCGCCCGGCACCGCGTTCCTCGTTGTGGCCGCCCCCGAGCGCGACGCGCTGCGGGAGGCGTCGTACTTCGTCGACCGGCTGGCCGCTGAGCGGATGCCGCTCACCGGGCTCGTGCTCAACCGGGTGCACGTCCCGGGAGCGTCGGGCCTGTCCGCCGAGCGCGCCCTGTCCGGGGCGGAGGCGCTGGCCGAGGGGCGCGGGCACGCCCTGACCGAGCAGCTGCTGCGGCTGCACGCCGACCGGGTGCGTGTCGCCGAGCGCGAGCAGCTGCTCGCGGAGCGGTTCACCCGGGCGCACCCGTCGGTGCCCGTGGTCCAGGTGCCGGCCCGGCCAGACGACGTCCACGACCTGGACGGTCTGCGCGCGATCGGCGCCGACCTTGCCGACGGCTTAGTGGCAGCGTCCGCCTGAGCCGAGTTCCCCTGGCCAGGGGCTGCTCGGCGGATCGGCCGCAGGGTCAGCCGGCGACCGCCGTGTCTCCCGTACGGGCGTGCTCGGCCCGAGCGGTCTCGAGCAGGCGCCGCCAGGACTGCACGTTCGGCCTACGCTTCAGCAGCGCCCGCCGCTCACGCTCGGTCATGCCACCCCACACGCCGAACTCGATGCGCTCGTCCAGCGCATCGGCCAGGCACTCGGTCCGGACGGCGCATCCGAAGCAGACGGCCTTGGCCCGGTTCTGCTCGGCACCCTGGACGAACAGCTCGTCCGGGTCGCCTGAGGCACACGCGCCCTGCCGGGCCCAGTCCTGCGCCCAGCCCGTGGTCTCTGCCGGAATAGTCATCTCGATCTCCGTTTTCGCGATCTGCAGGACAGCACGCCGCGCTCGCTGCGACCATGCTCTCCACCCCGGTGTCGACGCTAGGGATCGGAGCGACACCTCGGCTATCACCCGATCCGGCCATTCCAACCGAGCCGATGACTAGTCATCTGTGCAACTAGTGCTCCCAGACGTCCCTGACGTGACAAGGATCACGCTTCCGCGACCGCCCGCTCCCTTCTCTGAGCCGCCCGTCACGGCGGTTGTTCTGGCGGGCGGCTATCCGGTTAAAGGGCCCTGTCGGCCGTCCGGGTTACCCTGATCACGAGGACAGCCAGCCTGGAGTACGCACCCGAGGAGCCACCTGCATGTCCCTGCGCACGGGCAACCTGGGCAGCCGCGCTCTCGGCGTCCTCATCTTGCTCGCCGGCATGGTGGCCACCGCCGTGGTCGCCGGGCTGATCGGGGCCGGGCTGGTCATGCCCGCCGTCGGCGCGGCGGGGGCCACGGCCCGCGGCGGCGTGGGCTTCTTCGAGGCGCTGCCGGCCGAGCTGGAGCAGAGCCCGCTGGCCCAGCAGTCGCGGATCCTCTACTCGGACGGCTCCACGCTCGCCACCTTCTACAGCGAGAACCGCATCGTCGTGCCGCTGGCCAAGGTGGCTCCGCTCATGCGCAAGGCGCAGGTGGCCATCGAGGACACCCGGTTCTACGAGCACGGCGGCGTCGACCCGCGGGGCGTGGTCCGTGCGGCCGTCAACAACGCCTCCGGCAGCTCGGGCACGCAGGGCGCCTCGACGCTCACCCAGCAGTACGTGAAACTCACCCTGCAGGAGAACGCCCTGTACGCGGGCGACCAGGCGGCGGCGCGAGCGGCGGTTGCCAAGGACGTGTCTCGCAAGGTCCAGGAGATGAAGTACGCCATCGCGCTGGAGAAGCAGCTCAGCAAGGACCAGATCCTCGAGGGCTACCTCAACATTGCGTACTTCGGTGACGGCGCCTACGGGGTCGAGACGGCGTCCCGGCACTTCTTCGGCATCCCGGCCGCCAGGCTGTCCCTGCCGCAGGCCGCGCTGCTGGCGGGGCTGGTGCAGCAGCCGGGGCCGTACAACCCCACGACTCGTCCCGAGGCGGCCACCAAGCGGCGCAATGTGGTTCTCGGCCGGATGCTCCAGACCGGCGCCATCACGCAGGCGCAGCACGACCGTGCGGTCGCGACCAAGCTGACCCTCAACATCACCCGCACCAGCAACGGCTGCGACACGTCCAAGGCCGCATTCTTCTGCAACTACGTCTACCAGCTGCTGACCAAGGACAAGATCCTCGCGAGCACCCCTGCGGCGAGCGCCGAGCTGGTCAAGCGCGGCGGCCTGACGGTCCGGACCACGCTGGACCGTGACATGCAGGACGACGCCGTGCGGGCGATCAAGGCCAAGGTCAAGGCGCGCAACAAGAGCGACGTGGCCGCCGCCATGTCCGTCCTGGAGCCGGGCACCGGCAAGATCCTGGCAATGGCGCAGAGCCAGCCGTACGGGCGCGGCAAGGGACAGACCGAGATCAACTACAACGTCGACTACGGCTACGGCGGTGGCCGGGGCTTCCAGGTCGGGTCGACGTTCAAGGCGTTCACCCTCGCCGCGGCGCTGAAGAAGGGGAAGTCCCTCAACAGCACGGTGAACGCTCCCCGCGGTGGGACGCCGTTCCCCGCTCGCGACTTCGACAGCACCGACTGCTGGCCGGGGCAGCTCGGCGCGGGCTATAAGCCGTTCAACAGCGAGGGCAACGAGCACGGCACGAAGACGCTCCGGGAGCTGACCTACCAGTCGATCAATACCGGCTTCGTGAAGCTGGAGACCGAGGTCGGCGTGTGTGCGGTCAAGGAGATCGCCGACCGGCTCGGCGTCCACGGTGCCGTCGTGTACGCCAGCGACGGCGAGGGCATCACCAAGCCCACGGACCAGATCCGCCCGCGTCCGTCCATGACCCTCGGCGCGCAGGAGATCGCCCCCCTGACCATGGCCGCCGCGTACGCCGCCTTCGCCGCCGACGGCCTCTTCTGCAAGCCGATCGCCATCGACTCCATCAAGACCCTGACCGGGCAGTCGGTCGCGACGCCGAAGCCCTCGTGCGACCAGGCCGTCGACGAGAACGTGTCGCGGGGCGTCACCTCGGCGCTGGAGGAGGTGCTGACCAAGGGCACCGCCCGCCACGTGCAGTCGCTGGGACGCCCGGCGGCCGGCAAGACCGGTACGGCGAACGTGTCGCGGAGCAACTTCTTCGTCGGGTACACGCCGCAGCTGGCCTCCGCGGTCTGGTTCGGCCACCTACCGGAGCCCAAGCCCCTGAAGAACGTGGACACCGGCGTGCGTAGGTACCCGGGGTACTCCTACGGCGCCACGGTCGCGGCGCCGATCTGGGCCGACTTCATGACCGAAGCGCACAAGGGCAAGCCGAGGAAGGGGTTCGGCTCCGCCAGCGACCGGACGCTGAACGGCGACCGGGTTCCCATTCCCACGACCTTCGGGATGAGCATCTCGGACGCCCGCTCGACCCTCCGGGACGCCGGCTTCACCCCGGACGTCGGTGGGACCATCTCCTCCGACGCGCCGCGCGGCCTGGTCGCCGGCACCTCGCCGAACTCGGGCGTCCGGACCACCCGCGGGGCGACGGTCACCATCTACACCAGCCGGGGGCGGCGGGCGTTCTTCCAGCCGCGGCAGACCTCCACGGCGCGGGAGGAGCGCAGGCGCGCCCGGGAGCGCAGGGCGGAGAACGCCAGGGAGGCCGCGCAGCAGCAAGCCGCCGATGCGAGAAAGGCTGCCGACGCGAGGGAGGCCACGGCGCAGAAGGCCACGGCGCAGAAGGCCACAGCCGCGAGGAAGGCCGCGGCGCAGAAGGCGGCTACCGCGAAGCAGCAGTCCGGCGGCAACAGCGGCAAGGGCGGCGGGAACAACGGTGGCGGCAACGGCCGGGGCTGAGCGGTTCGTCAGCCGGCCAGGTGGCGCCGCACCCCAGCGGGCCAAACTGGCGCCGCGGCTCAGCCGGCCAGCTGGCGCCGCACCTCAGCCGACACGCGGCGCCCGTCGGCCCGCCCGGCCACCGAGCCGGTGACGACCTTCATCACCTGTCCCATGGCACGCGGCCCCTCGGCGCCGGTCTCCGCGATCGCGGCGGCCACCAGGGCGGCGAGCTGCTCGTCGTCCAGCTGGGCGGGCAGGTAGCCCTCGACCACGGCGAGCTCGGCCCGTTCGCGCTCCGCGCGGTCCGGACGTCCCGCCTCCTCGAACGCCGTGGCCGCCTCGCGGCGCTTCTTGGCCTCTCGGCGCAGCACCGCCTGCAGCTCGTCACCCTCAAGCTGGCGCGCGACGTCGCCCGCGACCTGCTCCTTCTGGACGGCGGCCAGCACCATCCGCAGCGTCGCCAAGCGCACCTCGTCGCGGGCCCGGATCGCGTTCTGCAGGTCCTCGCGCAGCGTCTGCTCGGTGGTGGCCATGCTCGTAGTCTCCCAGCCGGTGGCAGGATGACGCACCATGCGCGCTCCCCGACGTACCTCCTCAGGACTGCGGCGGGCGGCCGCAGTGGTCCCCGCCCTCGGCGCCGCCTTCGTGGTAGGGACGGTGGTGGAGAGCCGGGCGTACACCCTGCGCCGGTTCGAGCTTCCGGTGCTGCCGGTCGGCGCACGGCCGCTGCGGGTGCTGCACCTGTCCGACCTGCACCTCACTCCGTGGCAGCGCCGCGAGCGCGCGTGGGTACGCGACCTGGAGCAGCTCGAGCCCGACCTCGTGGTTGACACCGGCGACAACCTGGCGCATCCCGAGTCGGTGCCGATCGTGCTGGACGCCCTGGGCCCGCTGCTGGAGCGGCCGGGCGCGTTTGTCCTTGGCTCCAACGACTACTACGGCCCACGCCCGAAGAACCCCGCCCGTTACCTGGCGCCGGACCGGGGCCGGCGGGTCTTCGGAACCCGGCTGCCCACCGACGACCTGGTCCGCGGCCTTCGCGGCGCCGGTTGGGCGGACCTCACCAACACCCGCGCCGACGTCGACGTGCGCGGCGTCCGGCTCGATCTCGTGGGCGTCGACGACCCCCACCTCGGGTACGACCGGTTCCCGCCCCCAGCGCCGGCCTCGGACGCCGACCTCCGGGTCGGCATCTTGCACGCGCCGTACACCCGGGTGCTCGACGCGATGGTGGACGACGGCGCCGGGCTTCTCCTGGCCGGCCACACGCACGGCGGGCAGCTGCGCGTGCCCGGGTACGGCGCGCTGGTGACCAACTGCGACCTGGATCGTTCCCGGGCCCGCGGCGTGAGCCGCTGGTGGTCCGGGGCCGCTCCGTCCGGACGTCGGACGCCGCCACCGGCCGACGCGGCCTGGCTGCACGTGAGCGCCGGTCTGGGGACGTCGCCGTACACGCCGGTGCGCTTCGCCTGCCGCCCCGAGGCCAGCCTGCTGACCCTCGTCCCGGCCTGACCGGGCGAGCCCGCCGGCGCCGGTGTCCGTCTGCATCTGGGAACCGGTTTCAGCGCAGGGCTGGTCCTCGGCTACGATGACGACGCCCCACCGCGGGGTGCCACGGGGTGTGGCGCAGCTTGGTAGCGCGCTTCGTTCGGGACGAAGAGGCCGCAGGTTCAAATCCTGTCACCCCGACCAGCAGAACCGCAGGTCAGAGGCTTCTCCCCTACCCGGGAGGAGCCTCTTCTGCTGTCCGTGCAGCAGCGAAGTACCGCAGTGGGGGTCACGTCAGCGACTCACTCAACCGGCGCAGCGCTTCGCGGGTCGCCGCAGAACTGGCGTTCGCGTAGATCTCCATCGTCACGGCCAGGTCGGCATGCCGAAGCACGCGCATGATGACGCGCGGGTGCACGTCCAGGTCGACGAGCAACGTCGCCCCCTCCGGCCCCTCCCTGCCACGCCTCCGCGGCCTTGGACCCGAGCCTTAGCCTGCTCGTCCGCTCGTAGCCGCAGCGAGGCGACTACCAGGTCGGGCATCGGCAGCACCGACTCAGACGCCTGCGTCTTCGTCTCGCGCAGCAGCAGCTCGCGCCGCACGCGCTGCAGCTGGAGCTTCACCGAGAACTCGCGGCGCTCGAAGTCCACGGCCGGCCGTCATAGCGTCGCGGCAAGCTTGCGCCATGCTCGCCGGCGGACCCTTCCTCGGATGCGCTGGTCGGCCATTGCCATGACCGGAATCGAAGCTTCGACCTCTCCCCCTCCCTTGCCGCGCTGGTTTGGACCTAGAGCCAGCCCACATGACCCGGCCGTCTCGGCCCTGATCGCCCGCGTCGCGCGAGGGGCCGGATGGGCAGACATTGGCGGTGGCTTCAACCTCAACGTGCGGATTGACGCTGAGCCGCCGGTTGTCCTACGGGTTCATAGGCCCTGGGTCCGCCGCGGCCGGGTAGCGGGAGTGCGGCGCCTGCGGGAGCGGCTCCAGCGGACCCAAGTCCGCGTCGCTCGGCCGATTCCGATTTCTGGCTGCGACCTCCTGAGGGTCGCTGATCGTTGGGGTGAGATTGAGGAGTTCATCGATCACGTCCAGCCACGGGCGGACGAGGACTCCTACGTCCGCCTATTCGAGGAGCTCGGACGCGTTCACACTGCGCTCAAAGCAGTCTGGGAGCCCAGCCCGCCCGAGCCCCTCGACGACCACAGAACCTTCGGCCAACTGCGTTACTCGGTCGGCTTCACACGCCGCAGGCTCGGACCCCGCAGCGAGCCGGTCGTGCATCGGATGCGCCAACTGACTGGCGAGCTCTCCAAGCTCCGGAAGGAGGTCGAACTGCCATGCACTCCGATTCATGGGGACTACAAATTAGACAACGCAGGAGAACTGTCAGACG
>DATFPQ010000261.1:0-3007 GCA_035264765.1 Actinomycetales bacterium | reverse complement strand
CCGATCTCCTCGATCGCGCGGCCATCGCGCTTGGTGCGCGAGTCGGCGACGACGATGCGGTAGTACGGGGCCCGGATCTTGCCCAGGCGCTTGAGACGGATCTTGACGGCCACGGGTGTGGTCACTCCTGAATCGTGTGGGTTGAGCGCGTCGGGCTCCCGGGTGGGGACTCGGATGCCGTGGCGTTCGGGACGCGGCCTGCGGCGGAGAGAGGGGCCGCCACGACCGGGTACAGCCGTCCATTGTGCCAGACCGGCGGCCGCCGCTCGACCATGCGCTGCGTTGTCGGTGCCCTCCCGTAGCGTCCTTCCCGGCGTGGGGACGCTACCGACCGGAGGTCCCGATGCCCTGTTCAGACCCGCGCTGCTCGGCCGCCCACCACGACGGCGACGTCGAAAGCTGGCTGGCCCAGGAGGACGCCCGCGCGGATGCCGTCATCGCCCGCCACGGCTGGCTGGTCCAGGCGGTGCTCGGCGATGGCCGCCGACGGCCCGACCTGGCCTACACCGTGGGCTTGTGGGGCCTCGGCCATCCGGAGCTCGTGGTGTTCGGGCTACCCGCCGACACGGCGCAGCCAGTGCTCAACGACCTCGGGGAGCGCGTGCGCGCCGGCACGACACTGCGCGCCCGCGACGTGCTCTCGTTCGACCCATGGCCGCACCGCGTGCATCTGCTGGCCGTGCCGCATCCCGAGCGGGTGCTGTTCCAGGCTGTGCGGACCTACGGCCGTCCGGTCCCTGCGCTGCAGGCCGTCTGGGATGACGCGGCCGGGCGGTTTCCCTGGGAGGCGGGGTACACCGTCCCCCGCTGGTTGCAGCCGATGCCCGGCACCCACGCGTGGCGCGCGTGAGCCAGGCCCGCGTCCTGAGCCTGAAGCGGCTGGCCTCAGCGCCGCCATTCATCCGGAGCCTGCAGCAGCCAGCCGGCCCCCGCGCTGCCAGGCGTCGGCAGCCTGCGCGCAACCGGCCTCAGCGCAGCTGCCAGGCGTCCGGAGGCTGCGCGCAACCGGCCTCAGCGCTGCTGCCAGGCGTCCGGAGGCTGTGCGCAACCGGCCTCAGCGCTGCTGCCAGGCGTCCGGAGCCTCGGCCAGCCGGCGCACGACCTCCGGCAGCTCGCCCGTCGCCAGGTGCTCCAGCGTCGTCGTGTCCAGCACCTCGCGCAGCGCCGCGCGAACGGCCACCCACACGGTCGGCAGATGCTCGGCGACACCCGCATAGGCGGTGGCCTGCGGCGCCTCCCCACGGACCAGGGCAAGCGGTCCGTCGACCGCCCGGATCACCTGGCCGAGCGTCACCTCGTCGGCCGGCCGCTCGAGCTGGTAGCCGCCCTGCGCGCCTCGCCGCGTCCGCACCAGGTGCGCCCGACGCAGGTCCCCCAGGATCGCCTCGAGGAACTTGCGCGGCAGGTCCTGGCGGGCGGCGAGCTCCTCGCCGGTCACCAGCTGCGGCTCGGTGGCGAGCACCAGCAGCGCGCGGACCGCGTAGTCCGACCTGGCGGAGATCTGCACGGCGTCATCCTGCCCGACGAGCGAGCCGCCCGACGATCGAGGCTCGGCCACCCGTTGGCTCGGCGGCGGGTCAGCCGGTCGGCAGCAGGGCGCGGGCTCCGGGCGTGGCCCGCACGTACACGTGGTCCCCCTCGTGCAGGTCCAGCTGGGCGGCCGAGCCGCGGGTCAGCTGGGCCACGACCTCGGCGCCGTCGGCCATCAGCTCGACCCGCACCTCGAAGCCCAGCCGGACGACGCGGGCCACGACGGCAGGCTGCGCCCCGGTGCCCGGGGCGCGCGAGACCTCGACGTCGTGCGGTCGCACGAGGGCGCCTCCCACGCGGGTGACCGGTCCGAGGAAGCGCATGACGAACTCGTCGGCCGGCGCGTCGTACAAGTCGAGTGGTCGACCCACCTGCACGACGCGGCCGCCCGCCAGGACGACGACCTCGTCGGAGATCTCGATGGCCTCCTCCTGGTCGTGCGTCACGAGCACCGTGGTGACGTGGACCTCGTCGTGCAGCCGGCGTAGCCAGGTCCGCAGCTCCTTGCGGACCTGGGCGTCCAGCGCGCCGAACGGCTCGTCCAGCAGCAGCACGCCCGGTTCGACGGCGAGGGCCCGGGCCAGGGCCATCCGCTGCCGCTGGCCGCCGGAGAGCTGGGACGGCATCCGGTCGGCGAGCTGGTCCAGGTGCACAAGCTCGAGCAGCTCGTGCACCCGGCGCCGGATCTCGGCCTTGGGTCGCTTGCGCACCTCCAGGCCGAAGGCCACGTTGCGGTACACGCTCAGGTGCTTGAAGGCGGCGTAGTGCTGGAAGACGAACCCGACGTTGCGCCGCTGCGGCGGCAGGTGGGTGGCGTCCTCCCCCAGGATCGCCACGGTCCCCGAGTCCGGGCGCTCCAGGCCCGCGATGATCCGCAGCAGCGTCGACTTGCCGCCACCGCTGGGGCCCAGCAGCGCGGTCAGCGAGCCGCTGGCGATGTCGACGCTGACGTCGGACAGCACCGGGGTGGCACCGAAGCTCTTGTTGACCGAGCGCACCTCGATGGCCATCAGGCTCTTCCTCTCGAACGCAGCAGCCGGGTCGCCACCAGGGTCGCCGCAGCGATCACCGCGAGCAGGGTCGCAACGGCAAAGGCCGCGGGTTGGTCGAAGTTCTGGAACCGCTCCTCGACGTACAGCGGGAGCGTCTGGGTCTGCCCGACCAGCCGGCCGGACACCACTGCCACGGCGCCGTACTCGCCGATCGCCCGCGCGAAGCAGAGCACGGTGCCGTACGCGAGAGCGCCGCTGATCACCGGGATGGTGATCCTGCGGAATGTCTGCAGCGGCCCGGCGCCGAGTGTGCGGGCCGCCTGTTCCTGCTCGTCGCCTGCCTCCTCCAGCACCGGCGCCACCGCCCGGACCACCAGCGGCAGCGAGATGAAGGCCGTGGCCAGCACCATGCCGGGCAGCGAGAAGATCACCTGCACGCCGTGCTCGTCGAGCCAGCCGCCGACCGGCGCAAACCGGCCGTACAC
>DATFPQ010000260.1:0-3594 GCA_035264765.1 Actinomycetales bacterium | reverse complement strand
ACCGCCACGTCGTGGACGGCCTGGTGCAGTGCCAGGACGTCCTCGATCTCGCGCGGGTAGATGTTCACGCCGCCGGAGATGATCATGTTCGACTGGCGGTCGGTGAGGAACAACCAGCGGTCCTCGTCGAGGTAGCCCATGTCGCCGACCGTCGTCCAGGTGGGGTGCTCGGGGTGCTGGGCGGCCGCGGTCTTGACCGGGTCGTTGAGGTAGCTGAAGGGCAGCACGTCGCGCTCGAAGTAGATCGTGCCGACCTCGCCGGATGGCAGGTCGCGACCGTCCTCGCCGACGATGTGCACGACGCCGAGGGCGCCGTCGCGGCCGACCGATCCGGGCCGGGCCAGCCACTCGGCGCTGCTGACCAGGGTGATGCCGGCGCTCTCGGTGGCCGCGTAGTACTCCTCGAGAACCGGCCCCCACCAGTCGATCATCGCCTTCTTGACCTCGACGGGGCAGGGGGCGGCCGCATGGATGGCGACGCGCATGCTCGACACGTCGTACTTCTGCCGGATCTCCTCGGGCAGCTTCAGCATGCGGACGAACATCGTCGGCACCCACTGGCTGTGCGTGACCCGGTAGCGCTCGATGGCCGCCAGGGCACGCTCGGCGTCGAAGGACTCCATCATCACCACCGTGCCTCCGGTGGCCTGGACGCGGCCGACGAAGCGCAGCGGCGCCGCGTGGTAGCTCGGCGCGGGGGAGAGGTAGACGACGTCGGGGCCCAGCCCGTAGCGGGGGCCGAAGACGGCGACCAGGGAGTCGCCCGGCTCGGTCACCTGACGATCGGGGAGTGGAGGCTTGATTCCTTTGGGCCGGCCGGTCGTGCCCGAGCTGTAGAGCAGGTCGCCGCCGCAGGGCTGGTCGACCGGCGGGGTGGGGTCGGCGGCCGCGAGGGCGGCCTCGTAGTCGCCGAAGCCGTCGATGGCGCCGCCGAAGGCCAGCGCCTCGGCCTCCGCGGGGAGCACCGGACGGACCTCCACCGCCAGGGCCGCCAGCGACGCCGACGCGATGAGCGCCCGTGCGCCGCTGTCGGTGACGATGTAGCTCGCCTCGGCCGGCGTGAGGTGCCAGTTGACGGCGGTGACGTAGAGCCCTGAGCGCAGGCAGGCCCAGTACACCTCGGAGGCCTCGGGCCGGTTGTCGGTGAGGAGGGCGACGACGTCCCCACGCCGCAACCCTCGGCGCCGCAGGTGGTCCGACAGTCGGATGGAGCGCTCCTCGAGCCGGCCGTAGGTCAGCGTGCGGCCCGAGCCGGCCATGATCAGCGCCGGCTTCTCCGGGTCCGTGCGCGCGAAGGCGCCGGGGTAGGTCACGGCGTCCTTCTTAGTCCCCTCCTTCGCGCGTGGTACGTGAGGCCGCCGGGCAGGGCTGCTCGATGCTCACCCGCACCCTCGTGCACGAATCGCTGCACGACGACCTCGTGGCAGGGATCAAGGTGGCCGGGATCGAGGATGCCCTCGGTCACGGGAAGGTGGGAGACCCGTCCGCCGATCCGACGGTGACGATGGGAGCCTGGATCAGCCGGCCCAGCGGGACAAGGCCGCCGGTGCACCGCTCCGCGGAGCGGTGCACCGGGGAGCGGCTGCCGGAAAGCCCGTACAGGATCAGCCGACGCCGGACCCGGCGCTGTCGACCGCGAGGACCGACGACGAATCCTCGCCGGGCGAGAAGTGGCGGGGACCGCGCACGGGTTCGGTCCCCGGCCAGCGGGACATCGGGCCGACCACCCGGGCGGTGCTGTCCGGGGGGAACGGCACGAAATGGGCGAAGCCGTTGTCGACGAGGAACGGGTCACGCATCGGCAGGTTGCGGGGCACGACGCGGCACGCAGGGACGCCGTGCCGGGCCAGTGCCGAGGTCGCCGAGGTGACGGTGAGCGCTGCCAGCACCACCTCCGCCTCCGTCACGTCGGCGATGCCGAGACCGGTGCACAGCCGGACGCGGAGCTCCTCGGTCACTGCGGCGACGCCGATCCACCCGTCGGCACAAGCGTAGAAACGGTGGCCGGCGTCGGGCCCGCGGAACATGACGTCGCCACGCTGGGGTGGTGGGCTGCCCGGCCAGGAGGTCATCTCGCCGGACTGGATGAACGTCGACGCCGAGGCCAGCGAGATCCGGACCCGCTGTCCCGCTCCGCCCGAGTACCGCTGGAAGAGCGCGGCCAGGCTGCCGAGCGCGCCCAGCGCGCCGGTCGCGGTGTCGTTCAGCGGAGCACCGGTGACGACGGGCTCGTCGTCCGGTCCCTGAGCGATCGCCATCCCGTTCAGCGACTGGAACACCGGGTCGAACCCGGGCAGGTCGGCGAATGCTTCCGCGTGGCCGAATGCCGACACCGAGCAGTGCACCAGCTGGGGGAATGCCGGCGGTGAGCCGTTGCCGCCCAGCCCGAGGGAGCCCAGCATGCCGGGCCGCAGGTTCTCCACGAAGACGTCGGCGCCGGCGAGCAACCGGTGCAGGCCCGCGACTCCCTCGGGGCGCCTCAGGTCGAGCTCGACACCCCGCTTGAGCTGGTTGACCGCGAGGAATGCCAGCGGGAAGGTGCGGTACGGCTCGCCGCCCGGGGGCTCGACCTTGACCACGTCCGCCCCGAAGTCCGCCAGGATGGCCGACACCATGGGGCCGGCGAGGAAGGACGCTCCGTCGACCACGGTGACGCCGTCCAGCGGCCGTGACGTGGGCGGTCCCGACGACGCAGGTACGGCGCTCCCCGATGCGCGCGGCAGGGTGTCCGCACGGTCCGCGGGATCCAACGCGCGCGCGAATCCCCGGATTCCTCCCCGCGTCGCCGAGAACGTCAGCGGCACGTTCGGCATGGTGACGGTGCCCAGCTCCGGATGCAGCAGATCCACCCGCCCGTCGTTCGCCCGGACGATCTCGCTGTCCATCCAGTCCGCACGGGACCGCACCGTCGTGCAAGGGACACGGGCAGCCTGCAACCGGGCAAGCCAGTGCGTGCTCGGCAGGGCCGCGAAGACGGCTTACAGTTCTGCTCCGGCCGCCAGACGCCGCGGGCGAGGTCTGCGATGGCCTGGAAGTCGCCGGCCACCTCGGGGAGCGCCATCACGTCCAGGCGGTCCAGGGCCTCCAGTGCGCGGAAGAAGATGTCCGGCGTCAGCGCCGCCAGGAAGAGCCACTCGCCATCGGCGCACCGGTAGGTCCGCCAGTTGGGTGCTCCCCGCAGCGCCCGGGATGGCATGAACGACGGGCCTCCGTCGATCTCGGCGAAGGATGTCCCCATCAACATGGCCGCGGCGCCCAGGCCGGTGACCACGCCGGCGGGCGCGGTGCCGGTGCGTACCCGGCCGACCAGTCCCGCCACCGCTGCGGACGCGCCCAGCGCGCCGTGCAGGTGGGTCAGCCCGGCAACGACGGGGGCGACGGGACTGTCGTCGTCGGCGGGGTAGTACACGGCCAGGCAGCCCAGGCCGGCGAGCAGCAACGGGTCCTCGGGGAGGTCCTTCCACTCGCCGTGCTCCCCGTATGCCGGCAGCCAGACGTGGACCGCCCCCGGGTGCACCCGCCGGACCGCCGCGCGGGACAGTCCCTGGGACTCGAGGGAGGACGGCGCCTCGTCGACGAGGACCACGTCCGCTG
>DATFPQ010000259.1:0-13388 GCA_035264765.1 Actinomycetales bacterium | reverse complement strand
AGCGGGACGCGAGAACCTGTGCCTGGAGCCGCAGTTCACCGGGTGGGACGTCGACGGTGGCTACGCCGAGCGGGTCGTGGTGCCCGAGGGGTACGCGTACCGGATCCCGGACCGCTATGACGACGAGCACGCCGCCCCACTGCTCTGCGCGGGGATCATCGGCTACCGCGCGCTGCGGGTCGCGGACCTCCCGCCCGGGGGACGGCTCGGCATCTACGGCTTCGGCGCCTCCGCGCACATCACCGCCCAGCTGGCTCTTGCCGCGGGAGCGACCGTGCACGTCCTCACCAGGTCGCAGCAGGCCCAACGGCTGGCGCTCGACCTCGGGGCGTCCTCGGCCGGCGGCGCCGACGACAGCCCGCCCGAGCCGCTGGACTCGGCGATCCTCTTCGCCCCCGCCGGGGGCCTCGTGCCCGTCGCCCTGGAGGCGCTGGACCGCGGCGGGACGCTCGCAGTCGCGGGGATCTACCTCACCGACATCCCGGTTCTGCGGTACGGCCAGGATCTGTTCCAGGAGCGGGTGCTCCGCAGCGTCACCGCGAACACCCGGCGGGACGGCGACGAGCTGTTCGCGCTCGCCGCACGCCTCGATCTGCGCGTCGCGACCCAGCCCTACCCGTTCGAGTCGGCCGACGTCGCGCTGCGCGACCTGGCAACCGACCGGGTGAACGGCGCCGCGGTGCTGCTGCGGTCGTGAGGGCCCGTGCCGGCGGATCGCTCTGCCGGCGTCGGCTCATCCCACCACGGCGACCGCACAGGGTGGCGTGCGCAGCAGCCCGGACGCCACCGGCCCGGCCAGGGAAGCGGGAACCCGACCGCCCCGCCGGGTGCCCAGGACCAGCAGGTCGCCTGGAGTCACGGCGGCGCGCAGCACCCCCTCGGCGTCCCCCCGCACCACGCGCGCAGTGACGGGCACGTCCGGATAGACGGCTCGCCAACCCGCGAGGGCTTTGGCGAGCATGGGGGCTCCGGAGGCGTCCTCACCGGCGTGTACGACGGTGAGCCCGGTGCCGCTGGAGTGTGCCTCGTCGAACGCGAAGGCCAGGCGTCGTCGGGGCGGCGTCCCGGCTGCGATCCCGGCGACCACCTTGTGAATCCCTCCGGCCGCGACGGCGGGGGCGTCGGCCACGACCACGACGGGACAGTCCGCCTGTGCCGCCAGATGCGACGGGAGGAACTCTGCGTCGGGTGGCCGTGGCCCCGGTCGGGAGTGTTGCCCTACGACGACCATGAGCGCCTCGGCGGAGGCCTTGAGCAGCGCGGCTTGGAGCGAGTCGGTGGTCTGCCGGAGCAGTGGAACCAGGCCGGACCCTCGCACGGGTCCGCGCAGGGCCCGGTAGAACCGCTGGGGGTCGTATCGCGGCGCGCAGCCGGCGAGCGAGTGCACAAGGCGGATGCAGACCCGCCGCCGGGCTGCCTCCTGCAGCGCCCAGACCACCGTCACGACGTCGTACTGAGAACCGGTGATACCGACCACGACCTCGCCGGCACCTGCCGACGCCACGGCGCCGGCGCCGGGCTGCGGCGTGCTCCGGACTAGGCGCGGTTGGGCCGAGCTGCCAGGCCGGCGCCCCAGCTCGGACGCCGGGTCGCCGTGGCCGGGGGACAGCGTCCCCGGCTGGACGTCGACGCGGTCATCAATGGTCATGCAGCAAGTGTGTGTCGGTCGCTCGCCGAGGCCCAGGGCACAACGTCCTGACTGCCGGGGCCGTACCCGAAGGAACGGGACCAACGGCCCGGGACCGCCCGAGGATGTGCGCGAGGCTGACAGACGCACCTGGGTGCCTTAACCAGCCAGGGCACCCGGGCGCCGGACGAGGGAGGCGGTCATGGCGGACGATCTGGGCGACGTCAACCGTCGTCCGGCTGCAGAGGATGCTGGTCCCGGCGGGCCGGCCGGGCAGTCCGGTCGAGCCGCGGTGACCGTCGCCTTCGACGGGTCCCCGGAGGCGGCCGCAGCTCTGCGCTGGGCAGCGCACGAGGCGGCGTCCTGCCGCGCGCCACTCGAGATCGTCGTGGCCTGGCAGCACCCAGTCATGGGAGGCGGGCAGTCCGCGGCAAGCCCCGAGGACCAGCGCGCCCACGAGCTGGCCGCGGGTGCCACGACCGTGGCGTCGCGGATCGAGAGGCGGCTCGTGGTCCGCCAGCACGTCGAGTGCGGGACGGCGCGGTCGGTGATCCTCGGCCGGACGCACGAAGCCGGGCTGCTGGTCATGGGCACGGCCGGTCACGTCGGCAGGCTGGGGGCGCTCCTTGGCAGCGTGAGCCGCTACGTCGTCAACCGGGTCGACGTCCCCGTGGTACTGCTTGGGCCGGAGGCCGCGTCGTTCGTCGAGTCCAGGATCGTGGTCGTCTGCCGGTTCGGCGTGGCGGAGGGCTCCACCGTCGCCTGGGCGATCCAGCGGGCGCGCAGCCGACCGGACCGGGTCCTGCACCTGCTCGACACCTGGAGCCCGCCCGGGCTGGGCATCGGCATGGTGGAGCAGAGCTCGCGGGACCTGGCTCACCGACAGGCGGTTCTGGCTCATCGGCAGGCCCTCGAACAGCTGCGGCGGGCGGCAGGGGAGGTGCCCGTCAGTGGTGCCCTCTTCGAAGGCAGGCCCGCCGACGTGGAGTACGCGCACGCCCTGCCCGGTGACCTGCTCGTGGTCGGCGCCGCCGATGTCGACCAGCGACCATCGCTCGCTCACGTCCGCTGCCCGGTCGCCGTGGTTCCGCCGATGCCGGTCGCGGCTGCCGAGCCGGTGAGCGAGGTCCAGGGAGGCGTGACGGCGCCTGCGAGCACACGCGGGTGATCAGGGAACGGGAACGGGCTGGAGGCAACGGTTGCCAACGTACAGCCGGGCCAGGCTCGGCGTCGAGCCGACGCCGAGCCTGGGTTGCGCACCGTTCCCTCACTGCGGACGTGCGCGAGGGAGGCTACGGCTAGAGCGCCGTAGCCACGGTCAGCACGTCGCAGGCAGCGTGCGCCTGGCAGTGCCGGGCCACATCCCGGCCGTCCGTCGGGGCGTCCCGGCCGACGACGAGCAGACCGGCGCCGGCGCTGCGCTCGACGAGTGCCGGACCGGCGTCGCCGTCGACGACCTCGAAGGTGCAGGGCACCCGCTGCAGCCCCTTCAGGGCGCGCAGCGCCGCCTTGAACGTGGCGTGGTCGAGCTCGTCCCGCTCCTCTTCGGTGATGCCGGGCGGCGCGACCTGCACGAACTTGACCCGGCTGCCACGCCGGGCGGCCTCATGGGCGGCGGCCCGCGCCACAGCATAGGCGGATCCGTCGTTGACCAGCCCCGCCACGACGTCCGGCGCCGTCGTTCTCCTGGGCTGGGAGGCGAGAGGAGGCTGCGGCTCCCGCTGCACAGTGCTCATCCCCCGAAGGTGCGGGATTCGATGCCCGTGGCGTAGGGCCGAACGTCCCGGCTCGGGACCGCACCCGATGCCGAGGCAGCGGACGGCATGGTCGTCATCCCGTGGCACATGTCCGTGCGTCAGTGCGGGAGGGAAACGTCGAGGTCGTCCGCGCCGGGCAGCTGCCCAGCGCGGACTACCGCCACCGGGCACCGCGCGTGTTGCAGCACCTGACGGCTCACCGAGCCCAGCAGCAGCCCGGTGAAGCCACCTCGACCCCTGCTGCCGACCACCAGCAGCTCGGCGCCGTTGCCGGCTTCGACGAGGGCATGGGAAGGAACATCCCTGGCCACGGCGCGGCTGACCTTGACGTCGGGGTAGCGCGCCACCCACGGAGCCAGGATGGCATCGACCACCACCTGCTCCTCGTCGCCGATCTCCGCCCACTCCGCCCCCTCGGCGAGGGCCATCACGGCAGGATCTACCCACCAGCCGTGGACTGCGGTCACTGCGAGCCCGTGGGCGGAGGCGTGCGCGAAGGCGAAACCCACGGCGTCCAGGCACTCCACGGAGTCCTCCACGCCAACCACGACCTGTCCGGCCGCGCGCAGGGTCCCGGCCGACTCGCCCTCGTGCTCGCCTGGCGTCCCGATGTCGAACTCCGGTACGACGACGACCGGGCAGGCCGCGTGCGCCGCCACCGCGAGCGACACGGAGCCAAGGGACGCCGCCCACGGGTGCTTGTGCGCTCGGTGTCCGACCACCACGATCGAGGCCTCCTCGGAGCCGGTCACGAGGCTGGCGGCCGCGGACGGCCGAGCCAGCGTCGTGGTGACCGCCAGGTCCGGGTGCTCCGCGCGAACCGACTCCGCGGCGTCCTGCAGGAGGCTCAGCGCGTTGGTCCGCGCGCTCTCCTCGACGTCGTGCAGCACTCCCGCCGGGATCGGGTACTCGTAGCCCCAGGGATAGGAGGTCTCGGTCGAGTAGGCGTGCAGGAGCTGCAGCGGCAGCCCGCGGCGAGCCGCCTCGGCCGCCGCCCAGTGCAGGGCTCGGTGCTCGCCGCCCTCAGCCACTCCTACCAGGACGGGCGCGGGGTCGGTGTGGGAGCGGGTGCTCATGTTTCCTCCTCTGGCGGTCCTGGTGGTCCTGGTTCTGGTCGCCACCGTGTGCACACCGGCGGGCCCCGGGCCAGGGCCTTTGGTCCCGCGACCGGATGCGGCCCCCGGTCCCGTACCGACTCCGAGCGCCCGGCGGTTCCGGGACCAAGGGCCCGACCTCCGGAGCTGCCGCACACGACGATGGCGGATGGGCCCCGGCCGGTCCTGCCCCACACGGGGGGGACCGCTGGTCGGAGCCGCCGAGGTCTGTCGGGAAGGCAACGGCGGACCCGAGAATGGGATTCGTGGAGCGAAGGGAGACGCACGTGCCGATCCGGGTGTTCCTGCTGGACGACCATGAGATCGTCCGGCGGGGACTGCGCGAGCTGCTCGAGATCGAGGACGACATCGAGATCGTGGGCGAGTCCGGCTCGGCGCAGGAGGCTACTCGACGGATCCCGGCGCTACGCCCGGACGTCGCGCTGCTGGACGCCCGGCTGCCGGACGGATCCGGGATCGACACCTGCCGCGACGTCCGGTCGGTCGATCCGGGGATCTCGGCGCTGATCGTGACGTCGTACGACGACGAGCAGGCGCTCGCCAACGCGATCGCGGCCGGCGCCGCCGGCTACGTGCTCAAGGACGTTCGGGGGAACGACCTCGTGGCGTCGATCCGACGGGTGGCCGCGGGGGAGTCGCTGATCGATGAGGCTCGACGGGCGAGGGTCCGCGAGCGGTGGGACGCCGGACGGCAGGACGACCCGAGGCTGCAGTCGCTGTCCCCGCAGGAGCGACGGATCCTGCAGCACATCGCGGACGGCCTCACCAACCGGCAGATCGGCGAGGTCATGTCCCTGGCCGAGAAGACCGTGAAGAACTACGTCACCGGCGTCCTGGCCAAGCTGGGGATGCAGCGACGGACGCAGGCCGCGGTGTTCGCGGCGCAGCACGGGACGACCGCGCGCGGTCCCGGCCAGTCGGGCTGACCTCCGCGCCGGTTGTGGAGCGCCGGGGGTGGCGCTGCCGGTTTGTGGAGCTGCCGGTTTGTGGAGCTGCCGGTTGTGGACCTCAGGACGGCCGCGTCCAGACGTGCCTGGGCGGACCGCCTCAGCCGGTGGGGAGCGGGACCTCCCACCGCACGCAGGTCCCCCTCGGCGTCCGCGCGAAGAGCTGCATCGAGCCGCCCAGCCGGGTGGCCCGCCGACGCAGGTTGACCAGGCCGCTTCGGGCGGCGTCCGGGGCGACGCCCACCCCGTCGTCCTCCACGGTCACTCCCACGCCCTCCGCGACCAGGACGTGCACCCGGCACCAGGAGGCCTGGGCGTGCCGCACCACGTTCGCCAGCCCCTCGCGGACGACGGCGAGCAGCTCGGGCTCGTAGGACTCCGGCAGGAACCGCAGATCCCCCTCCAGGGCGAGCTCGGGCGCGAAGCCGAGAACGGCCGCGGCGGCGTCCACGAGCTCGTGCACCTCCCGCTCCAGGAGCAGCCCACCGATCGGCCGCTGCAAGGCGAAGATGGACGCCCGGATGTCCTTGATGGCGATGTCCAGCTCGTCGACGGCGGCGCTCAGCCGCCGCGCCACCTCTGGCTCCGTGACGCGGCGTGAGGCGGACTGCAGGGACAGGCCGGTGGCGAACAGCCGCTGGATCACGTGGTCGTGCATGTCGCGGGCGATGCGGTCGCGGTCCTCGAGCAGGGCCAGGCTGTTGCGCTGCCGCTGACCCGCGGCCGCCTCCAGGGCAAGGGCGGCGCCCGCCGCGAGCTGCCCCAGCGGTTCCAGGGCGTCCGCGGCGGTCGCGTCGGCGTCCGGCGGCCACGCGACCGCAAGGACGCCGAGGTCCGCCTCACCGACGGCAATGGTCAGGAGCGCGGTCGGACCCTCTGGGCCCAGGCCGCCCAGCTCGCGCACCGCGGCCACCTCTGGCGTCGGAGTCTCACCCCGCCGCGACACCAGCAGCAGCGGCGCGCGCTCGCCGGCGACCTCGTCCCAGTGGCCACCTCGTAGGGTGGTCCCGACGCCCTGCTCCTGCCCGGAGCTCGTCGCTCGCACGACAAGACGGTGCCGAGAGTCATACAGCGCGACGACGGCCAGGTCCGCTCCTGCCAGCTCGGTGCTGTGCTGCGCCATCACGCGCAGCGCGACGGCCTGCTCCCGGCCCTCGAGCAGGTGCTGGGTGAGCTCGCCGACCGCATCGGACAGCAGCCGCTGGCGGCGGGTGCGCTCGTAGAGCTGGGCGTTGTCGATGGCGACACCCGCCGCCGCGGCCAGCGCGACCAGGATGGCCTCGTCGTCCTCGGTGAACTCGGGGGCGTCCCGCTTCTCCGCCATATAGAGGTTGCCGAAGACCTGGTCTCGGATCGTGACCGGCGTGCCGAGAAAGCTGTGCATCGGCGGGTGGTTCGGTGGCAGGCCGTAGGACTCCTTGTGGGTGGCGATGTCCCCGATCCGGATCGGCCGGGGGTCGCGGATCAGCAGCCCGAGGATTCCCCGGCCGTGCGGCGGCTCGCCGATCCGCTGCCGCTCGGAGGCGCTGACGCCGTCGGTCACGAACTCGACCAGCCGCTCGCCGTCCGGGCCGATGACGCCGAGCGCGCCGTACCGGGCGTCGACCAGCTGGCAGGCCGCGCGGACGATGTGCGACAGGACGACCGGTAGGTCCAGGTCGGAGCTGACCGCCACCACGGCGTCGAGCAGGCTGGTCATCCGCCGTTGCGCGTCCCTGGCGAGCGCCGCCCGGTCGCGGAGCTCGCCCAGCAGGTCCTCGAGGTCGAGGGCCCCCAGCTGCGGCCAGGCCGCCGAGCTCAGGTTCCTCGAGGGCTCCCCACTCATCGCGGCATGCTAACCCCGGCCGCCATCGGCCCGGAAGGATCCCCGGCCGGCGTCACCGGCTGGGGACCTCCTGCACCAGCCAGCCGTTGCCGTCCGGGTCCTCGAACGACAGGAAGGTTCCGTAGTCGCTGCGCTCCGGATGCAGGCCGGGTGTCTGACCGGTGGCGCCGAAGTGGAACGGCTCACTCGCCTGGACGCCGCGGCCGACCAGTTCCGTGCGTGCAGCCTCGATGTCGCGCACCACCAGGTGCAGTCCCTGGAGGGAGCCGGCCGCCTCGTTACGCATGAGGGTGATGGAGCACGCCGAGCCGGGCGGCGTCAGCTGCACAACGCGGAAGTCCTCGCCGGCACGGTGGTCGACGTCGACGACGAACCCGACCTGTTCGGCATAAAAGGCCTTGGCCCGGTCCACGTCCGACACCGGGACCACGATGAGCTCCAGCTTCCAGTCCATCTCAAGGCCTTCCGTCGGTGCCGCACAGCGACACGGTTGCTGCCAGGTCGGTGGAACCGAGCCGACGGTACAGGTGCTGCGGCCGGTCGAGGCGATTGCCGCAGCCCCACCTGCCTGCCTACCGTGCTGCGCGTGACCCTGCTTCGGTTGCTGCGGGCCTCGTCACGTGCCCCGAGACCCTTGCCGTGGGTCCTGGCGCTGTCCTTCGGTTCGCCCGCCACCGGATGAGGGGAGCAGGCGTGGACGCTCACGCGGTGCTGGCCGCTTACGACGAGCAGGTTCGGCGCAACCCGGATGCCGGACCCGGGAGGCACGTCGAGCGCGACGCCCACGTGGTCCGGGTTGTGGCGGACGACGACGGGTGGAGCGGCGTGGTCTGGAGCGACCTCGACGGCGTGGACCCCGACGCCGTGATCGCCGCTCAGGCGTCCCGCTTCGCCGACCTGCGAGCGACGTGGGAGTGGAAGTACTACTCCTACGACCGCCCCGAGGACCTGCCGGAGCGGCTACGGGCGGCGGGCCTCGAGCCCGATCCCGTCGAGGGGCTGCTCGTGGCCGACATCGACGAGCTCGACCTGGCGGTGCCACCGCCGGGCGGCGTCCGGCTCGTCCCGGTGACCGACTCACAGGGCGCCGACGCACTGGTACGGGTGCACAACGAGGTCTTCGGTGGCGACCACGCCGCGGTCGGACGCGCCGTCCTCGCCGCGCTCGCGCACCGGCCCAGCACAGGGCAGGCGGTGCTTGCCATGGCCGGCGGTACGGCGGTCTCGGCGGGGCGGGTGGAGTTCCACGAGGGCACGGACTTCGCCAGCCTGTGGGGCGGTGGAACACTTGCAGACTGGCGCGGGCGCGGCGTGTTCCGGTCGCTGGTCGCCTACCGGGCCGCTTTGGCCAAGGACCGTGGGTTCCGGTACCTGCAGGTCGACGCCTCCGCCGACAGCCGACCGATCCTGCAGCGGCTGGGGTTCGTCCAGCTGGCGACGACCACGCCGTACATGCTGCCGGAGCCCTCGTCGAGCTCGTCCTCCGGCTGAGGTCCGGCTGCGCCGGCGGTCGGGGTGTCGCCGTTACCCTGTCGCGACACTGGTACGCGGGACGGGGGCAGGCGTGGCGATCCACATCGGGACCTCCGGGTGGAGCTACCAGCACTGGGAGCATGTGCTGTACCCGCCCGGCACGCCACCCCGTGACCGGCTCGGCCAGTACACCGGCCAGTTCGGCACCGTCGAGCTGAACGCCAGCTTCTACCGGTGGCCGCGGACCGCAACGTTCGCGAGCTGGCGACGGCGGCTGCCCGAGGGCTTTCAGCTGTCGGTGAAGGCCCCGCGCGGGCTGACCCATGCCAAGCGGCTTTACGCGCCTGAGGTCTGGGTGGACCGGATCGCCGGCTGCTGGCACGAGCTGGGCGACCGGCGGGGCGTGCTGCTGGTCCAGCTCGGCCCCGGGCACGAGCGGGACGACGCCCGGCTGGACTACTTCCTCGGCCGGCTGCCGTGGTGGCTGCGGACCGCGGTGGAGCTGCGGCACCCGAGCTGGGTCCACGAGGCCGTGTTCGACCTGCTCGAGCGGCACGGCGTCGCGTACTGCGTGATGAGTGGCGCGGACCTTCCCTGCGTGCTGCGCGTAACGGCGCCGTTCGTCTACGTCCGGCTGCACGGCCCCGACCGGCACCACCTGTACGGCGGCTCCTATCCCGACGACGACCTCCGGTGGTGGGCGGACCGAGTGCGGGAGTGGGAGGGCGCGGGCAAGGACGTGTACGTCTACTTCAACAACGACGGGGAGGGAAACGCGGTCCGCAACGCGTGGACCTTGCGGCACCTGCTCAGCCGCTGATCCGAACGCCTGTGCTCACCCGGCGGTGTGGGCCGTGGCTCAACTGTTGTCGCTCAGGCACGGCGCTTGGCGACGTGCCGGCGCAGGGAACGCAGCAGCTCCCGACCGAGTCGACGCCAGAAGGCCTTGGCCAAGAAGTAGACGAGCGCGACGGCGATGGTCGTGAGGGCGACGTCGATGCTGATCCGTCCCTCGTTGGTCCAGTAGACGTCCCGGAGGTTGAGCAGCAACGCGAACTCGTCGACCACCAGCGCCGTGGCGATCCCGTACACGATGCCCAGCACCGGGTTGTAGCGTGGGCTGTCGACGATCAGCGAGACCATGCCGACGACCAGCAGCAGCATCACGCCCCAGACGTAGTGGTGCAGGTGCACGCCCCCAGCCACGATGTTGCCCCACGGCACCAGGTCGTACTTGATCGAGTACGTGAGGCCGCGCAGGGTGGCGAACGTGAAAGTGAACGCGATCGCGGCGTTGAGCAGGGACTCGTGAGTGTGGTCGACCTCCTCCCGGTAGGCCTCCCGGACCCGCTGGGACAGGGGCTCCTCAGCGCCCTCGGCGGAAGTGGTCTCCGTCGGGATGGCGGAAGTCCGCTTCGGGCCTTCCTCTCGCACAGTCGTCCTCCGCGGTCGCCGGGTGCTGACCCCGTACACAGTTCCAGCAACCGGGCCGCCGCGCGCTCTCAGGGGCGGCCGCCGGCGTACCACCGCAGGGGGGCAGATGTGGCACGCCGACGACCGCTCGTCGAGGGGCCGCCGGCGTACCACCGCAGGGGGGCAGATGTGGCACGCCGGCAACCGCTCGTTCAGGTGGCCGCCGGCGTACCACCGCAGGGGGGCAGATGTGGCACGCCGGCGACCTGGGAAGAAGTCTGCCCGCGGTCGCGGAGGGTCCTCGCAGCTTCGGGCTCCGTTGCTCCGATCGCGCCGCTTCCGTCACGCAGTGCAGCGTCCGCAGAACCCGGGCCCCACCTCGATCACGGGTGCGCTCTGGGCGATGCCGCCCGTAGCCAGCACACCGAGCTCGGTCAGAGGTGCCGCTGCCAGAGAACGGCGCAGCCCACGACCCGGTACCCGAGGGCCTCGTTGACCGCGATCATGTGGTCGTTCGAGGCCGCGTTCCAGGTGTCCAGCACTCGCAGCTGCGGCTCCCGCTCCTGCAGCCAGGTCAGCATGCCAAGCTTCAGCAGCAGGCCGAGCCGGTGACCGCGGTGCTCGCGCTGCACGCTGGTGTCGAGCTGCGCCGCGAAGCCCGGCCGCTCGCCGTCCACGCCGACCACGGTCTGGCCCACCAGAGCGCCGCTGGAGCGCTCCCGCGCGGCCAGCCGGTAGAGGCGATGACCCTGCGCCACCCGCGCCGCCTCGAAGGCGCGGATCCGGGGCCCCTCGTACACCTCGTCCTCGATATCGAGGTCGTCGGTCGGCGCGTCGTTGATGGCGGACGTCAGCCGGGCCACCTCCGGGAGCAGCGAGGCCGGCGTCCAGGCGGGCAGCCGGACCAGCTCGTAGCCCGAGGACTGCCGCCGCGCCTGCTCGGCGAGTGCGGCCAGGCCGGCGCCGTCCAGCGTGACCAGCTCCTGCCGGCGCTCCACCTCCTCAGCCGCGCGGTCCAGCCCCAGCGCCTTCGCGAAGGCGGTGCTGGCCGGGCTCTCGTAGCCACCGGTGGCCACGACCGTCCGCCCGTCGGAGACCACCTGGGCCGTACCGGCCTCGAACAGCTCGCGGCCGAGTCCCTCGCGGCGGCGCAGGGGGTCGACGGTGACGTCGACGTAGCCGAAATGCCGGTTGTCCCAGCGGGGGAGCTCCAGCTCCAGGACGCCGACGACCCGTCCGGTGGCGTCCCTCGCCACGGCCATGGCGGCCGGGTCGCCGTCCCACCCGTGCCGCAGCCGGCCGGTCAGGGACGACACGGTCTCCGGCAGGCGGTGCGCGCTGTCGACCGCCCGGGCAGCGTCCAGCACCGCAACCGCGCCCGCCAGGTCGGCGGGCTCGAGGGCCGCGGGGTCCATCCAGTGCACGTCCACGTCCTACAGGGAAGACCCGAACGGCCCCCGCGCGCGACCCAATTTCGTCTAGTCAACTGTGGGCGGGCGGGGAGCGTCAGCTTCCGCGCACCGCGGGGGACTGGTCCAGGTCGGCCGGCAGCTGCGCCGTCTGCAGCACCGACCACGGGCTGAGCAGCCACGGCGTCGACGTCGCGGTGGCCCGGAAGGCGGACCAGTCCACCCAGCGCCACTCCACGACCTCGTCCGGGTCGGGACGCGGGTCTTCGTCCGCGGTCGCCACCAGCACCGGGCAGACCTCGTGCTCGACGAGGCCCTCCGGCGACACCGCGCGGTAGCTGAAGTCCGGCAGCGCAACCTCGAGGGTGTGCACCGGCAGCGACAGCTCCTCGGCGAGGCGACGTCGGGCCGCCGACTCCACCGGCTCCCCCGGAGCCGGGTGCCCGCAGCAGGTGTTGGACCACACGCCGGCCCAGGTGCGCTTCGACAGTGCGCGGCGGGTCACCAGGAACCGCCCGGCGCGGTCGAACACGTAGACCGAGAACGCCAGGTGCAGCGGGGTGTCGGCGCCGTGGACGTCGGCCTTGGCCATCGTCCCGGCCGGTCGGTGCTCCTCGTCCAGCAGCACCACGCGCTCCTCGCTGGTCATGGGCGCACGGTAGCGCGGCCGGGACCCCGGGCCCGACCGACAGGAGCAACGGCCCGTTTCCGCACCGGGCGGGCGCGTCAGGGCGGCATTGCTCCTGTCCGCCCGGCTCCGGCCCGGCCCCGCCCGGCCCGACCGACCGCCGGGTCAGCGGGCGAGCTGGTGGACCGCGGCGGCGAACACCGCCGGCACCCGCTCGGCGGCAGGCACCAGCGCCCGACGCAGCGCCGGGCGGCGCGCTGCTGCCAGCAGCGACCCGGTCAGCAGCCGGTACCGCCGCGACACCCGTCGCCACTGCCGCTCGTAGTCGCCGGGACGCCCCGCGGCGAGGCACTCGACCAGCGCCCGGGCCGACGCGAGCGAGACCGCGACCCCCTCGCCGGTGAGCGCGTCGACGTACCCGGCCGCGTCCCCGACCAGCAGCACGCGTCCGGCCACGCGCCGCGAGACCCGCTGCCGCAGCGGGCCGGCACCCCGGGTGGTCGTGACGGCGGACGCCGGCAGGCGGTCGGCCAGCGCCGGGAAGCCGGCGAGCTGCGCCTCGAACGGCCGCCGGGCCGCGCTGAGCACGGCCACGCCGACCAGGTCCGGGCCCACCGGCGTCACATACGCCTCCGCGTCGGCGCCCCAGTGCACCTCGACGAGGTCGGTCCAGGGCCGGACCGCGAAGTGCCGGCGCAGGCCGAAGCGCGGGGGGCTCGGGTCGTGGCGGCTGAGGCCGAGCGCCGCGCGGATCGGGGAGCGCAGGCCGTCGGCGGCGACCAGCCAACGCGCGCGGTGCCCAGCTGCGCCCACGGACATGTCGTCCTGCGTCAGGTCGCCGACCCGGCCCTCGACGACCGGGATCCCCGCGGCCACGGCTCGCTCGTGCAGCGCCGCGTGCAGGGCGGTCCGGCGCAGCCCGAGCCCGTGGCCGGACGGGAACCGCGCCTCGGCCTGGTGCCCGGGGCTCAGGTACCTGATGCCGCGCAACGGCGCGCCGTCGAGCCGGCCGACGAGGTCGTCCAGCGCCAGGACCGCGCCCGGCATCAGGCCCTCACCGCAGGCCTTGTCCACCGGGGTACGACGCGGCTCGACCACGACGACGTCCAGGCCGGCGCGCGCGGCGTACAGGGCGGTGGCCAGGCCCGCCGGGCCCCCGCCGGCCACCAGGACGTCGATCACCGGGGCGGTGCG